>DASRCF010000110.1:0-19243 GCA_035653255.1 Chloroflexota bacterium
CATTGGAGGACCAAACATTGCTCCGACAACGGACGGCCGGATCGCGCAGTGTGTAGCAAACGCCCCAGGCGGCCCCATTCATGTCCTGCTGACCGACACTCTTGCGGAGCACATACCCGGATGTAATTTGGCGGTCAGGACCTCATGCCTTAAACAGATCGAGGGATTCGACCGGCGGTTCCGGATCGCCGGGGATGACGTCGACATGTGCTGGCGACTGCAGGATGCGGGCTGGACCATCGGCTATAGCCCGGCAGCCATGGTGTGGCATCATCGGAGAAATTCCATCAAGGCCTATTGGAAGCAACAAATGGGATATGGGCGCGCTGAAGCCTTGCTCGAGGCCAAGTGGCCGGAACGATACAACGCCCTTGGTCATGTCAGCTGGAACGGCAGGATATACGGCGCCGGGCCAACTCGGGCCCTGCCCTCATTTCGTGCTCGCGTGTATGGCGGGGTCTGGGGCATGGCACCGTTTCAATCCATCTATGAGCCTGCCCCAGGCCGCATCGCATCGCTGCCCCTGATGCCTGAATGGAACCTCCTCACCGCATTTCTCGGCGGACTGAGTCTGCTGGCTCTCCTCTGGCATCCACTCCTCGTGGCGCTGCCGCTGCTAGCACTGGCGGGCGCAATTCAGCTTCTTCAAGCTGTGTTGAGCGCCTCTCGTGGGTCCTTTCAAGATGCGAGCGGGTGGAGCAGACGGGGCATGATCGCCACGACCGCGACGTTGCACGTCCTCCAGCCCATGGCTCGGCTTTGGGGCCGAATCCGTTATGGTCTCACCCTGTGGCGGCTCGGCGCCAGAGCCCAACGCGGGGTGTCGCCCGCACTTCCAGCCATCCACGTTCTTGATTTGTGGAGAGAAACGTGGGAAATGCCGGAGAACATAATGGTAAACCTGCTCGATCGAGTGAAGCGTAAGGGGCTACCTGCTCGACCAGGCGGCCAGTTTGATGCGTGGGATCTTCAAGTATGTGCCGGGCTCCTAGGATGCGCTCGGGTCAAGATGGCTCTTGAGGAGCATAGGGCAGGGAAACAGCTGTTCCGATTTCGGGCGTGGCCGGTCCCGTCCTTCGGCGGCTTGACCTTCATCGGAGTCCTCTTGATTCTGAGTGTGGCTGCCGGATTCTCGGCGTCCTGGGTCGCCGCCGCGTGCCTGGCCGTGCTGGTCGGGTTCTTCGCATTCCACATGGTGCGCGACCTCTCGGCCAGCATGGGTGCCGTACTGACCGCCTTGGGCGCCTTACAACGATCGGAGCAGTAGGCCCGTGACATATTGCGCCATGCGGAGCCTCACAAGCGGCATCACTCGGCCCACCGGCCTCACATTGGGGATTTATTCCCCAACGGCGGCTGGCTTCCCCTGGCAATTGTGCGGCTGCGGAAGGCTGCCTGGCCTGATGCTCGCGGCCTCGGCAACGTAGCTGCTGGCTAGTCAGCCTATGTGGTCGACTAGGCATCGGTGAGACTCGCCCTTGAAGAGATTATGAACGTTCTGCCTGAACCCGTCTCCATTCACTTGGAACCACGTACCTCTAGCCCAGATGAGGATGGAGTCGGCCAGTGATCCGCCACGCGTCTGAGGTCAAGGGCGGACGTATCAGCCGCTATTTCCGGTTCGACATTTACCGTCGCTTGGTAGGGTACATCCTTCCCTACAAGCTTTTCATGGTGGCGGTCGTGGGCTTCGCGGTACTCCAAAGCCTATGGGGACTCCTCGGCCCCTGGCCCTTCAAGTTCCTTATCGACAGCGGCTTCGGGCACAAGCCCCTGCCCGGATTCATCACCGCGGTGCTTCCGTTCCTTTCAGGAAATCGAGTGGCCATCGCCGCCTTTGCACTCCTGGCCGGCGTCGCACTGGGCCTCCTCCAGAGCGCGATGTCGATCGGCAGCGACTACATGAAGAACAGCGTCAATCGAGGCTTGGTGGTCGACTTCAGGACGGACCTCTTTCGACATTTGCAGCGGCTGTCCTTCTCCTATCACGACCGACACGCGATCGGCGACTCGCTCTATCGAATCGAGACCGACACCGAGTTCATCAGCACGATGCTGTGGGGAAACTTCCGCCACATCATGACGTCGGTCATCAGTTTCGTCGGCATGTTTGTGATACTGCTCGGGATCGATCCACTTCTAGCAGTGGTGTCAGTCGTGTCCGCTCCACTGATGTACGTCCTGATCGGCACCGTGTCCAGGCAGTTCAAAGCACGGTCCAAGCAGATTAAGGCGTTCGACGCCGGTGCCTCGTCGATTGCCCAGGAAGTCCTTTCAGCCCTGAAGGTGGTCAAGGCATTTGGACAGGAGGAGCGTGAGAGCCGGAGGTTTGAAGAGCAGAGCCGCAAGACGCTACGGGCGAAGCTTGTGCTTCAGGTCAAAGAGGATTTGTTTGGAACGGGACTGTCGTTCATTGGTCAGGTCAACCGCGCCATCGTCCTGTTGATTGCCGCCGTGGAGGTCATCCATGGCAGGATCACTATCGGCGACTTCGTGGTGATCCAGTCGTATGTCAGCCAGCTCCAGGGGCCGCTGGGAACAGTAGGCGAGACGTTGACGGATATGCAGATGTCCCTTGCGAGTGCCGAGCGAACGGTTGAGGTGCTCGACGAGGAACCCGACGTAACCGAGCGACCTGCGGCCGTCTCGCTGAGACGAGCACGTGGCGCGGTGACCATGGAAGGCGTCTCCTTCGGCTACCCGGGAGGGCCACCGGTACTGCACGACATCAGCTTCGAAGTCGCAGCTGGAGAGGTGGTGGCGATAGTTGGACCGACCGGCGCGGGAAAGACGACGCTCTCGAATCTCCTCTGCCGCTTCTACGACCCGACGTCTGGACGCGTTACCCTCGACGGTCTCGACCTTCGCGATCTGACCATCCAGACACTTCGAGATAACATCGCGCTCGTGATCCAGGAGCCGATGCTCTTCTCGAGCAGCGTGGCGGAGAACATCGCCTACGGCAGACCGGACGCCTTGCGGGAGCACATCGTCGCCGCGGCGGTGGCTGCCGGGGCCCATGAGTTCATAGCCGAGCTGCCGGAAGGCTACGACAGCCTGATAGGGCAGCGAGGCATGCGTCTGTCGGGTGGGGAGCGTCAAAGAATATCGGTAGCCCGCGCCTTCCTCAAGGACTCGCCGGTGTTGATCCTTGACGAGCCGACCTCGTCGGTGGACTCTCGAACCGAGCTCGTGATCCTCGACGCGCTCGACCGCCTGATGATGGGCCGGACCACGTTCATCATCGCTCACCGCCTGTCGACCGTCAGACGCGCCGATCAGATTCTGGTCCTCGATGCGGGCCGGCTGGTAGAGTGCGGCACCCACGAAGAGCTCCTGCGCCGGGATGGCCTGTACGCGGAGTTCTACGACATCCAGTCGGCGGGTCTCCGGCGCGACAAGGAAGTGCTCGTAGGATGATGCTTGCGACCTCCGATGCGACGTGTGAACGAACTCCTCAATCCGTGCTTGAAGAAGGCCTAGCTGTACACCTTGATCGGCCGGTACGCATTGTCGAGATAACTAGTCAGCCACTCAATGAGCGCAGCACTCACCCAATTGAGCGGCTAAGCGTGCGACTTGAGACAGGGGACGAACTGCCCGTCATCTTCAAGAGGCTAGACCCCGCCGCCCGGCCAGGCGGGGGACGACAGGAGGTGTTGATCTACCAGCGCGTGGTGCCGAACGCGAGATTTGGAGCGCCGGTGCTCTACGCTTCTCTGTACAACCACGAAGAGGCTCAATACTGGCTCTTCCTCGAGGAGGTCCGTGGGTGGACGCTGGACGATGGCGACTGGGAAGATTATCTTGCAGCGGCTCGGAGTCTAGGACGGCTTCACGGCACCTACCTGGAGCGTGAGGCAGAGCTACGCCAGTTCGGCTGCCTCCCCGAGCTCGGGCGGTGGTATTACGAAACGGCGGTGAGGACGGCGCGCCGGAACCTGCATCTGGCCGGTGCGGAGGAAGCTCTCGTGCGTTTCGATGGCCTGATGGTCGGGTTCAATGCCGTTGTCAGGCAGTTGGTTCGGCAGCCTCGCGCACTTGTCCACGGCGACATCTTCGTCCATAACATCCTGATTCAGAGCGGAGGGCGAATTCGACTGGTCGACTGGGAGCTGGCGGCAATTGGCCTCCCCCAGTGGGAGCTTTCGCGGCTGCTCTCCGGCTGGGGGACCGATAAGCGTCATCTCGTCGAGGTCTATCTCGACGAATATCAAAGGGCCGCCGGCAGCCCCGTTAACCTGCCCGCATTTTGGCGAACCCTGAGCCAGTGTGAAATTGTCAACCCGCTCCTGGAGCTTGGATGGTCTGTGGAGTATTGCCGTGACGAGTCCAAAGTCAGCTGGGCTCTCAGGAAGCTAGAGTCCATTTGGCGCCAGTTAGACGGAGAAGCGACCAGTGGTTGAACGTCTACGGATTGCCCAGCTGGCGCCTATTGCCGGACCGGTCAGACAAGACAGTCAGGATTCCATCGAGCAGCTCGTTTGGTTGCTGACGGAAGAGTTGGTGCGCCGTGGACACGCCGTGACGCTTTTCGCGAGCGGCGACTCAGAGACGTCGGCAACCCTCCACGCCGTATACCCTCGAGGTTATGAGCACGACGATAGTCTCTGGAACTATGAGTTCCATGAGGTCATGCATGCCGCGGCCGCGTTTGAGCGAGCCCATCAGTTCGACGTCATTCACAGCCATGTGTATCACTACGCGCTTCCGTTCACCCGCCTAGTCGATACGCGGGTGGTGCACACGTACCACACCCTTCCGGACCCAGATGTTATACGGATGTACGCTCGCTACCCGGAAGCACATATCACGGCGGTTTCGCGTTTCCAGTGCAATCTGTTTTGCGGGTTGCAGCGCATGCCCATCATCCACCACGGCGTCGACGCGGAAGCCTTTCCATTCAACGGAGAACGGGGCGACTACCTCCTCTTCCTCGGCAGGCTCATCCCGGATAAAGGACCTGTGGAGGCAGTGCACATTGCGCGTGCCGCCGGGCTGAAGCTTGTGATGGCCGGACCGGGCGACGACTATTTCAGGCAACATATTGCCCCGCTGGTAGACGGAGGGCACATCGAGTACGTCGGCCCGGTGAACGCCGAGCAACGAAATACGCTACTTGCCGGCGCGGCCGCTCTGATCTACCCGCTGTCGGCTCCAGAGCCCTTCGGATTGGTGATGGTCGAGGCAATGGCATGTGGAACCCCGGTGCTGGCATATGGCCGCGGTGCTGTCCCCGAGATCGTGGATATGGGGGTTACAGGATACTACGCCGACGATCTGAACTCTTTGGTGTCTTTGGTCCCTGAAGTATGCAGCTTGGATCGCGCTCGGATCCGAGAGGAGGCAGTAGCGCGCTTTGGGTACCGGCGCATGGTTACCGAGTACGAGACGCTCTACTCTTCACTGCTCGCCAACCGAAGACGGAGGACGGCATGACGCCTGAGGTCGTGCTGGCGGTGTTTGCCCATCCCGACGACGAGTCCCTCGTGGCGGGGGGAACGCTCGCCGGTTTGGCTGCGGCTGGGGCAAGAGTTGTTCTCCTCTGCATGACCCGAGGTGAATCTGGGCCCATCGCCCAACGAGACATCGCCACCCGTGAAACTCTCGGCATGGTGCGAGCGGCCGAGCTGCAAGAGGCTGCCGATGCGCTGGGCGTGCAGGTCGTCGAATGCCTGGACTACCCCGACGGCGAGCTGGCGTGGATCGACAAGGGTGCCATGCGGACGGAACTGGTTCAGCGCATCAGGCAGTGGCGGCCGGATGTTGTGATTACGTTTGGCCCGGAAGGCCTATACTGGCACCCGGATCATATTGCAGTCCACGACCGGACCGTGGCGGCACTCGATGCCCTCGCCGGCGAGGGCATTACCCCTGGGCTTTACTACGCCACATGGCCAGAGACGCTTCTGATGGAGCTATCAAGGGCTGCGCAAGCCCGTGGCTTGGGCATCGAGCTTTGGGGGCTAGAGCCGACCGACTTCGGTGTTCCCATTGGCACGGTCTCGACGGTCCTGGATGTCGGTCCCTTCCTGAGCGCCAAGCTGCGCGCGGTGGGGGCATATCGCAGCCAGATCGGCACTCACCATCTCTTCCACGCCCTGCCCGATGACCTATGCGCCGCCTACCTGGGAACAGAGTATTTCGTACGCGGACGGCCGTCCGATCGCAATATTGACTGGCCGGAATGCCTTCTAGGATCGCTCACGGCGAATGTCCCCTAAGCACAAGGGTGTTGTGGTGGTACTGGGCATGATGGGACGCACGCCTTTCGCGGGCATTGCCTGGCAGGTACTGCATTACTTGGAAGGATTTCATCGCCTCGGATACGAGGTGTATTACGTCGAGGATACGGGCGACTGGGCGTATGATCCCGTGCAATGCGCGGTTACAGAGGACTGCAGCTACGCGGTCGAGTACATCGGCCGGCAGATGGCATGGTGTGCGATGCCGGACCGGTGGGCGTACCGCTCGGGGGTGGACGGCACCCTTTATGGGCCCTTATCTCCACGCCTCTCCAACATATGGGAGCGGGCTGACGTTCTGGTCAATCTGACCGGCACAACTGTTCTGTGCGATGAGCACATGCGGGTGCCGGTACGGATATATCTAGAGACCGATCCCGTTCTGCCGGAGATCGAGGTGGCGCAGGGACGCTCGTTTACGATCGACCTCCTTGCCGCTCATACCCACCATTTCACGTTTGGCGAGAATGTGGGTCGAGCAGATTGCAAGGTGCCTCTTGGCCAGTTCCGGTACAGGCCGACTCGGCAGCCCGTGGTGTTGAGCTGGTGGCACTCGGCGTCATCCGTCGCACAAGATGGCCGCTTCACGACCATCGGAAACTGGCAGCAATCCGGAAAGGACATCGAGTGGAACGGCGACACCTACTACTGGAGCAAACACCACGAGTTCATGAGATTTCTTGACCTCCCCAGCCGCACCCCACAGTGTCTGGAGCTGGCTCTGTCACAGATCGACGCCGACGCCAGGAGCCTGCTGGTCGGGAATGGGTGGGTCCTAACTGATGCGACCAACCTGTCGTTAGAGACGATGCCATATCACCGATACATCTGCGAGTCGCGAGGAGAATTTACCGTTGCCAAGGATCAGAACGTTCGCCTACGAAGCGGCTGGTTCAGCGATCGGAGCGCCTGCTATCTAGCGGCCGGGAAGCCGGTAGTGACCCAGAGCACAGGGTTCGAGCAGGTGTTGCCGACGGGTGAGGGCCTCTTTGCGTTTCAGTCGATGGAGGATATCCTGAGTGCGTTCGATACGATCGCCGGCGAGTACCAGAGCCATAGCCAAGCTGCGCGAGAGCTGGCCCACGAGTACTTTGGCGCTGAGAAGGTGCTAGCAGGTCTGCTGGGCGAGGTAGGGGTGGGATGATCACGGGATCAGGTAGCCATGGTTGCCGGTGGTCAAGGTCATCGTGAACCAGATCGAGAGTGATCGCTCCGGGCGCGAGCAGATGCTGGAGATGGAAACACTCTGCGACTCCCGAGTTCACGTGGGCCTGGAAGCTGTAGATGTCAGGCCGTTTTCCATCAGTGGGCTTGGCCACGGCTTGGTTCGGACCCCGAATGGGAGCCCGGAATAACGGCGACGCTTTTCGTTATTGAGGAATTGGCGGGGCCGGCCGTCGTAGGCCGTGGCGGCCACGCGATGCGGATCCTGCAATGGCTCCATGGCTTGGAGCGCCTGGGTCACCACGTGATATTCCTCGAATTCTTGAATGTTGATCCAGACGAGGCGACTGATCCCTTGGTTCGCTATTTCGCTGAAACGGTGGAACGCTGGTGGCACCCCCGCCAGTCCGCACTCATCTTTGAATCGGAGGTCAGGTCGCTCTACGGGCTCGATACCTCTGAAGTAGCCCGAGCAGCCGATGACGCCGCCGGTGTTATCACTCTGATGGCGAATTATCATCCCCAGCCGTACCCCCTCATAGAGAAGGTGAGACCGCGGATCCTTCTGGAGGCCGATCCCGCCTACACTCACCTCTGGGCAGCAGAGAGTAGTGCCGAGGAGATTTTCGGCCATCATGACATCTACTACACCGTCGGGGCCAATATCGGCACCTCCCGCTGCGCCATCCCCACGTTGGGGATCCAATGGCGTCCGCTGTGGAATCCGGTGATCCTGGATTGGTGGCCGGCGGGTGATGGTATTCGGCGCGACCGATTTACAACGGTCGCGGATTGGCGTGGCTACGGCTATCTTGTGTTTGCCGGACAGTTACTAGGGCCGAAGTCGGAAGAGCTACGGAGGTTTGTCGAGCTGCCGCGTTTGGCGGAAGAGCCCCTGGAGCTGGCGCTCAACATTGGTGCCGAAGACCCAGATCACCGCTTCCTCCAGAGCCGCGGCTGGATCATCGACAGCTCCGACGTGGTGTCGACTCCAGAAGAGTTCCGCAAGTATGTTTCGGGCTCCCTGGGCGAGTTTAGCTGCGCCAAGGGAGGATACGTGAGAACCCACAGTGGATGGTTCAGCGACCGATCGGCGTGCTACCTCGCGGCTGGGCGTCCCGCCGTCCTTCAAGCGACAGGCTTTGAGGATGTCCTTCCGACCGGACAGGGACTGTTCGCGGTTAACACGGTGGAAGAGGCCGCCGAAGCTTTGAAGTCCGTACGAGAAAACTATACTCTTCACTCCGAAGCTGCGCGGGAGATCGCAGAAGAATACTTCGATTCGCGCAAGACGCTCAGCCACTTGCTGGCAGACTCCGGGATTTTGTAGATCTCGACCAGTGCGCATCGCCATTCTTCTCAACTACTTTCCCGTCATCTCCGAGACCTTCGTCCTTCGTCAGATCACCGGTTTGTTGGATAGAGGGCACACGGTCGATATTTACGCCGACTGGCCGGGAGAGGATGAGGTGAGCCACCCCGAAGTGCAGAATTACGGCCTCCTACAGCGCACCACATACATGGAGATGCCGCCGGCCGCGGGCTATTGGGAGATGCCGGTTTGGCCGATCACCGATCACACCTGGATCCCGGGAAGTGATACGAGAATCTCTAACCTCTCTCGAGTACTCCGGGCCGCACCCTCCTTGGCTCGATGCCTGACTACGGCGCCGGGCTTGACCGTCCAGGCACTCAGCCCGGCCCACTACGGCTACCAAGCCTCAAGCCTGTCGGCCCTGTATCGCCTGGCTGCACTTTGTCGCCGGCACGTTCGATACGACGTGCTACACGCGCACTTCGGACCAGCGGGCAACGCCTTCAGATTCGCGCGACAGCTCTGGAGTGCACCGCTGGTGGTGAGCTTCCATGGATACGACTTCTCGTCGTGGCCTCGGCAACATGGGCCCGGAGTTTACAGCCGGCTATTTGAGAGTGCGGACGCCATAACGGTAAACAGCGACTATACCAGGGGAAGATTGGAGGCGCTCGGTTGTCCAAAGGATAAGCTCCATAAGGTGCCGGTCGGCCTCGATCCTTCGGACTTCCCATTCCGTGAACGAAGGCGGGCCGATGACGGTCACATCAACATCCTCACAGTTGCGCGACTGGAGGAGATCAAGGGCTTGGAATACGCCCTACGAGCAGTGGCGGCCCTCCATCGGACGTATCCGCGGGTGCAGTACGACATCATAGGTGAAGGCTCCGATAGGGGCAGGCTTGAGCGGCTAATCCAGGAATTGGGGCTTAATGAGGTGGTCACCCTCCACGGCGCTCAGACCGGAGCATTTGTGCGACGGATGATGGCACAGGCTCACATATTCGTCCTCTCCAGCGTGACTGTGCACGGGGACCAAGAAGGACAAGGACTGGTCCTTCAAGAGGTCCAGGCAAGTGGACTCCCGGTGATCGCAACAAGGCACGGAGCCTTGCCCGAGGGTATGGTCCCTGGGGAATCTGGCCTCCTTGTGCCGGAGCGCGACGTGGACGCATTGACTGACGCCCTCACGGACCTGGTGCAGCATCCGGAAAGGTGGTCAGAGATGGGTCGAAGAGGCAGACAGTACGTAGAAAGGAACTACAACATACACGCGCTCACCGACAGGCTGCTTGAGGTGTACAAGGAGGCCGTTCATAGGTACCTGGGTGCATCGAGTCGCCGTCGCGCTTTGAGGCATTGACATGACAACAAAGAACCCAACCGCTCGCGACGATTTTGACGTGAATGAGTACTGGCTCACACGGGGTAAATCGTACGTCCAAGAGGAACGACTTCAGACCGACTACTACAAGACCCAGGAGCAATTCCTACTCGAAACCTTGGTCGACGTGGGGGTGCCGATCGGCCGAGTATTGGAACTGGGATGCGGCTTCGGTAGGATAACGCGCCTACTCGCTCAGGCGTATCCGCAGGGACGGATCATTGCGGTCGACCTCAGCCCCCATCAAATCAACCAGGCCAGGAATCTCTGCGACGATTGTCCGAACGTCAGCTTTCAGCAGTACGACTTGTATTCGACGCGCCCGTTGCCGGGTCACGACTTTGACACCGCCGTTGCCATCGAAGTGCTCCTGCATCACCCTGAGAGTGTTGTCCGGGATGTGCTTCGGCGTCTCGCTTCTGTGGCCCGCTGGATTGTGAACCTCGATTGGAGCGAGCGGTGGACCGGGGATGTTGCCGAGCATGTATGGGTCCACGACTACCAGGCAATCTACCGGGAGCTCGGGATCTCCTGTCAGGTCTTCCCCTTGCCCGAGAAGGTCGGCGGCCAGCAGCAGAAACTGTTCATAGCCCGCAGTGGCGCCGGGATGAAGCGCTAGCTTCGGGGTCGAGTTTCGGAGAAAGAGCCGTTGATCAAGAGCGTTTCGAGATGAGCGCGACCGTCTGTCTTGGAGCCGACTGCCTCTATTACCCGCAGGGTGGGCACATCTGGGTCTATCTGAACTGGGCCCTCGGCCTGCGCAAACTGGGCTATCAGGTCATCTGGCTCGAACAGGTTGAGGAAGGCGCACCGGCCCATGACACCGAGGATCGCTTCAAAGTATTGCGCTGTGTGCTTGAACCATACGGCCTCGGCGATAGCATCGCTCTCTGCTCACACGGCTCGACTGTTCCTACGGCCGAACCAAGCGTGGATATCGAGGTGGCAGTCGGGAGCGATGTCTTGTTGAACCTGTATCCCAAGATGCACTCGGCAACCGTGGGTCGCTTTCATCGGACGGCGCTCATTGATACGGATCCTGGTCTGCTGCAAATGTGGGTCAGTCAGGGGCACATTCGTTTGGCGCCGCACACGGTGTACTTCTCCATGGGCGAAACGGTTGGACAGTCGGGGGCTCCGTTTCCGGATCTTGGGCTAAAGTGGCTGTACACTCCCCCTTGTGTTGCCCTCGATTGGTGGCCGATGCACGAGGCCGGACCCGACGCCGCGTTTACAACCGTCTCTCATTGGTACGGCGATGAAGACTGGATCGAGCACGAGGGCAGGCTCTTCCGAAACGACAAGCGAAGCGGCTTCCTGCCGTTCCTGGAGCTGCCCCGCTGCTCCGGGCAGGCCCTTGAGCTGGCGCTCTGCTTCGACACGGACGAGGAACGAGAGGAGCTCGAGGGGTGCGGCTGGAGGGTGAAGCACTCCTACCAGGTGAGTCACACCCCTTGGGACTATCAGCGGTACGTGCAATGCTCCCTCGGTGAGTTCAGCTGTGCCAAACCCTCATGCGTGATCTGGCAGAATGCGTGGATCAGCGACCGGACCCTCTGCTACCTTGCCAGTGGCAAACCGGCAGTCGTCCAGCATACGGGCGAGAGCCGCTTCCTGCCGCACGACGCCGGCTTATTTCGCTTCCGAGACCTGCACGAGGCAGTTTCCTACCTGGAGCTGGTAGCAACGGACTACCAACGGCAGTGCGACCTTGCGCGAGGGCTCGCCGAGGCGTACTTCGATGCTGGGGTCGTAGTGTCGCGTGTGCTGGAGTTCGCAGGGGCATGAGTCCCAGAAGATGCACATGAGCGTACGTGGGTGAACGTTCCGGCAGCCAAGCGCAGGCTGGCCATCTTGGCCTTCCACTCCGTGGGGGAGTCGTCGGTACGAGATTGGAACACCTGGTTCTATATTCCCGAAGCTACGTTCACGGAGCAGCTGCAGCATCTTCGGACCCGGGGGTGGCACACTATCAGCCACATCCAGCTTCTGCAGGGTTTGGCGCACCCCGACACCCTGGACGAGCGGACGGTCCTGCTCACCTTCGACGACGGCTACCGATCGATGGTCGACGTTGCGCTCCCCATCCTCGAATCTTTCGGCTACCCGGCTGTGCTTTTTGTTCCGACCGCCTTCATTGGCGGCTATAACTCATTCGAACCGGAGGGGTGGGCGCCGAAAGAAGTCATCTGCGATTGGGAGGAATTGCAAGAGCTTGAGCGTCGAGGAGTCTCAGTGCAGTCCCATGGCGTTTCACACCGTCCATTCTCTGACCTCTCGACGCCGGAGTTGGTGGCCGAGCTGGAACGGTCCAAGGCTGTGCTCGAAGACGGCTTGGGAAAAGCTGTTGACCTCCTCTCATACCCCTACGGTGACGCCGGAACTGACTCAGAGAAGACGAGGCAGCTTGCGAAGGATTTCGGTTACGCTGCCGCCTGCCTATACGGTGGTGGTCCTTTTCACCTGCCACCCAACAACCAATACAGGTTGGAACGCGTCGCGATGGGTCCGGACACAGATCTGAGACGCGAGCTCGAGGCTCCCGCATGAGCCTCTTCGGTGCACTTCTCTGGCAGCCACGCGATCTGAAGCGGTCGACGCCCGTCGCCACTCTATGGCTGGGAAGATTTCGTGGACCTTGAACCGCAGTGGGTGAGGACCGTCCCCATCGGTCACTTCGACATCTCTGAGGTCGGCGATGGTACCCGCTAGTCGCCCCCGACTCGTCGTCAATGCCGATGACTTTGGCCTTTCTGCGGGTGTCAACCGAGGGGTAGTAGAGGCCCACGAGGGAGGCGTCGTCACGAGTGCCAGCCTCATGGTTCGTTACCCGGCCGCGGCGGAGGCTGCAGCATATGCCAAGATGTCGCCCCGGCTCAGCCTGGGGCTTCATCTTGATCTGTTCGAGTGGGAGTTTCGGGACGGCGAATGGCGATCAAGGTACCAGGTGGTTCCGGTTGACGACGTTGAGGCGGTGCGCCGCGAGATTCAGGGCCAGCTACACCAATTTCGGGAGCTGGTGGGAAGCGAGCCGACTCACCTCGACAGTCATCAGCACGCCCACCGAGAGGAGCCGGTCAAGTCAGTCGTCCTCCGCGTCGCACGGGAGCTGGGTGTGCCGGTGCGCGACTTTGTCGACGGAATTCGGTATGTCGGCGATTTTTATGGTCAGAGCGACGACGGTGAGCCGTGGCCGGAGCTCATCACTTCAGCTTCCTTGGAGCGGCTGATTCGGAGTCTCCCACCTGGAATCACCGAGGTTGGCTGCCACCCAGGATTCGATGACGGTTTGGCGAGCTCATACCGGGCAGAGCGAGCCCTCGAGGTCGAGACGCTCTGCAGCCCGAGACTAAAAGCGGCGATCTCGGAAATGGGAATCGATCTTATCTCCTTTGCCGATTCGTCTATCACAGCCCTTTCAGGCATGAATGCCGGCTCGCGACGCGTGTCCGCGGAGGCGCAGTGACTGCTTTCTCGAGAAGGGGCTCGCCGGCGGACATGCGGAATCTTAAGTGGAGTCGATTCCTATGACTATTCTGGTCACGGGCGGAGCAGGATATATCGGCAGTCACACGGCCAAAGCACTTTCCGAGGCCGGCATGGAGCCAGTGGCATTCGACGACCTGAGCACGGGCCACCGCGATTCGGTCCGGTGGGGCCCACTCGTTGAGGGGTCGCTGGCTGATCGGGAGCAGATTGCGGCAGCTCTGCGTAGACATTCTGTCGACGCCGTCATCCACTTCGCCGCCAAGGCCTACGTGGGTGAGTCGGTCGTCGTCCCCCGAATGTACTTCCAGTCAAACGTGGTCAATACGCTGAACCTCCTTGCAGCCATGCTCGACTGCGGAGTGAAGCACATTGTCTTCTCGTCCACATGTGCGGTGTATGGCATTCCGGAACACGTTCCGATCACGGAGCAACAAGCTCCACAGCCCGTCAACCCATATGGTGAATCGAAGGCCTTTGTCGAGCGGGTCCTCTCATGGTATGGGCAGGCCTATGGGCTTCGCTGGGTTGCGCTGCGCTACTTCAACGCGTCCGGCGCGGATCCCGAAGGCCGGATCGGTGAGGTACACCAGCCTGAAACGCACCTGATCCCTCTGGCCATCAGGGCGGCGCTTGGTCTCGAGTCCGCGATTGGAATCTTCGGTGTCGACTACCCAACCCCGGACGGCACCGCCGTTCGCGACTACATCCATGTGGAAGACCTGGCAAGGGCACACCTGCTCGCTCTGGACCACCTGCGGGATGGAGGGGATGTCATGGCTCTGAATCTGGGAACGGGCCATGGCAGCTCGGTCCGCGAGGTGCTCAACTCGGTGGAGTCGGTGAGTGGTCGGCAGGTGCCGGCGATTGAGATGGATCGGCGGGCCGGAGATCCGCCGATCCTGGTTGCAGACCCAAGTCTCGCCGGCCAAGAACTCGGCTGGCAGGCGTCATACAAAGACCTCGACGGAATCGTCAAGACTGCCTGGAAGTGGCACTCCCGCGGGGACGCCTATGCTGATTCCGTGCCGAGTCGTCGCTGAGGGCTTTGCAGCGAGTGCCCGCTACCGGTTCTGCCCCGCGGCCCCCCTGGGTCGTCGACGCGCGTGGCGGTTAGTGGGTTTCAACGGCACAACGTCTCTGAGAAGAAGTCTCGGACTTCGTTGTAACAGCGCACTCGGTTCTCGAACTTCAGCACGTCGTGCCCCTCGTTCTCAAACACGAGGAACCGTACGTCTTTTCCCTGGCCTTGCAGCCGCTCCACCAGGTCCCGCGACTCCTGCTCCACGACTCGTGGGTCATTGCCGCCCTGGATCACAAAGAGCGGACACGTGATCTGATCGATGTAGGTCGCCGGCGACCGTTCTCTGACAAAGTCCGGCTCTGTCTCCGGATCGCCGATCACCTGCCTGGTCATGGGCTTCCACGTCGGTGGCAGGCGGTCGATGAAGGTGAAGAGGTCGTAAGGCCCAAACATGTCGATCGCTGCCGCCCAGAGGCTGGGATGTCGTGCCGCTAGGGTTAGCGTCATGAAGCCTCCGTACGATCGCCCCATGACCCCGACTCGGGTCACGTCCAGTCGGGAGTCGTTCGGCAGCACATGCTCCATGGCAAACACGTGATCGAGCCTGTCCTGGCCGCCCCAGTCTCGATCCACCTGTTTCATATAAGAAAAGCCATAGCCGGTGCTGCCACGGACGTTGGGCACGAACACGGCGAAGCCGTTCAGCGTCAGGAACTGGATCAGTGGCATGGAAAACCAGGCGAAGTCGGGCCGCTCCTGCCCCTGAGGACCTCCATGGATGTAGTACACGACCGGATAGGGTGGTTCGTAACCTAGCTCCGACGACGGCAGGTAGAGTCGCGCCGAGATGCGCAGTCCGTCGTGTGACAAGAACGAGGCGTCCTCGCCGGGCGCCAACCACGCCCTCTCGATACCAAGCGTTCGCTCATGGGTTTGAATCACCGGCGTCCTCTCGGGGCCGTCGAGGACGTAGATCTGTGTGGGCGAAGTCGCGGTTGAGAAGGACAGCGCAAACCGGTCCGATGCCTTCTCGTAATAGGCCGAGCTCAGCTTCCCGTTCCCCAGCACACCTTCACCCACCAGCGGTCGCGTCAATCGCATCTCCAACCGGTCGACATCGAAGACCCCCTCGTACGACCATGAGACGCCGTCGATGTTGAAGCCCAGCATGTAAACGTCGTCATGGAGATGGACGAGGTCGCTCATCTCACCCCGTCCCGAGTGGACGGCGCCGGTCACCTGTACCTGCTCCGCGTCGTCGGGCGCCGCCAATCGAATCAGGGTCAGGCTGTAGGCGTCGTCGAATATTGCCGAGGTGCAGAGAATAGCCTCGTCATCTTCCACAAAGTGCGTATGCCCGATGGCGTTGGGTGGAATGACCTGTCCTGGCTCTCGCTCCTCGAGCGGGACACCATAGAGGCGCCGCACTTCTCGATGCGGTTCCCAGAGATAGAGCACGTGGTCGCCGGCGGCATAGCCGTCGATCATCGTCACTCTGCGGTGATCCTTGCTGACCCCGTCAATGAAGCTACCCCACCTGCTTTCGCGCAGCAGGACCACCTCTTCCGTGTCGAGCCGGCACGAGTAGGTACCGATGACCGGCTCTTCGCGCGACTCCGCGACGATATACAGTCGGTTGGCGTCGAGGTCGCAGTTCCCGAGATGCGCTCGCTGGTTCGCGAAGTAGCCGCCGAAGGCCGGCTCAGGGATGCCTCCGTTCAGGGGGATGAGCATAGGCTGGTAGTTCTCGTCGCCGTCCTGGTCGATCATCACCAGCACGCCGACGTCCGGAAAGACAAAGTACACACTGCCGCCAATCAGCTCAGGGTTCTGGAGGGCGATATCCGCGGGCAGCAACGGTTCGGGAACGCTTCCGCCCCGATCCATCACATATAGGCTGAGGGCGCCGGCCATGTTGCTCATGAAATAGATTCGGTCCCCGACGAGCTGTGGCGCCAGGAAAAGTCGACTGGACAGCAGGGTTTCGATTCGTGGAGCCGACCGGGGCGGCGTGGTGGTCTGCGTCGTCATGAGTACCTCCTCGAATTCCTGGTGCGTGCCGCCGGCTCAGTCCTTCATGATTGCAAACAGCTGAGAACGCTCAGACGCGCGATGTGTCTTGCCACTCTTGGCCTGGGCTTGGATCGAGGAAAGTGCGGGCCTGAGCTTACCGCTCTTCGCCGGCCTGGCGCTCCCCCACCTGCTCTAAGTCTCAGCCGCGCGCCAGCCGGCCCAGCAGTGCAGCGGCGGCGGCGACGCCGACCATGAGTGCAACCACGAGGACTCCGATGTCCAGAAGAAGATTCGTGGGTTGGTTGATCAGCAGCCCCCGAAGGGCGTCGACCTCATAGGTAAGCGGGTTAATGGACGGCAGCCACTGGATCCAGGCGGGCATGATCTTGACCGGATACAGGGCCGTCGAGGCGAAGAACAGCGGCATGGTGATGGCCTGGCCGATTCCCATCAAGCGGTCGCGGGACACCACCAGACCGGCCAGCACCATCGACAGGCAGGCGAAGAACCCGGCGGAGACGATGACGACGAGGGCGGCTCCGATGAGGTGGAGTGGATTCCAGTTCAGGTGGATCTGCAGAATCGCGGACAGGGCGAGAATGACGACCACCTGACTCAAGCCCCTGATTCCAGCGGCGAATGCCTTCCCGGAGATCAACGCGGCGCGGGGTGAGGGCGTCGCCATGAGCTTCGTCAGCATGCCGGCGTCGCGCTCCCAGATAATCTGGATACCGTAGAAGATGGCGATGAAGAGGGCCGACTGGGCCATGATTCCCGGCGCCAGATACTCCAAGTAGGGCACGTGGCCGGTCGGGATGGCGCGCCGAATGTGGTTCAGCGTCTCGCCGTAGATCAGCAGCCAGAGGATCGGCTGTATGGCTCTGGTGTACAGCTCGCTGCGGTCGTGCCGAATGCGGCGAAGCTCCACCAAGCAGAAGGTAAGGATCCGACTGGGCAGAAGCTGCCATGCCGGACGGCTCCGGGGAAGAGCTGTTATCACGACCCGGATACTCTCCTCTCGCGCAGGGCATCGTGCGGATGGGAAGCGGGTGGCCGACCACAGGTTGGTCGTCGAATGTCGACCGTAATCCAGTGAATGGTCTTCATGCCGAAGCCGAGCGCAGGCTCAGCGATCCGCCGGCGAGCTGACGGCTGTTGTGCCGGCTATTCCGTTGCTTCCACTCGAAGCGTTTCATGTCCTTCACCCGAGCCTCCTGGCAGTTCGGCGTGCACTCCGAACCTGGCGCAGCGACTCTCCGCTGTTGTCGCTGAGGTCGCCACCGGCGTAGTGGCGGAACACGTCGTCGAGCGTTGCATCGGGACTTACCTCGTTCTTGAGATCGAGGGGCGTCCCCTCGGCCCGAA
Source organism: Chloroflexota bacterium (assembly GCA_035653255.1). Classification (GTDB taxonomy): domain Bacteria; phylum Chloroflexota; class UBA5177; order UBA5177; family JAJPKF01; genus DASRCF01. The sequence goes on from DASRCF010000110.1 coordinate 17,997, forward strand.
TGAGGCCATGGTGCATGATGGCCAGACGGTCGCATAGCGCATCCGCCTCATCCATGTAGTGGGTGGTTAGAAGCACCGTCATCCCATACTGCATTCGAAGCGACTCAACTCGTTCCCAGACGCCCCCGCGCGCCACCGGGTCCAACCCGATCGTCGGCTCGTCAAGGATGAGCAGCCTGGGACGGTTGACCAGCGCCTGCGCCAGCTCCAACCTTCGCACCATCCCACCCGAGTAGGTCCGCGCCAGCCGGCCGGCGGCGTCCATGAGTCCCACCGTCTCGAGGGCGTCGTCGATACGGTCGCGCCGCTCGGATCTGGGCACGTCGAAAAGGCGGGCGAAGAGCCAGACGTTCTCCCAGCCAGTCAGGGCCGCATCGATCGAGAGCTGCTGGGGCACGTAGCCGATGACCTGCCGTACCGCCATGCCAAAGCGATCCACGTCCATGCCCAGAATCGCGGCGTAACCGGCGTCCGGCCGCAGCAGAGTCGTCAGGACCCTGATGGTCGTCGTCTTCCCGGCTCCATTGGGCCCCAGGAGGCCGAAGACTTCGCCCGTGTGTACGTCAAAGGAGATCCCATCCACGGCCCGAATTTCGTCGTATCGCACTTCTAGGTCTCGGACGGCAATGGCGGGCGAAGCAGATGGGTCCGCGGCCGGCTGGAATTCGAGTCGTTCGGCTACGGTCATTCGTTCTCCTGTAGTTGAGCCACCAGAGCCTCCAGGGCTGGAAGCGCTCGATCGATGGTCTCGACCTGCTCCCAGCCGAGCTCGGCGAGTGCCCGTTCCAGCGCTCCCTCCCGGCGATCCCTCCACTGGGCCACGGCGACCTCGGCTTTGAGACTCAATCGAATTCGAGCGGAGCGGGCGTCTTTAGGATCCACCTCTCGTTCGAGCCAGCCGTCTGCACACAGGCCGGAGACCAATGTGCTGACGGTATTGCCGGCCAGGCTCAGCTGAGCGGCGGCCTCGCCGACACGGATATTCGGATGCCGCCGCACGGTGCGCATCAGCTCGCGCTGAGCGTCACTCAAGCAGGGTACGACGCCGGATGTTCCGGCATGGCGTCGAAGCGCGCGTCGAAGTGAGGAGGTCAGCTCGATGAGGCGGGCCGCTGTACCCGGCACCACTATTAGCTCTGTCACAGAGGTATTATAGCTGATTCCAGCATCGGACAGTTCGCCGGCCAGAGCGCGGTCCGATGGCCGCCGCGACCTGGTAGCGGCTAGACGTCCACGTCGGAGAGCAG
>DASRCF010000111.1:0-2697 GCA_035653255.1 Chloroflexota bacterium
TGGCGCCCTAGCCAAGATCAAGGAGTCTGTCGACGCGGGTCGGCCGGGTGATCCTCAGGCCGGCTCTGCCCAACCTGCTGATCACCCGACGCCAGACCACACCGAAGCCGGGTAGCTCGCATCTTCCGTCCTGCCGGGCCACCTTGCCTCCGCCTGGCCGCGCGACCCAGCCCTCTGGCCGTGGCTCAGACCGAACTGGCTAAGGTTGCCTTGGAAGCTGCCTTACCCGGTTGCCAGGTCTCGCTGGTGCTCATAAGAAGTGAGGCAGATGTCCGCCCCGAGGAGCCGATCGATCAGTTCGGCGACAAAGGCGTGTTCACCTCGCGGGTCGAGCAGGCGCTGCTTGACGGTCGTGCGGACATTGCGGTTCACAGCCTGAAGGATGTCCCTGTCCGTGGTACATCGGATCTCCTGATAGGTGCGTTTCTGAAGCGGGACGACCCATGGGATGTGCTGGTTTCGCGGGATGGACAGAGGCTGGGCGAGCTACCGCTTGGGGCCACCATCGGAACGGGGAGCCTGCGGCGACAAGTGCAGCTGCGAGAAGTCCGCCGGGATCTGTCGTTCAGGCAGATTAGAGGCAATGTAGATACCCGCCTGCGCAAGCTCGATCAAGGCCAGGTGGATGCCCTCGTTCTGGCGGCGGCCGGCCTCGAACGACTAGGCCTGTCGGCGAACATCAGCGAGTACTTGGACCCTGACACGTGTGTGCCCGCCCCAGGGCAGGGCATCGTCGCCCTACAGGCAAGGAGAGGGAGTGCTTTCCTCGACCTTCTCCGGTCGGTGAACGACGTCGAAGCAGAGCTAGCCGCGCGGCTGGAGCGGCGACTTGGCGAAGCGGTGGGTGCGGATTGCAACTCGGCCTTTGGAGCCTTGGCAACGACCGACCGTGAGGGCGTTGTCTTGAGGGCTGTCCTGTTGGCGCCTGACGGCGCGCTCCGTCGGATCCGGAGATTCACGGCGCCAGACCGAGTCGATGCGCTGGCCGAGTCGGCGAGAGAGGAGCTGCTCGGCGTCCGGCCATGAATTCCTGGCCGAACACGCCTAGTCCTCCGATGATGGATGGAGACGGGAGGCCCTTGATACGATTGGCCAGAGCCATGACATCGGTACCCGGCGGACGAGAGTACAAGTGATGATGGGCAGCCTCGGTGTTCCATTGACCGAGTGGTCGAGGAGACTGGTGAAGCCACTCGCCGTCCTGGCCGCGGCGGGGATGTGGATTGTCCTGATCATGGGCGCTACCGTCACCAACACAGGCTCACAGACGGGATGTGGACCGTCGTGGCCGTTGTGTCGCGGCAGGTTCATCCCGCAATTCGCGGTATCGACCTTTATAGAGTTCAGTCATCGGACGGTGGTGGGAATCGAAACCATCTTCATACTGGCGTTTGCCATCGCCGCCTGGCAGCTCTACCGAAACCGGGTCGACATGCGGCTTTTGATCCCCGTCATGGTGGCCTTCCTCTTTCTTCAGGCGGGCCTGGGCGCCTGGGCGGTCATGTCGCCGCAGAATCCGGCTGTCCTGGCGCTTCACTTTGGTGTGTCGCTGATAGCGTTCGCCTCGGTACTGCTCGCCGCACTCCTTGTCTTTGAGCTTGACGCTCCGATGGATCAGGCCCGAGATCGGCTCCCCCCAAAGGGGCTTGGTCCGGCCGTCTGGGGAGTGACGATCTTCAGCTACGTCGTCGTCTATCTGGGCGCCTACGTGCGCCACATCGACGCCGATCGGGCATGCTCCGGCTGGCCACTCTGCAATGGGCGCGTGATCCCCGGCTTTCACGGGACGGTGGGAACGGCGTTCGCGCACCGAGCCGCTGCCCTGGTGCTCACTCTGGGCGTGCTCGGGCTACTTGCCTGGACTGCCCGAATCCGCCAGGACAGGCCCGACCTGTTCCGCGCGGCCGCCATCGCCGTTTTGTTGGTTGTCGTGCAGGCGCTCAGTGGGGCTTTGGTCGTCTTCACCAAGCTCGACCTGTTCAGCGCTCTGGCCCACGCCGGAGTTGTGGCCTTGCTGTTCGGGGACCTGAGCTATCTCTGTCTGCATGTCATGCCCCGGCCGGTGCGCGTGGGCTCGGAGCTTCACGTCGGACGAGCTACCCAGCCCGCCCGCACATAAGCGCCCTGTCTATGCGTTCTTGAGCATCCGGACGGCGATGGTCGTCCGCATCACGCTGGACTTGGTGTCAAGCAGTCCGTCGACCGAAAGGGGAGCGCCCACGGTGAGCTGGGAGAAGGTGGCACGCTTGCCGTTCTTCGTGTAGAGCCGCGTCTGCTTCGTCGTTGAGACGATGATGTAGGGCTTGCGGAATCGCCCGAGCACAATCTGATGCTCGTAAGGGTCGAGAGAGGCGATGGAGCCCTTGACATTTTTGACGTTGCGCAGATCGAGATCCTCCCCCCGAACCAGTTGGAAGTATCCGGCCTGAGTGGGGTCGGAGATCAGGTGCATGTGTACGGCATCCCCCGGAGGCACCGTCCCAATTTCGACGCTACCCCCTTTGTAGGAAATCTTTGACTTCTTCCCTCCTGCGAACACTGTCACCACGCTGCCGTCGGCCAGGCGTACCAGCAGGATGTACCGCCCGCTCTCGAGATGAGACTCGACCACGGTCCCGGTGACCGACACGCCGTGTATGTACTTCGGACAGCGACGCGTCTTGAGGATCATGGGACTTGCCGGCTTCTGATGGAAAT
>DASRCF010000112.1:0-10557 GCA_035653255.1 Chloroflexota bacterium
CTCCGGTGGCCGCGTGCTGTAGCGTTCCCGGCAGTCCACTAAAGCGGTAGATCATCTTGGTGGCCGGGTCGGTGACATTGGCGCCCAGCCACTCAAAGCCGACCCTGACCAAGAGCAGGGCTGATTCCAGACCCAGAAGAAGCAGGACGCAGGACCGAAGCGCCGTCTGTAGCTGAAGCCGGCTCTCAACCGCCGGCATGGGCCGCCACAAGGGGTGGTGCTGCGCCGCCCATCTCGCGTCCACGCCGCCGGAGAGAATGCCGCTGAGGGACCGGCGGGTGCTTGGATGGATGACGCTGAGATACAGGTGGCCCAAGAAGACGGCGAGGGCGATGTAGGTCAGGTACTGATGAATCAGGTTCGCCTGCGAGACGATTGGGAACGGAAAGCGCCGATTTTGCCAGAGAATGAGACCCGTTATGCCAAACGCCACCACGCAGTACAGGGTGAAGACGGCGTTGAGCTTCTGGCCGGCGTTAAAGCGGCCCGGAGGAGGCGAGAGAGGATCCGGCTCCAGCTTTGGGCTCCGGATCCAGGCGATGTCCTCCCGGCTCCAGCTCTCGACTTCATGCGCGTCCTCCGTGATGGACGGGAAGTTACCGGCCAGCGCCACAACGGCCGGTCCAAAGACGAAAAGGAAGGCGGTGACCAGATGGATCTCGCGCAGAATGGCGCGATGCCCCACGACGGCCTCGATGCTCGAGAGGCTTATCGCAAGGCCGGTGAGGAGAAGCAGCAGGAAGGTGACCGCCTGTACCCAGTGCACGAGGCGAGCGGTGCGGTTAAAGCGTAGAACGCGCTCCGGCGCACTTGGGGCTTGAACGGCTTCACCGCTCAGCCGGCTAGAGTCCGTTGCTCCGGCCGATGTAGGCATTGACGTCGTAGCCGTTGTTCTCCCAAAAGCCCGGGATCACGCGATCGACCACCTCTATGTGGTTGACCCACTTAGCGAACTTGTAGCCGTACATTCCGGGGACGACCAGGCGGATGGGCATCCCCTGCTCACGCGAGAGCGCCTTCCCGTTGAGGCCATAGGCGAGCAGCACGTCGTGCTGCTGGGCCTGGGGGAAGGTCAGACTCTCGGAGTAGGCGCCGTCCATGCACGTGAATCGAAGTGCCCGTCCAGCGGACTTCGGCTTGGATGCCGCCACCAGGTCCCACAACCGGGTGCCCTGCCATCGAGGCTTCGGGACCACCCAGCCCGTGACGCACTGGTAGAAGCGCACCTCGCTCACCGAGGGCAGCGCCAGAAGATCGGAGTACGTGTACTCGCGCGGCTCTTCCACCAAGCCGTCCACCCGGAGGCGATATGTCTTGGGATCAAACGTGGGGAAGCCGGCGATAGTGTAGATGGTGAAGCCGTTGACGTTGGTGCCGCCCGTGAGGATGGAGCTGGGGATCTTCAACCGATTGCCGAGGAGCAGCGCGGCGCCCGTAACCCCCGTCAATCCGAGAAAGGCAGCCCGCCCGATCCGAAAGCGGTGCGGCTGCGGCCCGTGGACGTCAGTCTGGGTACTCATTCTGGCCTAGCTTCTCATATCCCGCTTGATATCGCTCATATTCCTATACGGATAAGGGTTTCACTCCTCATCCCCGGCCGCCGATTGACTCTGCTGCGCCGCAGCTGCTGACCGAATCCATTACACTGAGCATGGTGCACATTGGGCATGCTTCACTCCGCCAGACACTCCTGGGGGCAGAAGCGACGGAGGAGCGAACTTGAGTGCTGACGTAACGTCGCGCCCGCTCGACGGTTTCTTCGACGACATGCTGGAACGACCGTTGAGCCGGCGCCGGCTGCTTCGGTGGGGCCGCGACCTGGGCTTGGCGGGGGCGGCCTCGGCTCTGCTTTCCGCCTGCGGGTCGGCCGCCGCAACGGGCAGGACGCTGATGCCGACCGCGGACATGCTTCCGAATCCCCCCAACCGCCTGGTGATGCTCATCATCGACGCCGGCCGCCCTGACTACCTGGGATACACGGAGCTGCCGCATATTCGGGCACTCAAGAACAGGGGAACCTTCTACGACCGGGCCTGGTGCGGTCAAATGGAGGCCACCACCCCGGCTTCGCACGCGTCCCTGGGAACGGGCTGCTTCCCCTGTTCCGACGGGGGCATCCTGGGCTTCTGGTGGGAGGATCCGGTTACGGGTACGACTTACAACTCGGTTCCGCTGGACGGGACCGATCCGGACAGCCTCTCGGTACTCATCGGAGACAGTGGCGCGCCCTCAATGGCAGAGTACCTAAAACGATCCGATGCTCGGGCCAAGGTCTACACCGCGAGTGGCCAGAAGTTCTACGCGGCCGATGCGATCGGCGGACCTCACGCGGACTACATCAGCTACTATTCCAAGAATGGAGCCGGGGATTGGGCCCCGACCTGCATTGAGGGTCATGGCCTTCCGGCCTCGCTGCTCGAGAAACGTGCTCTCGCCCCCAGTGCGGACAGCCTAAAACTCGGGCACCAGGATGCGCTGGTGGGCGAGCTGGCACTTGACGTCATACGGAAGGAGCGACCGCGAATCGTCGCCCTCAACCTTCCGGAGATGGACTGGCCGGTTGCGCACCTCGAGGGAGGCCCCCTCGCGCCCACCTCCGTCAAGACCGTGATGCGCAACGCCGACCGGGTGCTGGGCAAGATCATCAACGAATACAAGCGCCTCGGCATGTTCGACGAAACCGTGTTCATGCTTCTGGGAGACCATGGCGTGACCCCGTACGAGCGTTTCGTCGACGGCCACCAGATCAAAGCCGCCATCGAGTCGGTTGCCGTGCCCATTTCATTCGACTCCAACACCGCCTGCTATGCCTGGCTGGAGACGCCGGGGGCGGCGAGCGTGGCCGCTTCGGCGATCGAGAATGCCGGGGTGACGAATCTCGGAGGCGTGTACTACCTGGTGGAGTCCAACGGCCGCCGCTCCTACCTTGCAGCTCCGGCCACAGCGGCACACCTGCATCCCACCCTTGACGCGGCTCACCGCTATCTCCTACAGACCATGGCCGGCTCCAACGCGCCTCACGTAGTTTGTATGTACCCGGAGCGAACCGGCACGCTGGGCGCCGGGGGCAAATGGAAGTGGCTGGGAGACCACGGCGGAGTCAGCTGGGGGTCTCAGGGTATTCCCCTCATCATTGCCGGACCGGGCGTTAAACAGAACCACGTCTCGCACTTTCCGGCTCGCCTCGTCGACATCGCCCCGACTGCCATGCGGCTCCTTGGGATTCCGTATCCGCAGGCCGACGGCGTCGTCCTTGCCGACGCCCAAACAAGTCCCAACATCATCGACCAGCAGCGACAACGGTACGTGGCCAGGTATCTCGTCCCCTATGCGGCGTCCTTGAGACGGCAGTCAGCCATCGAGGTGCAGGGTCTCCCGGCCATGGTGCCCCGGAAGCCTCGCCATGCAAGCGGCAGAGTTATCGCTCTGGGACCGGGGTACTGAGACCGGAGCGCTTGCCCTCCACATCCACATATCGCACCTACTCGTCTCGGCGCCGGACGGTCCGGCTCCGAGCGCGTTTCGTGGCCATCGTGCTCGTGGTGTTGCTCCTCTTCGTGGGGTACCGGGTGGCAAGCGTGGTGGGTCCGGGGATCGGACAGCTCCTGGGTGTCGCCGGTAGCGTAGGCTCATCAGGTGCACCGCCCACGATTGAGCTTCAGCGGACGTATGTGGTGCAGAGTGGCGACACTGTGGGCTCCATCGCCGCACAGTTCGGTGTCTCGCCCGCGCTAATCCTCCAGCGGAACCACCTCGCTCACCCCAACCTGATCTACCCCGGCGAACGGCTGGCCATTCCGACACCATATCACCCGAAGGCGACCCGACTTTTGGTAGAGGCGACGGCCAGAAAGTTCAATCTCGACCCCAGCTTCGCCGACGCCCTGGCCTACCAGGAGAGTGGATTCGACGAGAATGTCGTCAGCAGCACGGGAGCCATCGGCGTGATGCAGGTTGAACCCGGCACGGGAGCTCTGGTGGCGCGGCGCTTGGGACAGCCGCTCGATCTCGGTGTTGAACAGGACAATATCACGGCGGGCGTTTATTGGCTCAGCTACCTCACCCGCTACTACGGAGGAGACGAGCGTAAGGCGGCCGCCGCCTATTACGAAGGTCAGCAAAACCTCGCCGACCATGGTTACCTTCCAGGAACCGCTCTGTACGTCGCCGACGTGATGTCCCTCAAACACAGCTTCGGAGGCTGATCGAGACCGGAGGGGGCAGCCCTCACCCGCGGCCTTCCCGGGCATCAACCGCGCGAAGCCATCGCGGGACCGGAGGAACAAGGGCAAAAGTTCGATTATCTCTGATTGGTTGCGGTGGTGCGTTCGAGCGGGAGAGCGTTACCCGCGACCGTCCGGGCCAAGCCGACCGCGCGCACTTCTCGTAGCCGACGTCTCCGGCTCCGGATAGCACATTTTGGTTACCAAAGCCGCAACGATCGGACTTGCCGGATGCCGCCATTCCCGCTACAAAGATTGCGAACCTCAACCGCGAAAGCACTCGCAAACAATGTCAGGCACGCCGGCAGTTTGGTTAGTCATCTTCTCCGTGCTCGGGCTCGTCTACCTCATCCTTCCGTCTCATAGCATCCACCGCTGAAGTAGTCGGGTCGCCGCAGAAACTCGAACGCGCAGCCGAAACTCGCACCGGCTCCGAACCCTACGCCCGAGATCCGGTCAATGGGGCACTCGTCACCTCGCCAGCCCCACGAGCGTCCGACTAGGTGCCACCGCCCAATGCATCGTGCCGCGTTCTTCCCAACTCGAAACCCGAAACCCGTGGATTGACAGGGCGTTCTGGGTCTGCGTACATTGAGTGGGACCGGATCAGTTATCTGCCGGAGGTACTGATCCGGTCTCATTTTTCGCGTGTCTAGCCCCATCCAACCGTTGGCTGGAAGGAGGGCCAGCGCACCGCGTTCGTCGCCTGCTCATAGGCATAGGCCAGCCGGATCAGCGTCGCTTCGCTGAAGGCCCTACCCATGAAGGTAATACCGACAGGAAGGCCGAAGGCGTCGCCTGCCGGAACGCTGATGGCCGGATAGCCCGCCAACGCCGCGGGCTGGGGGCTCCCACCGGTAAAGTGGTCGCCGTTGAGAAGATCTATCGGGAACGCCGGGCCCGTCGTCGGCATGACTAAAGCATCGAGATTATGTGCGTCCATGACGGCATCGATCCCCTGGTCGCGCGCCAGCTTTATGGCCGTTGAGCGCGCCCCCACATACTCAGGCTCGCTCAAGTCACCCTTTTCGAGTGCCTGAAGGAAGATTTCCTGCCCAAAGAACGGCATCTCGCGGTCTCGATTCATCTCGTTGAAGGAAACGATGTCCGCCAGGTTTCTGGGACCCCCTGGGGATCGACGCTGGAAATACTGCTCGAGGCCATGCTTGAACTCGTACAGCAGCACCTTCATCTCCTCGTCTCCGTCCCTCATCTGCTTGGCGGTCGGAATGTCGGCCGGGTCAATGATCGTCGCGCCTCCCTCGCGTAGCGCCTGAATCGCCGACTCCACCACGGCATCCGCTTTCGGACTGTAACCGAAGTACACGTCGCGGGCAACACCAATCCTGGCGCCCTGCAGACCATCCTCGCGAAGAAAGGGAGTGTAGTTGAGATTCGCCGATCGCGGGATCCGTTGGGTAAGAGAATCTTCCGAATCGCGACCCGCGATCACAGACAATGCGATGGCCGCGCCGGCAACCGTGCGCGCGAACGGACCGACGGTATCCTGACTGTTGGACACGGGGATGACGCCGGAACGGCTCGTGAGCCCGACGGTGGGCTTGATGCCGACCACCCCGTTCATGGCCGCCGGACAGAGGATGGAGCCGTCGGTTTCGGTGCCGATAGCGAGCGGGGCCAACCCGGCTGCAACTGAGGCCGCGGACCCGGAGCTTGAGCCGCAGGGACTGCGATCAAGTGCATGAGGATTCTTTGTCTGTCCTCCTCGCGCACTCCAGCCGCTTGAGGAGTGGGTCGAGCGGAAATTGGCCCACTCACTGAGGTTGTTCTTGCCGAGGACGACGGCGCCTGCCCCTCTGAGCCTGTCAACGATGAAAGCGTCTCCAGGCACCCGCACTCCGAGAAGGGCAAGCGACCCGGCGGTGGTCTCCATGTTTCCCGATGTCTCTATGTTGTCCTTGATCAGAACGGGGATCCCGTGCAAGGGGCCCCGCGGCGATCGGGTCCTCTCGTGATCGAGCTGACGAGCTGCCTCGAGTGACTCCTCCGAAACCTCGAGAACAGATCCCAGGCGCGGCCCATCGTGGTCGAGGTCACGAATACGGTTTAGCAGCGTCTGTACCGCCTCCAGCGAGGAAGTTTCTCGCTTCGCCAGCAGCTCTTGGAGCTGCAGCACGTCCGCCATCCAAAGTTCGTCAGTGCTCATCGGCCGCCTTCCAATCCACCGCTTCGTGGGCGGATTCAGCTATTGTAAGGGAGGTTCCCTTAGGCGGCTTCCGCCCTCACCCGCTCGGGTGCCGGCCCGTCCCGACCTCTTTCCCGGGAACAGACTTTGGATATTTCAAAACGCATACGTGCGAGCGACTGCTCACTGTTTCACGCGGAGCCTGCTCGGGCCTGCTTCTCGCCATGTTTAAGACCCTGGCGCCTGCCGAGCAAAGGGTAGGCGAAGCCCGTGCTGCGTAGGATCCTTAAAATCGTCGGCGTCGTCATCGTGGTGGCGGCCGTGGCGCTCGGCGTCTACAGCTACCGGCTGTATAGCCAGATCCAGGGCATCGTGAATTACCGCCTGCACCGTATCCACAACATCCACGATCCGAAGATCCAGTATCCCTCTCTCAACGGAACCAAACGGATCAACATCCTCTTGCTCGGGAGTGATACCGACAGCAAGGGCATCCCGAAGCTCAGCCAAACCATGATCGTCGTCACGATCGATCCCGTTCATCGAACGGTGGGCATGCTCTCCATCCCTCGGGATTTCTGGGTGCCCATTCCAAACGTGTACGGCTACCACAAGATCGACGCCGCCATGTCCGATGGTGGCATCCCCCTCGCGATCGACACCGTGGAACAGCTCTTCCAGATTCCGATCAACTATTACGCCTGGGTCGGTCTCGACGGCTTCGTCAAGGTGATCGACACTCTCGGCGGCGTAACCATCAACGCCATTCACCCCATTGTGGACGACTCCTACCCCAACGACATGTCGGGATCCAAGAACCCGTTCTCCTATACTCGCGTCTACATTCCTGCCGGACCTCAGTACATGACCGGTGCGACCGCTTTGGAGTACGTGCGCTCACGTCACGCCGACCTCATCGGTGACTTCGGCCGCGCGCAGCGGCAGGAGCAGATGCTCTTGGGCATCCGTCACAAGGCCAGTACGTTGAACGTGCTGCTTCACCTGCCGGACCTGGTCAACGAGCTATCCGGCTTTGTCAAGAGCGACATCGGCGCCAACGGCTTGGGTCAGTTGCAGCAGATGGCCAGCTTCGCCCGCAACCTCAATCCCGCCAGCGTCCACAGGCTCGTGCTGTCGCCGCCTCGCTACTCGTCGGTGGGGACTGCGCCCGATGGTGAATCCGTTGTCTACCCCAATTGGGCAACCATCATGCCCGCAGTCCAGCGCATGTTTGCACCGATTTCAACTCACTCGGTCTCACATGTTACGGTCCCCGTCAAGCCGAAGCCGCCGGCTCCGCCTCCGTCCCCCGTGCATGTCCGCAGCGTCCTCGGCCACGTGGTGGGAGTGAGCCCCGGGTCCGCCTCGGCTCCGCCTCCGACTGCCGTCACGGGACCGTCGTCGGGACGCATCTACTTCGAGCGCCAGGGGAACATCTGGGCATTCACCAAAAACACCACCTTTCAAGTGACGCACAGCTCCAACATCTCGGATCCAGCTTCCAACGGAGACGGCCACATCTTGGTCTTCGCTCGACGTTGGGCGCCGGCCGTATCGGACCTCTTCAGCGTTGACCTACAGAATCAGACTCACCGCCAGCTCACGCGCGACCGCACCACCGACGGCAACGTCTCGGATAACGTTTGGGCTTTCAACCCTTCTCTTTCGCCAAACGGCAAGACCCTACTATTTTCATCGGACCGCTACAAGCTGACCAATCCCACGGGCCAGATTGATCTGGCCCTCTACAAGTACGACATGGCGACCCATCAGAGCGTGCAGCTGACGATGCCTGATCTCGGCGCCGGAGGCGATGCCGACCCTCGCTTCGATCCGGCCAATCCAAATCTCGTGCTCTATACCGACTACTTCTACCGAGCTGACGAGTCTGTCGGCGCCCAGCTCACCCTCCTCAATCTCAACACGGACACCACCTATCCGGTAACGCCGCGCTCGCAGGAGGACATCCAGCCCGCCTGGCAGCCGAACGGCTCTCACGTGGCGTTCGTACGCTCCACCTTTGAACGGACAACCCTATACATCGCCCCCTTTGCCGGAGGCATCCTGCACGACCGGCTTGCCATCCCCGTGGACACCGGAATGGTCTCCATGCCGGTGTTTTCGCCGGACGGAACCCGGCTGGCGTACTTCAAGCTGGTGGGAAATGACTTCCACCTCTTCGAGGTGGCCATCCGCAACGGAAGGCCCTTCGGCGCTCCCACGTCGGTGCTTACCGCCCCGGGCATGGATGCGGCCTCGTCGCTTGTCTGGGTGAAGTAGTCCGCGGGCCGTTCGAACGCCGAAACTCCGTGATGTAGCATGAACCTGTAGGCCGCGCCAAGGGAGCGCGGCTCTTTTTACAGGAACGGGCCCAGATGATGGACATCCTCAGGCGGCCTCATCGGGGCGGCGAACGAGACGGCGGCGATCTGTGGGTACGCTGTCCCCGCTGCAAGCAGCTCCTCTACCGTGCTGAGCTGGAACAGTCGCTAGGTGTCTGCACCAAGTGCAAGCACCATTTTCGAATGACGGCCCGCCAGCGGATCAACGCCACGGCAGACCTCGGCACATTTGAGGAGATCGACGCCTCCATGCCCGCGGTCGACCCTCTTCAGTTCTCGATGGGATCGCGAACCTACCGCGAGAAGCTGGATCAGAGTGTGGAAGCCACCGGATTGCAGGAGGGCTTCGTCTTTGGGACGGCGGAGGTCGAGGAGCTGCCGGTCGTGGTCGGCGCCATAGAGATCGAGTTCATCGGCGGCTCGATGGGTGCGGTCGTGGGCGAGAAGGTGGCACGGGCCATTGAAGCCGCGAGCCGCGAAGGCCGGCCTTTGGTGCTGTTCTCGAGCAGTGGAGGGGCCAGGATGCAGGAGGGCGCCGTGGCTCTGATGCAGATGGCGAAGTGCATCGCCCAGCTCAAGGATCTCAATGACCAGGGCCTACCCTACGTCTCTGTCATGACCGACCCCTGCTATGGAGGGGTTACGGCCAGTTTCGCCATGCTGGGAGACATCAACATCGGCGAGCCCGGTGCCTTCATTGGCTTCGCCGGGCCGAGAGTCATCGAACAGACGACTCGGGAGCGTCTTCCTCCAGGAGCTGCCACGGCGGAGTTCCTCCTCCAGCACGGGATGCTCGACCTAGTGGTGGCCCGTGGAGACATGCGTGCCGTTTTGGGGAGACTCCTGCGGATCTATGCAAGCGCCACCAGCGGCAACCGGTCGCGTGAACTAGAGGCAGCGAACGAGCGCCGCCGGGAGGTGACCGTTGGAACCTGAGAACACCCTCGATCAGGTAGGGGTCGAGGCCGCCACCTCGCTTCCCGGAACGTTGGGGGAGCAAGTCGTCACCATCAGGGAGGAACCCAACGGCCACCAGGGCGAGCCCTCATCCTCGCGGACGGCCTGGGAGACCGTCCAGCTGGCCCGACACCGGGACCGCCCCTACACCCTTGACTTCGCCCGTTGGATGTTGTCGGACTTTGTCGAGCTGCATGGCGACCGGAGATTCGGGGATGACCGGGCCATTCTCGGCGGTCCCGCACTTCTTGATGGAAGGGCGGTCATGCTGGTCGGTCACCAGAAGGGCCGCACCACTCGAGAGAATGTTACGCATAACTTCGGGATGCCGAATCCTGAAGGCTACCGGAAGGCGATGCGATTGTTCCAGCACGCGGCTCGGCTGGGGATGCCGATCGTGACCCTCATCGATACGCCGGGAGCCAATCCGAGCCTGCCGGCCGAGGAACGAGGCCAGGCGCAGGCCATCGCGGAATCGATCGCCGTGCTCCTCTCCGTGCCCGTTCCCGTCGTCGCGGTGATAACAGGCGAGGGGGGAAGCGGCGGGGCACTCGCCATTGCCACAGCCGATCGCATCCTGATGCTTGAGAACGCAATCTTCACTGTCGCCTCTCCGGAGGCCGCCGCGTCGATTCTGTGGCGGGATGCCCGAGAAGCGCCGCAGGCCGCGGCGGCAATGAAGATCATGGCGCACGATCTGGTTGAGCTGGGAATCGTGGACGAGGTGGTGCGCGAACCGGGCGACGGGGCGCATTCCGATCACGCCGCCACAGGTGCCGGGCTGCGCCGCGCCGTGAGCAGTGCTCTGGACGAGCTGAGCATGCTGTCGGCTCCCGAGCTGCTTCGCCGGCGCCGGGAGAAGTACCGGCGGATCGGCGACTTCTCCCGG
>DASRCF010000113.1:0-28735 GCA_035653255.1 Chloroflexota bacterium
CGGGTGGCTCCCACGATGGGACCCGGAGCCAATCTGAGGGCGTTCCAGGAGGATGCAGAGATTGCCTGATGCTGCACCCAGAGTAACCCTTGCCCTCTCGGGCGGGGGTTCACGCGCGGCCGCACAGACAGGGATGCTGCGGGCCTTCGAGGAGCGCGGCCTGCGTCCCGATCTGATCATCGGAGCCAGCGCGGGGGCTGTCAACGGCGCCTGGTATGCCCTGCACCCGGACGATTTGGAAGCCCTGGAGCGAGTCTGGCTGAACCTGACGCGGCGGCTCGTCTTCCCGGGCACGCCGCCGACCTACGCCTACAATTTCGTGCGCCACGGGCACGTGCACAGCATCAAGGGCTGGCGCAGGGTGCTCATACGCTCCTTCGGAGATGCTCGCTTTGAAGCTTGCGCCATACGGATGCTGGCCCTCGCCGTTCGTCTTCGAGACGGCGAGGTGATTCCCTTCCGTTCAGGCCCTATCGTGCCGGCACTCCTGGCCAGCACCAGCGTTCCGGGCCTGTTTCCCCCGCAGGAGGTCGCCGGCGACCTCTATGTGGACGGCGCCGTGGTCGAGTACCTTCCCCTGCCCACCGCCGTAGCCGAGCGCGCGCGAACGGTCTATGCCTTCGACTGCAGTGATTACCCAGCCGGCGATGGCCGTCGAGGCCTGGCGATGGATCGCTGTGGCCAAATCGCCTCCACCGCATGGGTCAGGCTGGTCCTCGAGGCGGCAAGGTCGAGGGGAATCGTCGTCCACCACCTCCGTCCCCAGCTCGGCCCGCTATATGACGCGCGCGATTTCACCCACACCCGTAGGCTGATTGACCTCGGGTACGACTACGCTTCCCGGTACCTGGATGAGCTTGCGATAGCCGGAAAGGCCGACGTGCAGGGGCCGAAAGCAGCGGCCGAGGATTCGGAAGCGTTCAGCTCGGATGGCCGCAGACGCCAACCGGCCACGGAAGAAGTGTCCTGAAGGTCGGTGGCTCGGGACAGGGGGGCCACCTGCTCCGTTGAACGGGAAGTCTAGCGCTCCCGGAACACTACCCTGCCGCGGCTTAGATCGTAGGGGGACATCTCGACTGAGACCACGTCGCCCAGTGCGACGCGAATGTAGTTCTTGCGCATCCGCCCTGAAAGGTAGCCGATGACCCGATGGCCGTTCTCCAGCTCTACCAGGAACTGGGTATTCGGAAGGGCCTCCTTGACCACGCCCTGCATGACGATGGCGTCGTCCTTGGCCTCCTCGCGTGCCTCTCTTGTCGCCGGCGACGGACGCTTAGCCGGGCGGCGCCGCTGCTGGTAGCCGCCTCTTCGTCCCGGCAACTACTTCAACTCCACGTGTGGGAAACGCTGGACCTGATCCCGCTCTCCCACTACTTGTTGCGCCAGTAGCGCTCTTGCTTCGCCCGTACCTTGCGCGCTCTCTGCACGGCCTTCTGCTTGGCCACGCGCTTCAACTCTGAAGGCGACTTGTAATACTGGCGGCGCTTGAACTCGGCCACCGTCGACTGCGACGACCGCTTCCAGCGCTTCAACATAAATTCGAAATCGCTCTGCCTGTCTTCCATAACCTTCCTTTGCCGCTATTGGACAGCACGACACCCGGGCGACCGTCAAAGTCGCACCCGATGGAATCCTGTGCCCCTTTAGGGTACTCCATCGTGACAGAAATTCAAAGGCGGTTGCCGTTGGCTGCGGATCTTTATGCTTACTTTTGCGCTCCTTGCGCCCTCAGCAGACCCGTCAATCTCCGGCCATCCAGCTGCACGCCTAGGCTGAGACGGCGGCGACGCTGCGGGCGCGAACGTCAGGAAGGTTGTAGAAGGCCGACCAGCCAGCATAGCGGGCGGCGTCGTCCAGCTCCTCCTCGATGCGCAGCAGCTGGTTGTACTTCGCTACCCGTTCGCCTCTGGCTGGAGCGCCGGTCTTGATCTGGCCGGTATTCATCGCCACCACAAAATCCGCTATGGTTACGTCGTCAGTCTCGCCACTTCGATGCGAGACGACCGCCGTGTATCCGGCCGTCTTCGCCATCTCCACGGCCGCTATGGTCTCGGTCAGTGTCCCGATCTGGTTGAGCTTCACCAGGATCGAGTTGGCGATGCCCTCGTCGATGCCGCGCTTGAGACGGCCGGTATTGGTGACGAAGAGATCGTCGCCCACGATCTGCACCCGGCTCCCGAGCGCCTCGGAGAGAGACTTCCACCCTTCCCAATCGTCCTGATCGAGACCATCCTCCAGCGAGATGATCGGGAAGTCCTCGACCAGCCGGCGGTAGAAGTCGATCATGCCGTCAGAGTCGAGAACCGTACCCTCTTTGCGAAGCAGGTAGCTGCCATCTTCGTAAAACTCGGAGGCCGCGGGGTCGATGGCCAGCATGATATCGCTGCCGGGGCTGTATCCCGCCGCGGCAATGGCTTCACAGATCAGCTCGAGCGCCTGCCGGTTGGATTCGAGGGCCGGCGCGTAGCCTCCCTCATCGCCCAGCGACGTACTGAGGCCTCTGCCCATAAGACCGGTACCCAGGGCCCGGTACACATCCACACCCATTCGGATCGCTTCCGCCTCCGTGCTCGCTCCGACCGGCATAACCATGAACTCCTGCAGGTCCGTCGACTGCCACTCGGTGTGCTTGCCTCCGTTGAGGATGTTCAGCATCGGAACCGGCAGAGTGGTCGCGCCAACGCCGCCAAGGTAGCGGTAGAGCGAGAGATTGCACGACTCCGCGGCCGCCTGGGCGACCGCCAGGGAGACACCCAGCATGGCATTGGCGCCGAGGTTGGACTTGTTCGGGGTCCCATCCAGCTCGACAATCAACCGGTCGAGGCTGGCCTGGTCGCGCGCGTCGAGTCCGACGATGGCGTCTGAGAGTGCGCTGTTGACGTTCTCGATCGCCTTGAGCACGCCCTTGCCGCCGTATCGACGCTTGTCGCCGTCACGAAGCTCCACCGCCTCGTGCTCCCCGGTCGAGGCGCCGGAGGGAACGGCCGCAACGCCCACCGAGCCGTCTTCCAGCTCGACCTCAACCTCGATCGTCGGATTGCCGCGTGAGTCAAGTATCTCTCGCCCAAAGACCGTCTCGATGATGCTCATATCGTGCCTCCCAGCCGGCATGTTCAATGTTCAATGTTCAACGCTCGATGTTCAAGGTTCAATGTTCCAGGTTCGAGGCTCAATGTCTCGTGCTATGTGGTCCTGAACTGGACGCAGCGGCAGACTACGCACCGTAGCCGGTTCAAGCCGTTGTAGCCTTTAAGCTTTCAGTTTGAAACATTTGAATCCTGGAGCGGGCTTGGCGAGTGAGCACCCCATTGAACGTTGAACATTGAACGAACCCTCGTCACGGACAGTCCAACAGCGACCTGCCGGTCATGTCCTCGGGCGGTTCGAGACCGAGCAGGCCGAGCACCGTGGGCGCTACATCGGCCAGAATCCCGCCCTCACGAACCCGGCACTCCGACATCCAGGTCTCCTTGCCGGGAACCGCGACAAAGGGCACCGGAAAGGAGAGGGTGTGGGAGGTGAAGGGTTCACCGGTCTCATAGTCGACCATCTGTTCGGCATTGCCGTGGTCGGCGGTTATCAGCGTCACGCCCCCGCGTTCGCTCATCGCCTCGACCAGGCGGCCGACGTTTCTGTCCACCGTCTCCACGGCCATGATCGTGGCCTTCATGTCGCCGGTATGGCCGACCATGTCGGCGTTGGCGAAGTTGACCAGCACAAATGAGTAGCTGGTCTTGGACATGGCGGCGATGGTCTGGTCGGCGATCCGGTCGGCGCTCATCTCCGGAATCTTGTCGTAGGTACCCACCTGGCGTGGCGAGGGCACCAGAATCCTATCCTCTCCCGGAAAGGGCTGCTCCCGTCCGCCGTTGAAGAAGAAGGTCACGTGGGCGTACTTCTCGGTCTCCGCGGCGTGAAGCTGCTTCAGCCCGGCCTCGCTGATCACCCGTGCCAATGGCTCCTCGACGTCCTCGCCCGCAAATGCCACGTGGACCGGAAGATCCTTCTCGTACTCAGTCATAGTGGCGAAGTACAGGTCCTCGAGTCTGGGGCCCCGATCAAAGCCGTCGAAATCGGGTTGCACAAACGCTCGAACCAGCTGGCGTGGCCTATCGGTGCGGAAGTTGAAGAAAATCACCGCGTCACCCGACTGCACCAGCGCCACCGGCCGGCCTTCGGTCGTGATGACGGTGGGCACGACGAACTCGTCGCCGACGCCTTCGGCGTAGGAGCGCTCCAGGGCCGATTCGGCAGTCGTTTCCTCCGGCCCCTGGCCTCGAGTCATGGCGAAGTACGCGCGCGCGGTTCGGTCCCAACGGCGGTCCCGATCCATGGCATAGTACCGGCCCGAGACGGTGGCGATCGCTCCCAGCTCGGCGGCGGAGAGCGTTTCTTGGAGGGCGCGCACTGCCTTGATCCCATCGTGGGGCGGCGAGTCTCGACCATCCGTGAAGGCGTGGACGGCAAGTCGTTCGACGCCCTGCTTCCGGACCAGGTCGATCACGGCGTTCAGATGATCCTGATGAGCATGCACGCCGCCGAATCCGATGAGGCCCATCACGTGTAGCGTCGATTGGTTGCGACCCACGTGCTCACAGGCTCCGAGCAGTGCGGAATTGCGAAAGAAGGATCCGTCGGAAACTGCCTGCGACACTCTCGTGAAGTCCTGATACACGATCTTGCCGGCCCCCAGGTTGAGGTGGCCGACCTCGGAATTGCCCATCTGGCCCGCCGGAAGGCCGACAGCGAGCCCCGAAGCTCCAAGCATTCCATGCGGACACGTACTTACCAGATCGTCGAGCACCGGAGTATTTGCCGCGGTGACGGCATTGGCCCGAGGGTTGTCGTTACAGCCATAGCCGTCCATCACGATGAGCAGCACCGCGGGCACGGAGCGGGAAGAAGCTTGACCCGTGTTCCGGCTCTGACCCGAGCTCGGTTCGTTGGTCACCGAGGATCAGTCGCCGTTTGGACGTGGAAAGGTAACGACTTCCGGATTGAGTCACCCCACACACGAGAGCAGCAGTGCAGGGTTTCAGTGCTCAAGTTCTACCTTCCTGGCGGGATTGAACCTGTGAGTCCTCGCCTGACTCCAAGAGCGTCTGATTCTAGTGGCCGTGACGCCGGCTGTCGTCGATAGCCGCCCGGAGGACGCGTGAAGCCAGCATAGAGGCGTGACGCTTCACCGGCGGAAGGCCGCCCAAGGCGACGGCGATGGCCTCCGGGGTGATATCGGCCGCCTCGGCCACCGCCATTCCCGAGACCATGGTGGTCACCATGCTGCCGGCTGCGATTGAAGGCTCACAACCATAGGCCTCAAAGCCGGCCTCTGCCACCACGCCGGCCTCGATCCGAATCCAGATCGTCATCTGGTCTCCACATACCGGGTTCTCGTCATGGCCGCGACCGCTGAACTCTTGGAGGGATCGACGATTGCGAGGACTGCGGAAGTGATCGAGCAGGGTCGGGGAGTAGCCGGTCATTCCCGGCCGGCTGCTTGGGTTCGGACAGCGCTCACGGTCAGCGGGAGGCGGCTACCGGCTGGAGCATTCCCGGGCGTGCAACACCTGAGTCTCTGAGCCGCCTATAGACCTCGACGATCGATCGCACTGCCGAATCGACCTCTTCCCGGGTGTTCTGCCGGCCAATCGTCACCCGCACCGCCGAGCGTGCCTCGGCATTGCTGTCACCCAAGGCGCGAAGAACGTGAGACGGCTCGACGGAGCCCGATGCGCAGGCCGAGCCGGTCGAGACCATGATGCCGAGTGTGTCCAGAGCCGTAACCATAGATTCGCCTTGGACGCCTGGAAATCTGAGATTCGCATTTCCCGGCAGTCTCCGGTCGGGATCGCCATTCAGCCCAATCTCCGGTACCGCTGAGCAGGCGGCCTCTATGAGATGGTTGCGCAGCTCGACGATCCGCGTCGACGTCTCGTCCATCGACTCGCAGGCGAGGGACAGCGCCTTGGCCATCCCGACGATTCCCGCCACGTTCTCGGTGCCGGAACGGCGTCTTCGCTCCTGCCCGCCCCCCAGCTGAGAGGGCCACCAGTGGATACCCGACCGCACGTACAGCGCACCCACGCCCTTGGGTCCATAGAACTTGTGCGCCGAGAGGCTGAGGAGATCGATAGTGTCCCGGCCGACATCGACCGGGATCGTGCCGACCGCCTGAACCGCGTCCACGTGAAACAGCACTCCACGTGACCGACAGAGCAGGCCGATATCGCCGACCGGCTGGATGGTACCGATCTCATTGTTGGCGTACATGACCGAGACCAGGACGGTGTCGGGTCGCAGAGCCGCCTCGATATCGGCGACGCTCACGATACCCTCGGACCCGGGCATAACCCTCGAAACCTCGAAATCGTGCTGACTCTCGAGATAGGCGGAGGCCTCGAGGACAGCCTCGTGCTCAATGGCACTGGTGACGATGTGGCGGCCTCGATCGCGATTGGCCCAGGCCACTCCGTAAATCGCGGCGTTGTCGGCCTCGGTTCCGCCCCCCGTAAAGACAATCTCGGTCGCCGCGGCCCCGAGCATCCACGCCACCGTCTCGCGCGACCCGTCCACCGCCATTCGGGCCTGCTGTCCCTGTCGATGGATGCTGGAGGGATTCCCGAAGACATCGGTGAGGTATGGCTCCATCGCCTCCCGAACACGCCGGTCCAGAGGTGTCGTGGCGGCGTGATCGAGATAGATCGGGGGCATGAATTGCACCTCCTGCAGCGTCACCATGGAACGGGTGTCTCATGGTGGCGTCCAAGTATAGGAAGGCGATTGGCGAGCTCGACGCCACACACTGCCGGAACGTGACGTTGAGCCGCCATCTCGGTCGATACGGAGCGGCTACCGCGACGGCTTCCCTGCTTCTGAGACTGAGACTCGTTAGGCACGTGCCGGGGGAATTCTTCGTGGCCATCCGTATGAGCCAACACAGGATGTTGACAGAGTGGCCGGCCTGCGGTAGCCTTAAGCTCCAGTGTGAGGTGAGGAGAAGCCTCCGGTGGCCAGTACGACTCGGCGTCCCGGCGGCCCCGCCTTTCGTCGCGCACTCGACATCTCGGTCGGCGCGTGGACCATCGGTGCCCTCCTGCCCGCCGGCCTTCTCATCGCCGCGGCGATACGGTTAGAATCTCCCGGACCGCCCATGTACGGCCAAATCCGTGTCGGCCTCGACCGGAGCGGCTTCCGCTTGTACAAGTTTCGCTCGATGCGCCACGGCTGTCCCGACTATCCGACAAAGAGTCCCGAGGACGACAGGATTACGAGGGTAGGGCGGTTCCTTCGCCGCTTCAGCCTCGACGAGTTGCCACAGATGTACAACCTGGTGATGGGAGACATGACGCTGGTGGGACCGCGCCCGGAGCTTCTCAGTCTGCTGCCGTCATACTCCACCGCTCACTTTCGCCGCTTCGACGTCCCTCCGGGACTGACGGGCCTGTGGCAGGTATCGGGTCGCAGCAACCTCAGCCTGGGGGAGAAGCTCGAGCTTGATCTGCAGTACGTGACCAATCGCTCCATACGGCTGGATGCACGGATCCTCATCCGAACCCCGCGAGCCGTTCTCGGCGGCAACGGAGCCTACTGAGCTGGCGTCTCGCGCGACCCTGATCGTGGGCCAATCCGGCGGGCCGACGGCGGTGATCAACGGCAGTCTGGCCGGTGTGATCGAGGCGGCGGGCCGAAGCCCGGAGATAGGTCGCATCCTGGGCATGAGAGGCGGTATCGAGGGCCTCCTCGAGAACGACCTGGTAGATCTGAGCGGCTTCGATGGCAAGAGCCTCGACGCCCTGGCCGAGACCCCGGGATCAGCCCTCGGCGCCTGCCGCCGGCGCATCTCAGATGAAGAGGCCGACGACGCCATCGCCCGTCTTCAGGACGCCGAGGCTCGCTACCTGTGCTACATCGGCGGGAATGACTCGGCCGATACTACCCATCGAATCGCCTCCGCCGCTTGGTCACGCCGCTATGAGCTTGCGGCCGTGGCCGTCCCCAAGACCATCGACAACGACCTCCCGGAGACGGATCACTGTCCCGGTTTCGGCAGCATCGCCCGCTATGTGGCCACGGCCGCCCTGGAGACGAGCCTCGATACCCGGTCACTGCCACGGACCTATCCCATCAAGATCCTGGAAGTGATGGGGCGAGACGCGGGCTGGGTGGCAGCCGCCTCGGCGCTGGCGAGGCAGGATGATGCGATGGGTCCGCATCTCATCTACGTTCCGGAGCACCCCTTCGAGACCGACCGCTTTCTCACGGCGGTACGTGAGGTGCACCGAGATCTGGGCTACGCGGTCGTGGTGGTGGCGGAGACGGTCAAAGACCGCTCCGGCCAACCGGTGGCCAGAGACATCGCTACCACCGACAGCTTCGAGCACCCGATTGTTCGGGGCACCGCCGAGGCCATGGTGCGCGTGGTCGAGCAGGAGCTGGGGCTGGTCGCCAGAGCAGACCGACCAGGGACACTGCAGCGATCCTCGGCTGCGTTGCGTTCGTCAGTGGATCTGGCGGAGGCGCGACTGGTAGGGGTCGCGGCGGTGGAGGCCGCGGTCGCCGGAGCCGGCGACATCATGATCACGCTGCATCGGGTCGGCAACGATCCGTACGCCGTTGAGACTTCCCGCGCCGACTTGGGTTTGATTGCCAATCGCGTTCGCACGCTGCCCGACGACTTCCTGGCCGAGGACCGCACACAGGTCTCGTCTGCCTTCCGCGACTACGCCATGCCGCTTCTCGGGCCGGACCCGTTTCCGGAGATCACCCTTATGGGGAAGTCGTGATGGAGGCCGAGTTTCGAGTTTCGAGTCTCCGGCCGGGCATGGCTGACTAACCATCGAGGCGGTGAGCGACGGCGGCCTGCAAGCTCTCTCAAGGCTAAGGGTAACGCTGCGTTAAACGTTCGACGCTCTGACCTCAAGGGCCGGTTCTGGTTCTTGCTCCCAGCTCCGACACCGTAGCCGCAATGGAGGCACCGAACGAGCTGGCCGCAATCAGGGGCCTGAGAGCCTTCGACAGCCCCTGACGCTCCAGAGACTCACCCTTGGCGATGTACCCATTGAGCTTGACCAGCAACGGCTGCAGCTTCCTGTCGCCAAAATTGAGCCCGAACCATAGGCCTCCACAAACGGCGGCGAAGAGCAGCGTGGCGATCAGCAGCTCCAGGGCCAGGATGATTGTTGCCAGCCCGGCGATGAAGTTCAAGACTCCCACCGTCAGCGCTTGCCCTTCTTGGACACGTCCTCTGTCAAAGCCCGCAGCGTGGCGGTCACGCCGGTGACGTAGCCGACCGCGATTGACGCCGGTTTGACGATCGAACCCCCGACGAAGTGAGTAGTGCGCCGGGCCACGCTCAGCGTGTCCTTGGCGCTCCCGGTCACGGTGTTCACCTCGCCCTTGACCTCACGGACCACGTTGACTATGGTCCAGGCGGCATAAGCAAGAAACGCGAACGCCACCAGCGAGATGAGCGCCGCGAGGATCAGAATGATGTCGGCGATTGCCTGCAAGACTCCCAAACGGTTCCTCCAACCGGTGATGGACCGCCGAAACATTGTCGCAATATTCGAGCCCCTTGACAGGAGCGTGAAGGAAACTTGGATTCTAACCTCGAAAGCAATGCCGCTCGCAAGCGGTCGTTCGGGCGGCTGAGAGCAAACGGACGGTCGAGCCGGGCATGTATCCTCCCGCCGCGAAACCTCTCGAGCCCAGTTAACCGTCGCACAATGGAGGCTCAGGTCAGCCACTTTCCTGCCGCGGTTCCAGGTCAGAGCTCGATCCCTAGCCTCGATTGGATAATCGAGAGCCAACCGATTGATGCCCTTCGACGAGGAGAGAGATGCACGACCAGGACTGGAAGGCTGCGGGCGACGATCTGATCCGCCATCTGCAGACGTTGCTCCGTTTCGAGACCGTGAATCCGCCGGGAGACGAGCGCCCCTGCATCGACTACATCGCAGAGACCTTGCGATCGGCCGGATATGAGCCAATAGTTCTCGACTCAGCACCAGGGCGCGGAAACGTGGTAGCGAGGCGGAAGGGAACCGGCGAGAAGCCGCCGCTGCTGATCTACTCCCATGTCGACGTGGTGCCGGTGGAAGCGGAGAAATGGACTCACCCTGCCTTCGGCGGCGAGATCGCCGATGGCTGCGTATGGGGCCGCGGGGCGCTGGACATGAAGGACATGGTCGCCCTCGAGCTGCAGACCATGTGCATGCTCGCGGAAAGTGACGCGCGGCTGGAGCGCGACGTAATCTTCGCGGCCACGGCTGACGAGGAAGACGGAGGCCATATGGGAGCGCAATGGCTGGTCGAGAACCGCCCAGAGCTGGTGCGGGCCGAGTTTGGCCTGAGTGAGGGCGCCGGGACCACGGAGTACGTCGGCGACCGGGCCTTCTACGGCATCCGTACGGCGGAGAAGGGGACCTCCCGATTCCGGATCCGGGTGGAAGGAGAGCCCGGTCACGGTTCCATCCCGCGGCAGAACACCGCCATCCACCGACTGGCAAAGGCAGTGTGCTCACTTTACGAGCACCGTCTTCCCATCCATCTCACTGAAACATCCCGGGGGTTCCTTACAACAATGGCGGAGATGGTCAGGGTCCCGCTCGAGGATCCGATCACCGACGAGCAGATCACTGCGGTGGCGCAGAAGCTTCCGGAGGATGTGGCTCGTTCACTGCAAGCCACTGTTCGCAACACTGCCACACCGACGCAGCTCCAGGCCGGATCGCGCATCAATGTGATTCCGGGGGTGGCGGAGGCAGGCGTCGATGCGCGCCTCGTTCCAGGTCAGACGCCGGCCGACCTCGAACGCGAGGTTCGCGCGATCGTCGGTCCAGAAACGACCATCGAGTTCGTCGACAGTGGCAATGCGCAGGAAGTTCCACCCAGGGACGAGCTCTACAGAACGATCGAGAACGCCGTGAAGCGTCACGCGCCCGACGCTCTGGTGCTGCCCGTCATGCTGAGTGGTGCCACGGACGCTCGGTGGATCAGCAAGCTGGGCACCCGATGCCTCGGGTTCAGCCCGGTGAAGCTCCCACCCGACTTCCCCTCCGAAGGCCTGGTACACGGCCACGACGAGAGGGTCCCCGTCGACGGCCTCACGTGGGGCTTGCGTGTCTTCTACGAAGTGGTGTCGGAATTTGCCGGCGCCAAAGCTCAGCCGTAAACGACCAAGGCTTCATTCCGCACATCGCGCCGCATCTCAAAATGCCGCGTCCAGTTTCCCCGCCCGGAGCTGTGTAAGGTCAGCCCTTTCCGCGGCGCTTGCCGGGACCCACCAGAAGGCTCCGAACAACTGACTTGCGTCCGAGTAACAGCCACACAGCCTGAAGTCGGAATGGGTCCATGTCTGCGAGCCCGCCCCGCAGGGCTAGCAACCATGCATCGATCCCGAGCACCGCCAACGCAAGAAACAGGAGCGGTAAAGCCGGGCTCGGCGGAGTGGTGCCGCGGGCACCACCCAGCGGCGAAACCTGGGCCGTCACCGGGGTATCTGAGCTCTGCCCAATCACCTTCGTCTGGCGCGCGATCACGTCGGCGAGCGCGGAAGTGCGGGGACGGGGAGGAAGCAGTGAATACCGATGGCCGGGAGTTATCAGCTCGACTCGATCCCCGTGGGTCAGCGAGGGCATAGGCGCAACAAATCCTCCGGCGCCGTTGCTCTCCGTCATGGCCGGATCGAAGGCCCGGGACTTGACGACGAATTCGAGGCTTGTACCCGCCGGCCCATGGCCGGCGAGAAACGTCTGCGACCCGACCCGGGTCACGAAGGCCTTCCAAGGACCTCCAATCAGGTCGGTCGGCGTCCGTCTGGGCAGGCGGAGGGCAAGCTGATCGTCGTAGCTGGTCTGAGCGGTCGAAAGGTCGAACTGCGTGTCGGGAGTGACTGCGACGACGTCCGGCAGCGAATACGCGAGCGAAGGGCGGATGGCCGCGGAAAGGATGAAGGCCGCCGCCGAGCGATCGTAGCGGGTGGCCAAACCTCTGTGCTCCAGAGCTGACTGCAACGCCAGATGCTCATTCCTGACGGCTCGGATGAAGCCTGCGAGCGAGTGCGCAGGCGGCAGATGAAGGTCGAGGATCTCAGGACCGGCAGGCGCTGCCTCGGCGCCGAGCCCCGGCCAATGAGGAATCGGATTCAGGACCTGCGGAGCCCTGCGCCAGAGGTAGGCAGACGTCTCCCCCTGATAGCCGGTCAAAGGGTCGGCACCCGTTCCCGTCCAACCGTAGGGATCCGTCGGCTTGCAGTCGTGGAACACGGTGAAGTGAAGGTGCGGCCCGGACGAATGCCCAGTGTTGCCGCTGATCGCGATCTCCTGGCCCGCCCTTACGTGCTCCCCAGGCTTCACCTGAATATGACTGAGGTGGCCGTACAGTGTGACGTAGCCGTGGCCGTGATCGATCATGATCATCTGTCCATACCCCGAAACTGGCAGGCCCGGGTAGTTCCAACCCGCGAAGATGATCTTTCCCGTCGCCGCAGCATACACAGGCTGGTAGACCAGGTCATAATCGTAGCCGTTGTGGCCGTCATAGTACACGTACTGGCGCAACGCGTCCGACCAGTAAGCGGCGAGGCCGCCGGTGCCGGCATAGGTCGAAGGGCTCGTTAGGGGTGCGGCCCGCACACCGTTGGCAAGCACTATCAGCCCGTCACGAGTGAAATCAGGTAAGTCGTGGTCGAAGTACGAGTAGAGCCGGACGAAGCCGTGATACGGGGGAATCAGGAAGGGCTTGGCGAGGGGTGTGGGGCGGCCGTTACAGCCGATCGGACTGATCGTATTCTCGACGTCGAGCGTCGTGTTGGGGAGCCTCTTCTTCCGGGGCGGTGCGAGGGGAAGATCCTCAGATGCCACCTGAACGGCTCCAAGGTCGAGGGCCGGCACCGCGAATCCGGCACGCCGGCCCTGCCTCTTGGTCCGCCGGTGGCCCGGATGCGAGGGGCGGCGCTGAGAACCAGGGTGCCGCACGGCCTTCTTAGTCGG
The DNA here is from genome assembly GCA_035653255.1 of Chloroflexota bacterium. GTDB lineage: Bacteria > Chloroflexota > UBA5177 > UBA5177 > JAJPKF01 > DASRCF01. Next base: position 12,993 of record DASRCF010000113.1, read on the forward strand.
CCGGGGCGTCGGCCGCGGCGTGGCCGTCGGACGCGGCTTGCGCTGGTGCAGTCGAGTCGGTGTTGGCGTCGGTTCGGGTGTCCTGGTCGGCCTGGGCCGGACTGTCGGCGTTGGAGTGGGAGTTGTCCTCGTCGGAGTCGGCGTGGGCGACGCCGTCGGAGTAGGACTGGGCGTGGTGGAAGCCGCCGGCGTAGCGGTCAGATGCGGATATGGGGGCATGGCGGCCGCCGGCAGATTCGGACCCGCCAGCACGGTGACGGCGGTCACGATCAGGCTTATCAGTAGACGCCATGGGGGAGGAAACATGTACTCAATAGTCCCATGACGGGAGGCGCCCGTGGGAGGCTGCCGGGCGGCGAGGGCCAGAGGTGAGTGGAGGGGGTAGCGTCAGCCGGCCGTGGTCATCGGCTCCGAGGGCTGGTCGGGTTTGAGCTGCCGTCGCCGGAGCCGGATCAGCCCGGAAGTTCCCGATATTCCGGCAAGAATGAGGGCCATCCCGGCGATCTCGCGCCACACCACCGACTCGCTCAGGAAAACGGCTCCATAGATCACGGCAGTGATAGGTAGCAGGTAGGTGACGGTTAGGGTCCGGGTTGGGCCTGCCTCGGCGATGAGCCAGAAGTACAGGACATAGGCCAGCCCCGTTCCACCCAATCCGAGTGCAGCGAGTGCGAGGAGGGACGGCAGCGCCGGCCACGCGTCAGGCCTCGAGAACAGGGCCGCTATCGGGACCAGGATTACCGTACCGGCCATGTTTTGTCAAAGAGCCGGGACCAGCACCGGCTGGCCCTGGAACACGGAGCGGGCGTAGCTGCCTGCGACGGCGTAGGAGGCCGACGCCACCACGACGGCCGCCTCACCCAACAGGTCTCCGGAAGACGCCCAGCCCACCAGGACTCCGACGCCGAGAATCCCAACGACTAGGCCGGCCACTCCGGTCAAGCCGAGCGTGCGGCGGAAATCGCGCCCTCCAAGCTTGAACCCTATGAGGAAGGCAAACAGCGGAGTCGTGGCATTGAATATGGCGGCCAAGCCACTACTAATGCGCTGCTCACCCCAGGCGATCAGGATATACGGGATGAGCGCGTTGAAGACGGCCATGACCCCGTATGACCTCCACAAGGCGGGCTTGAAGTTCGTGCTCAATCCGCCCTGTCTGGGGAAGCCGCTGACGGCGGCGAGGAAGGCGGCCGCAAGAGCTACTCTGACTGCCGCGATCATCAAGGGTGACACTTCCCGCAGCGCCAGCTTGATAAAGAGGAAGGATGCGCCCCAGATCATCGCCAGTAGCACCAGGACGACGATCTGACGGCGGGTCATGAGGTCTCCTCCAGCGGTTCTATCAGAATACAACCTGCGGTCGGCCCGAATGGTTGCGGCTGCCGGCGAGTCGAGGGTATCCGACCAAGCCTGGATAGATGTGCGAGTGCCACGGCTATCATGACCAGGAGGCACGACGAATGGGACTGTTCGAGGGCAAGCGCGGCATAGTTTTCGGTGTAGCCAACCGGAACAGCATCGCCTGGGGCATTGCCCGGCGGCTGGATCAAGAGGGCGCAGAGCTGGCGCTTCATTACGCCACAGAGCGCTTTGAGCGCGGCGTGAGCGAGCTTGGAGGCAGCCTTGTCCGGACACCACTGCTCCTCGAGGCCGATCTCACCGACGATGCCGCCATCGAGCGCCTCTATGGTCGGGTGGCGGAACGCTGGGACTCGATCGACTTCGTCGTTCACTCCGTGGCTCACGCGAACCGTGAGGACATGAGCGGCGCCTTCGTCGACATCTCCCGTGACGGATTCAAGTTTGCCCTCGACGTCAGCGCCTACTCGTTGATCGCCGTCACTCGTGGAGCCCTTCCCCTCATGCCGGACGGCGGCTCAATTGTGACCATGACCTACATCGCCAGCCAGCGAGCCTTTCCCGGTTACAACGTCATGGCCATCGCCAAGTCGGCGCTGGAGAACATCGTGCGCTACCTGGCATATGATCTTGGCTCACGGAATATTCGCGTCAATGCCATCTCTGCCGGACCGGTAAACACCCTCGCCGCCAGGGGCATCAGCGGCTTCCGTTCATTCCAGGAACGGGCACGGGATGTCGCTCCGCTGAAGCGCGACGTCAGCCTCGACGAGATCGGCAACGCCGCCGTATTTCTTCTAGGCGACCTGGGCACGGCCGTGACCGGAGAGACCATTTTCGTCGACGCCGGCTACCACGTCGCGGGAATCTAGCCTGCGCCGTCGGACGACGGGAAGCTCTCCAGCCAGCCGACTATCGCGTCACGATCGCTCAAATCCGGGACGGCGCGATCGGGACTCGAGACTCGGATCTGATCGAGGGGAAATGTACCTGTAGCCACCGCCAGGGTTCTCAGTCCGTGGACCCTGGCCGCCTCGACGTCGAGCGGCGTATCGCCCACGACCGTAATCTCATGACCCTCGCTCTGGCCGGTTACCATCTGCACCTGCTCCAGAGCTGCCCTCACCACCTCTGATCGGTTCTCCGAGTGGTAGCCGTAGCCGCCGAGCTGAAAGAATCCGTTGAGTCGCGAGCGGCGCATCTTTGTCAGCGCTATGGGCTCCACATTTCCGGTCAACAGGCCCAGCAGATACCGGCGCCGCTTCAGCTCGCTCAGAAGAGCATGGACACCCGGCAGCACTGCAGCGCTGAGATCCTCGTCGATTTCCGCGTACAAGCGCGTCATCAGGTCCAGAACGCGGTTAATGTCGTCCTCAGAGGGAGGCCGAGTGGGGACCGCACGTCGTAAAGACTCGGCCACCAGCCAGCGGTCGGTACGACCAGCGGGCCGGAGCGAGTCGATTCCTTCGCGGATTGAGAATAGCCGGCTCAGCGCCGTATTCATGCACCGCTTGTGGAGGGTCGTTCCACCTCGGAGAAGCGTGCCGTCGACGTCGAAGAGGACGACTCTCAGACCGTCGATGCGCTCACGGGTGGAGATAGTGCTCGATGCCGCGCGTATATCCCCAGGCAATGGCCTTCAGGATGTACCGGCGCTTGAGCAAGGAGTCCTCGTGCCAGTTGGTGATGAACAACGTCTCGCCCAGCGCCGAAACGGCTTTGTTCTCGATTAGGTGGTCGCGCTTGTCGGCGGGGCCAATCTGGAGGAAGTACGGGTAGTCGGCGAAGTGTTGGGGCACGATGTCGGAGACGTCGGTATGCATGCCCCAGTTGTACGGACTGTAGTGGACCTTTTTCAGGGAGCCCGCGATGGCCCCATCAAGCGACCTGGCCAGCCGAAGATTCGAGCGGGCGAAGCGGTGCGCGGGGCAATAGTACACGGTCAGCCCTTTGGCCGTCGAGCTGCTGCTGCCGTTGATATGCATGGATACGAATATCTTGGCGTGGTGCCGGTTGGAGAACAGCACTCGAGACTCCAGTTCGTCGACGCCCTGATCGCCCGTCGGATGATATTGGTTCTTGCCCTGGTTGACGGCTTGGTCGCGTGTTCGCGTCAGAAACACCGTGAAGCCGGCATGCCGTAGGTCGGCCGCGGCCAGCTTGGCAATCTTCAGCGTGACCCACTTCTCCATGTTGTCGACATGACCGTTGGGCATAACGTGGACGGCCCCACTGGCCCAACCCCCGTGGCCGGGATCCAGGACGATCACGACCGGCTTCGAATGGTGTGGCTTACGGTGATGACGGTGCCGGTAACTGGCTTGGACCGCCGGCACACGTCTTTCGAGAGCAGGGCTCAGTCCAGGGACCTGGTTGGCCGCCGGGGATGGTGACGGCTGCTGCAACCACGCGACCAGGCCCACAACGGCCAGGAGCAGCGACAACATCGCCGGGGGTAGCGCCTTGACGTGAGACCTCATGCACGATTCTACGAAGCCGTGAGCCGGCGTAGCCGCGAAGAAGTCGAGAGGACTGAGACCAAATCTCCGGGTATCTCCCTAAGTCTTCCAACTCCCGCCAAGTGTCAAGGTCCGATCGATCAAGCTGAACCGAGTATAGCGACGTCTCGTGCCTTTCATGGCTTTGTGTGCCCCCGTAAAGCAACCGGCACCGTGATACCATGAGGCGCGAAGCGGTGCCCAACTGCTTCGCCTTTTCATGTTCAAAAGGTGACGGAGAATGCTTGACTGGCGGAGTGCTGGCCTGGCTGGGAGTAGGGTGCGACGCAATCACGCCCTCGAGCACGCTACCATCACCATCCTCAGCGGCCGGGTGCCTAATGTCGTGCTGCGAGGACGTTCGAATCGCAACGGCTTCTACGTCACGGGGCAGGTGACGGCGGCCGAGATTCGGTCGGCGGCCGACGACGCCCTGAGCCGCCTCCAGTCCGGGCAGTCTGAGCTGGCGATTCACCCCTTTTGCGGTACCAATCTTGCGGTTACCGGTACGCTCAGCGGATTGGCGGCCGCGCTGGCGGCGAGAGTGAACAGGCGGGCAGGCACCTATCCATCCGCTGTGCTGGCGGCGTTGATCGCCGTCATGGCGGCACAGCCTTTAGGCATCTGGGCGCAGAGATATCTGACCACCAATGCCAACCCAGGCAGTCTGCACATCGAGGGTGTAGAGCAAAGGAGCTTCCTCGGTCGGAGGCTCCACTTCGTGCGAACTTCCACCTAGCCGGCAACATCAACGGGAGATGCGGAGCACGCGGGGTGCAGGTGTTCCACGCCTCGAGCCCGTACATCAGAGAATCGGATTGTTAAGGGAGGTACTGTAGCCACATGAAGACGACCGTTCTCGTCCTCGTGTTCTTGGGCGCGTTCTGCGCCATTGCCTATGGAGCCGCGCTCACATACTGGATTCTGCGGCAACCCTCGGGTACCGAGCGCATGCGCCAGATCCAGAGCGCCATCCAGGAAGGGGCAGCTGCATACCTCAACCGTCAATATCGCGTCATCGCGGTCATCGGTCTCGTGGTGGCGATTTTCCTCGCTATCTTCATCCAGGGTGAGACTGCCGGGGATCCGGGCCACATCCTGACCGCCGTTCTCTTTCTGATCGGCGCCGGGTGCAGCGCGGCGGCAGGCTACATCGGCATGAACGTCGCGGTTCGCGCCAACGTCCGTGTAGCTCAGGCGGCAACGACCGGCCTGAGCCGGGCCATGCTGTTGGCCTTCCGAGGCGGAGCCGTCACCGGATTCTTCGTTGTCGGCCTGGCCCTACTTGCGGTGGTGTTTTCTTACGCCGTTTGGGGTCAGGGGATGAAGGCAGGCCCCGAGCCGCTGGTGGGGCTGGCCTTCGGGGCCAGTCTTATCTCCGTGTTCGCCCGTCTGGGTGGCGGCATCTACACCAAGGCCGCCGATGTCGGCGCCGACCTGGTGGGCAAGGTCGAGGCCGGCATTCCAGAGGACGATCCGCGCAATCCGGCCGTCATTGCCGACAACGTGGGCGACAACGTCGGCGACGATGCCGGCATGGCAGCCGATCTCTTCGAAACCTATGTCGTGACCGCCGTCGCCGCCATGCTCTTGGGTTTCCTCAACTTCGCTCCCAGCCACCGACTGCACGCCATCCTGGTGCCCTTGCTCATCGGGGCCGCCTCGATCGCCGCCTCAATCGTGGGCAGCTTCTTCACGCGAGTCGTCGGGGGAAAGGTTATGGCGGGCCTGTACATGGGTCTGGCCATCACAGGCTTGATCTCGGCTCTCCTCTTCATCCCCATCATCGGCGAGCTGCTCAATCAGTGGCGCTACTACTTCGACGCTCTGGTTGGGCTGCTGATCACGGTGGCCATCTTCGGCATCACCGAGTATTACACCTCGGCCAGCTTCCCTCCCACGAAGAGCATCGCCGCCGCTTCACCCACCGGCCACGCCACCAATATCATCTCCGGCCTGGCAGCCGGCATGCAGTCCACCGCGGCGCCGGTCATCGTCATCGCCATCGGCATCATCGTCTCCTTCTCGATTGCGCCGGCGGGCTTCGGCATCTATGGCGTCGCGATAGCGGTGGTGGCGATGCTGTCTCTCACCGGATTCATCGTCACGCTGGATGCCTTCGGCCCGATCACGGACAACGCCGGCGGTATAGCCGAGATGGCGGACCTCCCGCACGAAGCACGAGACGTGACCGATCCCCTGGACTCCGTCGGCAACACCACCAAGGCTGTGACCAAGGGCTATGCCATTGGCTCAGCCGGCCTCGCCGCCCTGGTGCTCTTCGCCTCGTACACGAAGGTCATCGGTGACCACCTCGGCCATGGAGTCAGTCTCCAATTCAGCCTGAGCGATCCGTACGTCATCGCGGGATTGTTCATCGGCGGTCTGCTGCCCTTCCTCTTCGGCTCGCTGGCCATCCAGGCAGTTGGTCAGACAGCCGAACAGGTCGTGGTAGAGGTGCGCCGTCAGTTCCGAGAGATCAAGGGCATCATGGAGGGCACGACGCGACCGGACTACGCGCGGGCCGTCAATATTGTGACCGCCTCTGCGCAGCGGAGGATGATCCTGCCGGGCATCATTCCCGTGCTGGCGCCAATCCTGGTCGGGTTCGTCCTCGGCTACCGTGCTTTGGGCGGTATGCTCATCGGCTCCATCGTCACAGGCCTCTTCCTCGCCATCCAGATGACCTCGGGTGGGGGCGCCTGGGACAATGCCAAGAAGTACATCGAGGACGGCGCCTATGGAGGAAAGGGAACCGAGGCCCACGCCGCGGCGGTGACGGGAGATACGGTGGGCGACCCATACAAGGACACGGCTGGCCCTGCGATCAACCCCATGATCAAGATCGTGAACATTGTCGCACTGTTGATCGCCCCTCTGATCGTGATGCATCACATCTGGGGATAAGGCGAACCAAGGGCAAAGCGTGAAGCGCGAAAGCCGGGCCGGGTGAGCTTTCCCGCCCAGCGGCCACGCCGGCTGCGACGAACACCGGCCCTGAGACGGCTGGTGGCCGAGACACGACTGACTCCAGACCGCTTTATCCTCCCACTGTTCGTCCACACGCTTACGGATCCCCGTCCGATCCCGTCGATGCCTGAGGTGTACCGCTGGCCGGTGGACCAGGTCCCCGATCGCTGCCGCGAGGCCCTCGACCTGGGGATTCCCGCGGTCATTCTGTTTGGCATACCGGACCACAAGGATGAAGCGGGCAGCAGGGCCTACGACCCGGAGGGGGTGGTACAGCTGGCGGCCCGTCGATGCCGTCAGGAGGTGCCTGAGATGGTCCTCATCGCCGACACCTGCATGGACGAGTACACCGATCACGGACACTGCGGCATCGTCAAGGACGGCCGGGTTGACAACGATGCCACGCTGGAGGTGCTGGCTCGCATCGCCGTATCCCAAATCGACGCGGGGTTCGACGTGGTGGCTCCCTCCGACATGATGGATGGGCGCGTCGGCGCGATCCGCTCGGCCCTCGATGGCGCCGGCATGACGGAGGCGGCGATCATGGCCTACTCGGCCAAGTATGCTTCCGCCTACTATGGGCCATTCAGAGACGCGGCGGATTGTGCGCCCCAATTCGGCGATCGGCGGTCGTATCAGATGGATCCGGCCAATGGCCGCGAAGCTCTACGCGAGGTACGGCTGGATGTCGAAGAGGGCGCCGACATCATCATGGTCAAGCCGGCACTGGCATACCTCGACATCGTACGCAGAGTGCGCGACATGGTCGACCTGCCGGTCGGCGCGTACAACGTCAGCGGCGAGTATTCGATGGTCAAGGCGGCGGCCGAAGTCGGGTGGATCGACGAACAGGCCATCGTGCTTGAGAATCTGAACGCCATCGCCCGGGCAGGCGCCGACCTCATCCTTACCTACCACGCTCTCGACGCAGCCCGCTGGCTTTGCAGCTAGCGCCCCCAGCTCGCCGCGTACCCACGCCAACCCAGGTTCGTCTGGAAGGAAGCCGTCGCAAACAATCGCGTAGTTGACCACCTGCGGAGACCGTCGGCCATCAAACACGTATTGACACGTGCAGAGCACAGCCTGGGGATGTCGGAGGCGGCGCTATACTCCAGCAGCGAAGCAGGAGGCCATTATGGCACACGGACGAGACAAACCGAAGCGCGAGAAGCGGCGCCCAAAGAAGGACAAAGCGCCCAAGCATCCGGCCGCCACCAGAGATCAGCAGATCATCTCACACGTGTCCGGCCAGGACCAGCACCGTTGGGGGACCGAGGAGAATCGGTCCGACGGAGGCTGAACCCAAGGGTTTCAGGGCAAACGCTGCCGCAGGATTTCGAACGCCAGGACGGCGGCCGTTGCAGCCGTCCCCAGAGATCTGGCATCGCCCCGGGCGTAGGGAACCCTGACCCGGGACATGTCCTCGGCCCGAAACGACCTGGTGACGCCGCGATGCTCGCCACCGACGATCAAAAGCAGAGGCCCTGTTAGATCGGCGTCGTAGAGGCTCATCTCTGCCTCCTCGTCGGCAACCACTACCGTGAGCCCTGCGCCCCGGCAGACATTCGCGGCGCTTTCCAGATCATCGGCAATTGCGGCCGGCAGCATCTCAGAAGCGCCCGCGGAGGCCCGGGCGACCACGGCTGTTGCGGACAGCCAGTTTCGCGGTCGGAGTAGTAGGCCGCCTGCTCCGGCGGCATAGACGGATCGAAGGGCCGAGCCGAAGTTGTAGGGATCCTCGACGCCGTCGATCATGACCAGGAATGGGGTTGGGCCGACCCTTGTCAGCATCTCGTCGAGAGCAAGGAAGCGCCGCTCCCCCACCAACGCAACCACGCCGCCATGAGTTCTCCCGGTGGCAAGCTCGTCGATGCGTTCACGCTCGACCACCCGCAGGGATATGCCGGCTTCGGTAGCCAGCCTGCTGAGCCGCCCTTGAGCTTGCCGGCTCTTGCCTGAGGAGCACGCGACATAGATCTCGTGGATCGATCTCCAGCCGCCGTGAATGGCAGCCTCGACTGAGATTCGGCCTTCGAGTACTGGAGGCGGCGGGTTCCGCCCCGCCTCCTGGCTATCAGCCAGGCTCGGTTGAGTGCCCGTGGCGGCGCTGCGGCAGCGGGTACAAGCGCGAGATGGTGAGGATGTCGTATGGCTGAGGTTTCACGTACCGGTAGGCATCCGAAGTCGGCACCATGACCGAGGGAACTGCCTTGTAGACGTGTTTGAGTCCCAACGCGTGACCGATCTCATGCAGAAGCAGATGGCGCAGCATCGGTTGCCCGTATTGGGTCAGCCCATCATGCACCAGGTAGCTATCGTTGATCTCTATGATTGCCCGGCTCAGGCCGCAGCCCAAGACGTTGACTATGGGAACCGTAAGGCCGGCGTGGTCGTACCAGAACCCGTGGGTTCCGAAGGCGGAGTGCCGGATAAGAATCTGGGCCTGCGCAGGAGACGAAACGCGTACAAAGCGGATGACTGGCCAGGCTTCCGACCACTCCTCGAGAGCGTGCCGGGCCGCCTCCTGATACTGCTGGGCGTACGTCGTTTCGGGTGGTGGCCCGGCATAGTACCGGAGGCTGAGCACGCCCGTGCTGGGATTGTAGGGCCACAATGAAGTCCGGTCGAGCGGGTTGGCGAAACATATGCCGCTGCTCGGTACCCGCTGGAATCCGGTGGCACTAACCACCGCGACCGCGGCCACAACCAGCGCGATGGCGCCTAGGCCGAAGATCCGCCACCGCCGTCCCCGGGCCGGCCTCCAGGGGCCTGGGTGGTGCGTGGAGGCTCGATCGCCGTCCCCCGAAGAATCCGAACCCGTCAGCGCCGATCCACAACGGCTGCAGTAACGGCCTCCGCCCTCGTTTCCGCACGTACGGCATGGCCCGGACGCTCCGGTCTCCTTCGAATCACCGATACCCACGCACCCACCCTCTCAGACTGTCAGGCGGAACTGGAACGCACTACAGGGTCACAAAGTTATGCTAGCCCGTTTCATCATCACCGTGCCGAGAGCGACTGCAATCCGCAAGAGCTCAGGTCGCAAGTGAGGTCAGCACGAGAGGGAGCTTGCCATCAAAGGCCCGCTATCTTGAAACCTTGCCAGCGTCCTCCACAGGTGTCACTGTCCCCCTTATGAGTGTGTAGAGCTGCTGCTGTCGGCGGCGAGCTGCCAGGTACAGGTCAGGGTCCCAGCGGGGCCGATAGGAGGGGCCTAAGAGAGGTTGAAGATCCTCGAGGTGCACCGCTCCGACGGCGTTCAGGGCCATGATGGCGGCGCCGCGACTCGACGACTCCTCGACGGGTGAGGTGAAGACCTCGCGGCCGAAGACTCCGGCGATGATCTGCACCCATACGGGTGACCGGACGAGGGCGCCGCCGGTGGCGATCACTCCGGACGACGATGCCGACGTTCCGAGTGCTTCGTAGACATCCCCGAGCTGATACGTCACCGCTTCCATGGCTGCCTGCAACAGGTCCACGGGCCGGGTGTGCAGGTCCACTCCGTGAACCGTGAGCTTCGCATTCGACGCCCAGTGTGGGCTTCGTTCTCCGGCTATGAACGGCAGGACCGTGAGCCGGGCGATATCCGGCGCGCGCTCCGTGATCTCGGCTTCCAGCGGCTCGAGCGCATCAAGCGATAGCGTATCCTTCAGCCACCGGATCAGGTTTCCACCCTCGCTGAGTGCACCGCCGATGACCGACCACTCTTGGTCCAGGCGGTAGCACCACAGATGTTGGCCGTCATCGAGCGAACCAAACTTTCCTCCGCAACGTCCGGACTGAATTGATCGCACTGCCGACGAGGTGCCCACGGTGACGACGACCCATCCGGGAGACACGCCGGCTACACCCACGTTGCTGCAGGCGCCGTCGCCGATAGCCGGAAGCCACGCCGTCCCCGCCACTGAGGGCCACCTCTTACAGAGCTCAGCGCTCAGTCCTTCCAACAGTCCATCTCCCACCGGGGACAGCATTGCGCCAACGCCCTGCGGAAGAAGGGACAGAGCGTACTGACTCCACTCGCAGGTCCTCACGTCGAACAATCCCGTACCCGAAGCCATGGACGTGGTCACCTGCCACGTTCCCAATAGACGCTGGTACAGGTACTCGCCGAACGACACCAGCCGCCGGCAACGAGCGAAGGACGAAGGATCCTCAGAAGCTAGCCAGGCAATCTTTGCCGGCCAGTAGGACGAGTGCAGCATGGCGCCTGTCTCCGTGTGGAGGCGTGTCAGGTCCACCCGGCGGGCGAGGTCGGAGACGACCTTCTCGGAGCGCGTGTCGGCCCAAAGCAGCACCGGCGTCAGCGGTTTCCCGGCTGCGTCGAGGGCCAGGAGGCTGTGCCAGAAGCATGAGAACCCGACCGCGCTAAAGCGCGGCTCTTCGGTGTCGGCCACCAGCCGGTTGAGCTCGTCGAGCCCCTCGAACACCAGCTCTGCCAGCATCTCGGGTTTGACCGTCACCCCTCCGTCCGAAGTGGCCTCAGGAGAATACGACTTCTGCCAGCGCAAGCCTCGAACCGGCTGCGCGGCGGAGTCGAAGGCGACCATTCGAACCGAGGAGGTGCCAACGTCGATACCCAGGACCTTCACGCGCTTGACAACCTCACCAGGCTCGGATCCCACCGTCTCCGGCAGATTGGTCCATGAAGACGACAATTCATTTCATCTACTCCGTCCTCAATATGCCTTGAAGCGTTGGCAGGACTAACCGGAAGTCCCCGTCACTTGATGCACCGCTTCGTCGCCCGGTGTCCTTACGGATGAGGCACGTTGGAGAGCAGGCTCGCACACGCGAACCGCGACCGGTACAGTTGATTGTGATGGCGGGGCCGGATGAGAAGCGCCACCTGGGATGGCGGGACGTGGAGCGGCTCGTCGACGGACTGGTCGAGCAGTTGCCGGTCGACTACGATCACCTGCTGGTCGTCACCCGGGGTGGCATGATACCGGCTGCCCTCGTAAGCCAGCTCACGGGAATGCGTGACATTCTGGTTGCCGCGGTAATGTTCTACACGGGCCCAGACGATCGCCTTCAGGAGCCCCTCTTCATGCAGTTTCCTGAGGATCCACTTGTCGCCGGCAAACGCATTCTGGTCATCGACGACGTTTGGGACAGCGGGAGCACATCCGTGACGGTCAAAGACCGCCTGGCACGAGCCGGGGCTAGGCCGGAGGTTGCCGTCCTCCACTACAAGCCCAGCCGCTCTCGCTACCAAAACCAGCGGCCCGATTACTACGTCGAGGAAACGTCCGACTGGATCATCTATCCCTGGCAGCCAAAGGGCGACTGAAGCCGTCGGAAACCTATGACGAGAATCCATTCACAGGGTCTGTAGGGGACCGAGATCCGATAGTGTGGCCACGGCATAGCCACCTGAGTGGGCGGCTCGGCACCTATTTCACCTAACCCTTGATGGGCTCCAGTATCCCGGAGCAACCTTCGGGGTGGCACCTATAATCTCTGAAGCACCTCCTCGAAGCAGGTACGCATCTGACCTCCCAATCCCTGTACCGCAAGTGGCGTTCGCAGACGTTCGACGACGTCATCGGCCAGGCTCACGTCATCAGGACGCTGCAGAACGCGGTCCGCCACGACCGGCTGGCCCACGCCTACCTGTTTACGGGACCGCGTGGAACCGGCAAGACCAGCACGGCCCGGATTCTGGCCAAGGCGGTTAACTGCCTCCAGCTCGCGGATGGCGCACCCTGCGGGACATGCACGATGTGCGTCGCCATCCAGCGGGGGGCCTCGCCCGATGTGATCGAGATTGACGGGGCCTCAAACACCGGCATCGACGACATCAGGGCACTGCGCGAACGGGCCGCCTTCGCGCCCAGTGAGGGCCGGTTCAAGGTCTACATCATCGACGAGGTCCACCGCCTCTCTGTCCAGGCGTTCGACGGGCTGCTCAAGACACTGGAGGAGCCTCCCGCCCACGTGCTCTTCGTTTTCGCGAGCACGCAGCCCGAGAAGGTACCAACCACCATACTCTCCCGCTGTCAGCGGTTCGACTTCCACAAGATCAGCCGTGTGGATACAGTTGGCCGTCTACAACAGGTGGCTACCAAGGAAGGTATCGACGTCAGCACCGAGGCCGTCGAGCTGATCGCGCAGCGGAGTGAGGGGAGTCTGCGCGATGCGCTGGGGCTGCTGGATCAGGTCCATGCCTTCACCGGGGGCACCATCTCCGCCGAGGATGTGCGGGAAAGCATCGGCCTCGGCACGCCGACGACCATCGCCTCCATTGCATCTCACATGCTCGATCAAGACCCGGGCTTGGCACTCAACCTTATCCACGAAGCCGTGGCCGGCGGCGCTGATCCCCGCTTTCTGTGGCGGCAGCTGGTCGAGTACTGGCGCTGGCTTCTGCTGGCGGTCAGTGGTGCTCCCGAAAGCGTCGACGCCGATCCCGCCCTGGCGGCTTCCTTGCAGGCGCATGCGGCCCGGGTGACGGGATGGAAGGTGGTGGAGGTTCTGCATGCGCTCACCGAGCAGGTGATCGAGCCGCGCCTGAGCGTTCCGCCCGAGCTACCGTTGGAGCTGGCGTGCGTCCAGGGCATCATGGTTCTCAGCGCGGGCCCGGTCCGGGATCCCGAGCCGAGCGCCGCTAGTCATCATTCTCCTGTTGCCGGCGACGAGTCGTCGCCAAATGAGGCCGAACCACAGAAACCCTCGTCCCGTGCCTCCACTGAGAGAGTCGCCGAGAGTCCGGCCCTAGGTCCAACCTTAGGGTCGGACGAGCCGGAGCCTGCGCCGCCCGAAGACCCGCCGGAGATGCCGGACCCGACAGCACTTCGAGAGTCTGGGCCTGGGTCCCAGAGGCCCGTGGACGCCTCTTGGGCCGAGATCAAGTCGGCCATGCGGGGCCGGAGTCAGAGTCTCTACGCGCTGCTGCGCGACGCGACCCCGACCTCCTGGTCGGAAACGCACGTGGCCATTGCCTGGCCCTACCGTTTCCACCGGGAGGAGATGAACCGGCCCGAGAATCGGAAGATCCTGGAAGACGTGATCGGCGGCGTGACGGGCAGACGGTTGAAAGTTGAGTGCCTGCAGGCATCGAAGGAGGAAATCAGAGCGCTCGTGGGAGGCGCGGGACCCTCCGAGGACGACGGCTTCATCGAGGAGGTCGAGCGCGCTCTGAAAGGCGTCCACGCCCAGCAGCTGAGGAACAGCTCCCGCTAAGACGTGGCGGACTTGGTCGGGGAGACTGGATTCGAACCAGCGACCCCTTGCACCCCATGCAAGTGCGCTACCGGGCTGCGCCACTCCCCGTCGTTGCCCGCGACTCGATTGTACATCTGGGAGCCCCATATCTGACCAAACCTGTGAGCCCGTCGGTTTGCCCTCGAGCTCGCAACCTGAAACTGGAGACCGGCGACTCGAAAGCCCGCCTGTGCAACCATACGAAATGGCAACCATCTCCGCGCTTCATTCGAGTCTCCACACCCACAACCACTACTGTGACGGCGATTCCACCATCGACCAGGTGGTAGAGGCTGCGGTCGCCTGCGGCCTGGCCCGCCTCGGCATTTCCAGCCACGCGCCCCTTCCCTTCGGAACCGAGTGGACCATGGATCCACGCGAGTTGGAGTCCTACCGGCAGGGAGGTGGTGGCGGCCCGTGAGCGATATGCCGGCCGCATCGACGTGGTGCTGGGGATGGAGATCGATTTCATACCCGATTCAGCCGTCTCCGCCTTTCAGCGGCAGATGCTGGCGAGCCACGGATTCGACTATCTCGTCGGTTCCGTGCACTTCCTCGGTGAGAGTCAGCCTCCGCGATCGTTTGACGGCACCGAGACCGGGTTTCGCGAGATACTCGATGTCGACTACGAGGGTGCGATCGAGGCCATGGTCGCTGACTACTACCGGCGCTTATCCCTGGTGCCTACGGTTTCAAATGTCTGAGTGGTTGGACACTTCGATGTCATCAAGCGCTGGAATCACGACGCAGGTACTTCACAGGAGAGGAAGCCTGGTATCGGGACGCGGTCGAGGGTGCGCTGGCTGCGCTCGCGGATGCGGACGTCGCAGTCGAGCTGAACCCGGCCGGTGGCCCAAGGGGCTCGGCGAGCCCTATCCGGCGCCCTGGATTCTCCGCCGATGCCGGGAGCTGTCGATTCCAGTCACGGTCAGCTCAGATGCCCACCTGTCCGCCGACGTCAACTGGGGATTCGCGGAGGCGGGAAAGCTCCTTGATCGGCTAGGGATCGAGCCGACGCCGCTGGAAGTGCATCACTCGCAGAGCAAGACGTAGTTCGGCCTGACTCGATCCCGCTATTCGGCACTCGCCGCCGGAGCACTGGCGACCATCTCCATCGGTACGCGGGGAGTAGGAGTTCTGGTGGGCCACCAGTTCCAGCGACCGAGAACCCGCATCGCCGCCGGCACCAGCAGCGCTCTGATGAGGGTGGCGTCGACGAGCACCCCGACGGCCATGGCGAAGCCGAGCTGCTTGATCACTACCAGATTGGCAAAGGAGAAGGCGCCGAAGATCACGATCATGATCAGCGCGGCGCTCGTGATCACCCTGCCCGTTTGTTCGAGACCAACAGCCACGCTGAGGGGGTTGTTCCCTGTGCGCATGAACTCCTCTCGTACACGGGCCAATAGAAACACCTCGTAGTCGGTGCTCAGTCCAAACAGCACACAGAAGAGGAAGACTGGAACGATAGAGTCGAGGTAGTTCGTGGCCGTGAACCCAAAGAGGCCGCTGAAATGTCCCTCCTGGAACACAAACACCGTCGCCCCGTAAGCCGCCAGGACAGAAAGGCCGTTCATCAGCACTGCTTTCAGAGGCAGCAGGAGCGAGCGGAACGCGATCGTTAGGATGACGAAGATCACGCCGACGACGAACAGGATGGCCCAGGGGAACTGGCCGTAGATAAAGTTGTCGAAATCGAGCTGACCT
>DASRCF010000114.1:0-2581 GCA_035653255.1 Chloroflexota bacterium
TCGAAGAGCCGGACGACGGCGGCCCGAAAGCCTCCGGTCTCACAGATGGCCGAGGCAACCTTCTCCAAGAGGGCGTCGAGACCAAGCTGCAGACGGAAGGCGTTACCCGTCTCCAGAATGCTCTCCAGTTGGCGTGTCTTCGTCTGCAGAGCGGCGGTCCGCTTCATCTCCGCAGCCAGCAGTTGGCGCCGCTCCGACTCTGCGCGGTCCCGCAGCAGTCGTTCTCGGTCTGCCCGGTGGACGGTTTCCTTGGTCACCGCCGCCACCAGAATCATGACTCCCAGAGCGCTTCCGGCCCACGAAGCACTCCAGGAGGGGACCTGAGAGCTGTAGATCAATGGGGCGCAATACACGGCCACTGTAGCAGCGGCGATGAGGACCGTCTGCAGGATGCCATAGAAGTACGCCGCGAAGAGGACCACCAGCACAAAGAGCAGCTGATAGCGGCTGGAGGCGCCGCCGGTGAGCGCAACCCCAACCCCGATGAGGGCAATGTCCAGCGCGCTGACGACGAGGAAAGCATCGACCGGCAAGCGCGACCACGGGAGCGCGAGAATCGGCACCGTCACCAGAACTGCCAGGCCGGAGAGAATCCCCACCTTGAGCACCATGCCCCCGTTCGTCGGCGGCACGGCAAGAAGAAGGAGCGCCAGGGCGGCCGCCAGCCAGTGCAGCCAGGCGCTGACCTTGGCCATCGTGATGCGGCGGTCCTCGTCCGCCAGAGGCCTGATCGCGGGCCAGATGTCTGCGAGCCGGTTCCTCGCTCCGGTTGACGCCGATAGGCTGTCCTCGATTCCGCCGGTTCGAGACAGCGCTGTCTGAGGTGTAGTCTGCGTAGCCGCTACCTGCCGATCATGTAGCTGATTTGACCGGCAGCATGTGCTTATGGAACGCTCGCCGGTTCGATGGAATTCTACATAACCAGTGGCCGCTGAGTCATTCTGACGGGAGGAGGTGAGGCCGGTAGGGGGTGACACGCAGCCATCTGTGCCTCGTCCAGGTCGTAGAGTCTCCAATGCTGTGGTTCCTGCACGAGTGGACTCGATGACTCCTTTTCGTTCGGCTCCCGGACGGGTATGATGATGCTGATGCAGACGGCGGACCGTCGCGACACCCACTTCAGACCCGCACCCGAACGAGATTGATCACTGTTTTGGGGGGCGTCCTCGGGGCTCTGGTGATGTGGCTCTTCGCGGCTCTGGGAGCCGGCAACCTGCCCTCGGCTGAGCGGCTTACGGTGGAGATCGTACTGGTTGCCGGAGCGCTTGTGGTCGGATCGCTGGGCGCGCGGGTTGCCGGACGCCACCTCGACGAGCCCCACGTCGTGCTCTTCTTTGCCACCAGCGGCGCGATCACCGGCGCCATCTGTGGTGGGGCCTACGCCCTGGTTATAGGAATCCTCTATGTCGTCGCCTACGGCGGGGCGCCTGTCGACGCGCTGGACGGCATCGCGCTGGTCGTTGCGTTTCCGGTGTTCGCCGCGCTCGGAGGGCTCATCGGAGTCTTTCTCGGCGGTCTGCTCGGCGCCTGCCTGGGCTTCGTTGCTTCAAGGGCGGGCTTGAACCGGTCCCCCCTCGGCCGTCGGGGGGCTGGCTACCCTTAACCCGCCCGACGAAACATCACCAACGCCGCCCGATCCCTCCGCCGCGAACCGCGCGGAACAAGGGGATGTCGCTCGCGTGCTCCGACATCGCCATCTTTCGGGCTCCTCCGCCGCGAACCGCGTGGAACAACAGGATGTCGCTCGTAGGGGCGCCCGACGCAGGAGGACGCCCGCGTGCTCGGACATGTCCACCGACCGCGCGGCATCCCTCGGGGTGCGAACGGTGACCCGTAGACCTCGCGGGCGCACTCGTCACCTCGGGCGCCCCTACAGGCCGTCGTTGGTCACACGCATTCCGCGGGCTCCGGCTGAATTGCTCGGGCGCCATTCTACCTTCTACTCTTTACGCTTAACCTTCAACGCCCCGTCGCACCCACCGCTGGCCGCCCGGCGTATCCTTGACCTCGACTCCTTGCGCCGACAGCTCCGCACGAAGCTCGTCCGAGCGTGCGAAATCCCGTGCCCTACGCGCCGCTTCGCGGTCCTCGAGCAGCTTCCGCTGATCCTCACTCACACTGGAGCGCAGCTCCGCGTGCTTTCGAAAATCGAGTCCCAGAACTCTATCGAAATCCTCCAGATGGGCCAGCTTGGCGGACGCCGGCAGGGAGCCCGAGAGCATGTCGTGCAGGAGGCCGACCGAGCGGTGGACGGCCAGGTCGTCGTTGATGGTTTCGTGAAACGCGCTGTCGACGTCGGCGCACTTGATCCCCGGGCGGCCGCCCGCCTCCTGCAGCAGCTCGGCGGCCTGATCCCAAATCCGGTCGAGTGCCGTCTGCGAAGCCGCCAGCGCCTCCCACGTGACCGTCACCTGCTTGCGGTAGTCGGCTTGGAAGAGGAAGTAGCGATACGCCAGCGGGTGAATGCCGCGCTCGAGAAGGTCCGAGACGGTAAGGATGTTGCCGGCGGATTTGGCCATCCGCTCCCCGTCGATGAGGGCATGAGCCGTGTGGACCCAGTAGCGGACGAACTGCTCTCCGG
>DASRCF010000115.1:0-3914 GCA_035653255.1 Chloroflexota bacterium
CGACGACCAGGCCGTTGGCCGCCAAGCTGTTGAGAGCAGGCTCTAGATCAGGGCCAAGGCGGTCACCGTCGACTGCAATCCCCGTCGCTACGACGACGCAGGACCGTTCGGCGGCGAGCGCGGCTAGCCAAGGTTTTGGCATCTCCAGCAGGCCCTCAGACAGGGCACCTCTGGGGGTCTGGCATGTCACGTTCGACCCAGCGATTCGCAGGGTCCAGCCGTCGACAATCTGAGGTTGGGCGTCGAAGACGTCGGGCGGCAAGAGTTGGAGTCCGTCTCCGAGAAGCAAGTCAAGCCACGGGCTCGTCCGCTCGCCGTTCTCTGCCGTGGCCGATACCGGCGCTTCCAGGCTGACGAAGAGCATCGAGTGTGGGGCGGGATAGCTCCGGACACCAGCAAACGCTTGAGCGTCTGTCCCACGCTCCAAGAGGTACTTGCTCATAGCGATCGCCGCCCTCCGGTTGCGGCGCTCGTCGAGAATCTGGGGTGGGCCGCAGCGCATATGGATGAAGCCCGTCTTCCCCCCGACCGCGGTGACCCGGACCACCAGCGAGACGTCGTCAGGGTGATGGATCCCACCCTCGCAGGCCCAGCAATTCCCCCCGTTTAGCCGGAGCTGGTTCACGGCGGCATCGATGTGCTCAGCGCCGAGGAGCTCGACGAGGTCCTCGCTTACGAGGACGTCACCGACTCGCCGGCTGGCGACAGTTAGTTCGGCCACGGACCCTCCCGGGGGCCAATATGGTGGTGTTACCGGTGGTCTAAGTCAGGGTGTTAATGGTAGTGTGTGGGGTAACACCGAGCAATAGGAGGTCCCGGATGGCCCGGAGCGCCCGAACGGCGAGCCACGAAGCCCATGAGCGGGCCGTCTCCTACGAGGTCAAAGACGTTGCTCGGTACCTCCAGGAGGCACTCGGCCAGAAACTGGTTGCCTACCTGGCTGACGTGGGCGACTCGAAGCGGGTGGGGCGCTGGGCACAGGGCACCGGAGCGCCTCGTAGCGAGGCTGAGCGGCGGTTGAGAGCCGCCTTCCAGATCTTCCACCTACTCCTGGCTCACGAATCGCCCCACGTCATCCGTGCCTGGTTCGTCGGGATGAACCCCCAGTTGGACGACGACTCTCCGGCACAGGCGATCCGGGACGGTCGGTTGAAGGAAGCGCTCGGGGCAGCGAAGGCCTTCATCGCTGGCGGGTGAGTTCATGGGGAGTGCTCCAACGGTCGTCCGTTCGCCGCGAGCAGGACTGTGGAGGGTGGCCCGCGGCACGCACCCGCTGGTCCCTAGCCGTCCCTCAGGTTCAATCGGCGCAAACCGGTTCGATCCACTCACAGCCGACGTTGGAGTCCTCTATTTCGGTAGCGATCTCGAGACTTGTTTCGGCGAAACGCTCGCTCGCTTCCGGCCCAGCCTCCCCCTCTTGTCGTTGGTGGAGGACGAATGGCGCGATTTGGGATTCATGGACGTCGGATCCGTGGCGGCAGATTGGCGACAGCGTCGAAGTGCTGTACACGTGCGTCTTCCCTCGGACGCCCTGTTCTTGGACGTCGAGTCGGTGCTCACTCATCAGTTTCTGCGCGAAGAGCTCGCGCTGGGGCTCTCCGCGCTTGGTCTCGATGATCTCGACGTCGCAGCCGTACGCGGACCTGATCGCCGCGTGACTCAGTTGATCGCCGACTGGGCGTACAGGGCCGATGACGGAGGCGAACCTCTATACGCCGGTATCCGATACGAATCGCGGATCAAGAGTGGCTGGGAGTGCTGGGCTCTGTTCGATGACGAGGACCTGGAGGTAGAGATCCTCGAAACGCTTCCCGTGACCACAGACATGCTGTCCTTCAAGACTGTCGCGACCCTCTACGGCCTGCAGGTGTTTTGAGAAAGGGCACGTGACCGCACCCTTGTCCAGCTCCTCGTCTCCCAGACATGCTCCCAGCAGCGGTTCCGTATGGAGACGCTGGGATCCTCACGTCCACCTTCCCGGGACTCTGCGCAACGATGGGTACGGAACATTGACCATCTCGGAGGCCCTCGAGTTACTGGCGAGCCGGTCGCCCGCAGTCCAAGCTGCCGGAATCACGGACTATGTCAGCACGTCCACCTTCCGGAGCGCCTATCAAGCACATCGCGAGGGGGCTGGATCGTCGATCGGGTTCCTCTTTCCGAACGTGGAGCTCCGGCTGGCTCACGCAACCAGTCAAGGCGCAGCGGTGAACCTGCACCTACTTTGTCCTCCGAACCAGATAGATGAGCTTGATCGATTCCTGGCCAGGCTGGAGTTCTCGTTCCAGGATCGTCCTTATCGTGCTGATCCCGCCGGTCTCATAAGCCTCGGTCGTGCTTTTCGCGGCGAACCCGGGCTCGATGAACGCCCAGCGCTCGAAGAAGGTGCTCTTCAGTTCAAAGTCAGTCACGAACAGCTGCGCGAGGCATACGTCACCGACAGCTGGGCTCGAGACCAACCAAGCCCGGTTCTGGATGGGACAAGGGGTCGACGGAAAGGAGGTCCTAAACCTTCGGTACGAGGGAACGAAGGTCTGCCTTCATGGAAGTGACGCTCACCAGGCCGAGCGACTTGGAGTTCCAGATCAGGATCGTTTCTGCTGGCTCAAGGGTGACCTGACCTTTGAGACGTTGCGCATGGCATGCCTGTCCCCCGAGACCCGAGCCCACATCGGGCCGTCCGACCCGATGGAAGGCATGCGCGCGGGACGCATTGCATCAGTAGAGGTTCCCAATCAGGATTGGTTCCCTCAACAGGGCCTCCGGCTTAATCCTGGACTAGTCGCCATCATCGGTCCCCGGGGTTCAGGCAAGACCGCTCTGGCCGACGTAATCGCGGCTGGAGCCGGTTCGACCGAACCGTTCGCGAATCCGCAGTCCTTCCTTGCTCGTGCCCGTCGGCTGCTCACAGGGTCCGTGAGTCGGGTCACATGGACCCATGGCGCCGGAACTAGCAGCGACTTGGCCAATCCAGACCCCTCCGACCCACTCAATCCAAACAGCGTGAGATATCTCTCGCAGCAGTTCGTGGAGCAGCTGTGCGCCGCCGACGGCGTGTCCGACAGCCTGCTAGCTGAGATCGAACGGGTGGTCTTTGACTCTTTGGACCTCGGGCAGCGTCAAGGCGCAACCGACTTTCAGGAGCTCCTCGACATCCGACTGCAGGCGTCAAGGGATCGGCAGTCGGACGAGCTGTCTGCCATAGCCGACCTCAGCGAGAGGATCACGACCGAGCGGATCCTTGAGCGAACTCTCGGGCAAAAGGAGTCTGAGCGAGCGGGTGACACGAAGACCCCTCAGCCGAGTTTCAGAACAGATCAGGGAGCTGACGAGCGCAGGCACAAAGGGGAGTGCCGACCGATTGGCCGCTCTAACGGAGGTGCTTCAGGCGCGCGTGACGGAGCTTGAGACGGTAGAGCGACGGCTGACCGAGCTGCACAGTCTTGAGTCGAGAGTTGACAGTCTCCGTCGGGTAGTCTTGCTACGAACATTTGAAGAACTCAGATCGGGCCATCCGCGCGCCGGATTGACGGATGCAGATTGGGACGCCTTCCGCCTCCAGTTCAGCGGCGATGTCGATCGAATCATCGCTGATGCTGTGAGGAGGTCCGAGCAAGCTCGGACGACAATCGCCGGTCCAAATTCGGTGGCGACCTCTCCAATGTTGGACGGCCTGTCCCCCGAGGAGCTCGCCGCCCAACCAGTGGCCATCCTCCGAGCGGAACAGAAGAGGCTGCAAGCCCTCATTGGTCTCGACCAGCAGCGAGCGTCCTCGGTGGCGTCCAGTCCGCGGTGTAAATAGACGACGGGCGTAGGTTCCTTTCAGAGCCTGACAAGCACAGAAAGGAAACCCACACCCGTGTCCCCACGAGTATCCCCCCTGGAGCGCATCCGCGCCGACATAGACGCCGCCT
>DASRCF010000116.1:0-4065 GCA_035653255.1 Chloroflexota bacterium
GGCTTTCGGGCTGCCGTCGTCCGGCTCTTCGACCCCGTCTCCGGAGCAGCCCTCTGTCGCGCCGTCTATGGCGTCGACTGGGAAAGCATGCAGCCGCCGACGCCCCCCGAGTTCATCAGCTCGCTAATGTCGACCGAGAACCGGATCAGCAGGTCGTACATGATGAGGATTCACCAGCAGTCCTTTGAGGACCCCGAGATCAGACCCTATCTCTACAACCTTCCGGGCGAACCCGTACCCGACAGCGAGTGGACGAAGGAGCACGCCCTCATCGTGCCGCTTGAGACGAGGGAGCACGGGTTGATCGGCATCATCTCCGTCGACGAGCCGCTCGACGGTAGGATTCCCACCGTCGACACCATCCAAACGCTCGAGATCTTTGCCAATCTGGCCGCAACGGCGATCGACAACGCCCGCCTCCTCGGCGAGGCCAGCGAAGCCGAGGCGCTGCGACAGCTCGATGCGCTGAAGTCCGAGTTCCTGGCCGCCGTCTCGCACGACCTGCGCACGCCCCTGACCGTTATCAAGGGCTCCGTGGACCTCCTCGACGCCCATTCCGAGGACCTTTCGCCGATGCAGGCCAAGCTCCTTGACGGCGTGGGACGAAACACGCAGCGACTGCTGGATATGGTCGAAGAGTTGCTGGAGATGATTCAGCTGGAGGACGGCCGGATCGAGCTCGACCGCCGGCTCACAGACATATGGGAAGTAGTATGGGACACCACGGAGTCGATGGCCGTGGCGGCCCGAGGGCGCAACCAGACCATCGACGTGAGACGGGACGCGCACCCGATCTGGCTGCTGCTGGACCGAAGCAGAATCCAGCAGGTCCTGACGAATCTCGTCGGCAACGCCTGCAAGTACGGTCCGGAGAACTCGGCCATTTCGATACGCGTCGACGACCGACCAGACGAGGTTTGGGTGAGCGTTCAGGATACCGGAGCCGGGATTCCAGCCGAGGAGCAGCGTCGCATCTTCGAGAAGTTCTACCGGGCCGAGAGCGGCTCAGCCAAGGTGGGCGGGACCGGCTTGGGCCTTGCCATCTGCCGCTCGCTCATCGAGCTCCATAAGGGGAGGATTTGGGTAGAGAGCTACCCGTCGTCGGGGACCACCTTCACCTTTAGCCTCCCCAAGAGCGAGCAACAGGCCGGCCACGCGTGAAGGTCTTGCTCGTCGACGACGAGCCCGAGGTAGCCGAGATCGTCTCCCTGGCGTTCTCGTTTCACCGGCCCGACTACGAGATCGTTCATGCCGAGAACGGCTGGGAGGCGTTACGGAAGACCGATGAGGCACAACCCGACATCATCATCCTCGACGTCGCCATGCCCGGCCTCAACGGCTTTGAAGTCACCCAGCGCCTGCGGGCGCGCTCCGACATCCCCATCATCCTCCTCACGGCCAAGGGGTTGGAGGAGGACAAGGTTCGAGGCCTCGAGACCGGCGCCGACGACTACATCGTCAAACCCTTCGGCCCGAAGGAGCTGATGGCCCGTGTCGACGCCGTGCTTCGGCGTACCAACGCCGGCACACCCGAGAGCCGGGATGAGATCTTCGACGACGGGCGCCTGCGCATTGACTTCAATGCGCGGCGGGCGTATCTGGATGGCCAGCCACTGGAGCTGACTCCGACCGAGTACAGCGTGCTCTATCACCTGGTCGTCAATCGAGGACGCGTCATGCCGCAGGAAGAGCTCTTGACCAAGGTTTGGGGCCGAGAGTATCGCGGCGAGGTCCAGTACCTGAAGGTCTACGTGCGGCGTCTGCGAGAGAAGCTTGGAGATAAGACAGACCCGCCGTCGTACATCCGTACCAGCCGGGGAGCCGGTTACATCTTTCAGCCTCACACCCAAGGAGCGTGATGAACAAGCGCAAGCGAGTGGCCATCGCCAAGCACCGTAAGACTGCCAAGAAGCGGGAGGAGCGTGCCAAGGCACGCCCTGCCACCGCTACAGCGGGCCGCGCCGGCCGCTAGTAAGCCCGGCGGATCTCGGCCGGTTACCCGGTCGAGGGCCCTGACGGCTTCAGCGAGTGTGACCCGGTGGCACCTTGATTCCATGCGGCGCTCGTGCCGGAGGCCGAACCTGTAGAGCGGCCACATAGCGGATGGAGCCGGGCGGAACGGAGAGGCGCAGCCTACCCCTTCCGCTCCGGGTGACCTGCTGCCCGGTGTTGGAGAGTACCCGCTCCGAGCTCCCGGACCAGCGCAGGATCACGGTTTGCCACCTCGAACGATCCGAGTTCCAAGCCAGATAGTAGATCCGCCGCTGCTTCTGTAGCTTGTATACGGTCAGACTCCTGGAGAGCCGGTCGACGCCGGCGACCAGGGCTCGATCGAGGAAAAACGCTCCCGTTTGATAGGCCAGATAGGTGGGCTTTCCGGCGAAGTTGTACTCCACCAACCCGAAGTGGTCGGTGTAGTTCTGGCGCAGTCCATCGTCCCGGAAGTCGTACCAAAATACTTTGGCAACACCCGCCACGGCCGTCAGTGCGTAGGTCGTGGCCAGCTTGCTGGCCTCGGCTTGTGGGCTCCCGCATGGAAGGCATCGCGCCTGGCCGGCCCAGCCGATCTCTGTGAACCAGATGGGTTTATGGAACTGCCGCAACTGCCCGATCTGGTTGAGCAGCGACTGTCCGGGCCAGGTTGTATAGGGTTGCATTGCCACCTGATCAAACCTGCCGCCGGCCGCGGCGACCCGGTGAATATAGCGCAGCGCGAAGCGGTCCGCGCCGCTCGGACCTGCCATCACAACCTTCGTGTGAGGGTTGACACTCTTGATGGCGCGATAAGTCTCACGCAGGAGATATGCGTAGTCGACGGCGTTGGGAAACGGTTTCCAGAAGAGGCTGAGGTCGGGTTCGTTCCAAACCTGCCACTCGTGGATTCGGTGAGCGTAATGCGCGACCACCGCTTTGACAAAGCCTACATAGTCGTGAACCAGACTCTTGATGTGAGCGTGGCCCATCCACACGTGGTCGTGGCCGTGCCAGGAGTTGTTGTAGTCGAGAAGCCCGAGGATGTGCAGCCGGTGGCGGAGCTCGGCGTCAACGACTCGGTCATACGAAACGAAGTCGTAGGGAACCTTTGGCCCGCTGTGGAGGTTGGAGGCCGTGAACTCCTCCCTCACCCACGTGGCGCCGGTCCGCGCCACCCGCCTCACGGCCGGCTTGAACGCCTTGGGGTACCGCTTGGCGATGTACGTCCCCAGCCCGAACATATTGCCGATCTTCTGCCGTTCTGACCGGAAGTGCAGCTGCCGCAGTGCGGGACCCCGAGCTGCCGATGCCATGCTCTGCGGAAGAACCGCGGTTGCGCCCAGGAGGACCAAGCCGGCCAGCAGCGGACCGTGACTGCGATATCTCACGCCCATCCTCAGAACCGGGATCGGTGCGAAATTCTACACGGGAAGTGACTCATGAGACCACTAGCGGAGTGCTCGAGCATCGGCTGGGTTTGACCTCGTAGCGAGCGCTGAGATACTCGCCCGGCTTGTTGCCCTCCGGGGGTGGACTCGAGCGTGACCGGCCGCGTCAGTGTTTCGGCGACGGGAGGTGGGCAAGTACGGCCAGTGCCTGCCTCAAATCCCTGACGGCGATGACCTTGAGATGGGCATGCGCTGACAGTGCATCGGCGTAGTTGGCGACAGGGACCAGGAAGTAGGCGGCGCCCGCCGCCTGCGCCGCCAGCGCCTTCTGTCTGGCCCCCCCGATCGGCCCCACGGGACTGTCGAAGGCCGTTCGGCCGCCGGGCAGCCGCTGCTCGTTGAGCTGAATCGTGCCGGTCGCCGCCACCTTGTTGCCATGGGTGAGGTCCCGCCCGGTCAGCTGCTCCACAATGCCGAGCGCAAATGCGAGACCGGCCGAGGGTCCACCCACGTCTCCGGTCGCGATGCGCACGCGGACCGGAATCCGCAGCGGCTGAATCATCGAAATGCCCACCAGAGTGTGACCACCGTGAGCTACCGCATTGCCGCAGTTGTCCGCACGGATGGTCGGCACCTTGACATTGCGCACCCTTCCCTGCCGCAGAATCGTCATGCGGAGCACACTCCCGGGGCGGTGGCTCAA
>DASRCF010000117.1:0-10568 GCA_035653255.1 Chloroflexota bacterium
GAGGCCTTGGCCGAGCTGACGGTCCGTTACTTTACCGGTCATGGTCCCGCCACTATCAAGGACTTCGCTTGGTGGTCCAGCCTGACCGTCACCGACATACGGCGAGGGCTTGAGATGGTGGCTGGGCAGCTGCAGCGCGAGCGCATTGAGGACGTGGAGTACTGGTCCGGCGGGTCAGAAGTGCCGCCGGATTCGGAACGAGTGCACTTGATTCACACGTTCGACGAGCTGATCGTCGGCTACTCGGAGACGAAGCATCTCATCGATCTCGAGGGCGTGGCCGCGGGCTCTGAGACCGGAATCTACGCCCCCTCGATAGTGGTCGACGGACAGGTCGCAGGTGTCTGGAAGCGGTCGATGGAGGGCCACAATCTCCGCCTCGACCTGACGCATTACAAGCGTCTGGCAGATGAGACTTCGGCTGCGCTCGGCTCCGCTACCGAGAGGCTCGGACGGTTCTTCGGCCATGCGAACCCGCTCGTAGCGATGCAATACGCTCGCGATGACGGCAGGCCTCGAGGGCCTTGATAGAGCAAGGAGCGCGCCGTCTGGGCGCGAAGGGCGAAACTCCTCCAACCCGATGTCGCTTGTGCTACGACTCGGTCATCGATCCCTTTGCGAGCTGCTTGGAGCCGCGGAGCATCTCAAAGGTGTATGATCCGGCACTGGTGACGCCGAGAGATGCCAGGGTCGCAGGAGAGAACAAACTGGCCTCGATGTTGTCCTTGGTCGATGTCACGTGATATGGAAACGACTGGGACTTGCCTCCATGGCTCACCTTCAGCGTGAGGTTGGTCGATCCGGCGTTTTGGTTGAGATTCGCCACCATGGCGACACTCTCGCCAAGCTTGAACGAGCTTGACTTGTCCACGACGGAGATGCTTCCCCCCGATTGCTTGTAGTGCTTGCCGAAGAAGATTTTGCCGGAATCGCACCCGCTCCCGGCGCAGAAGCTGACGCTGCACCCGGAGGCACCCAGACTGAGAACGGCCAGGATACAGGCCGCCGCGAAGAGTGGACTCCATTTCGACCTTCCGAAGGTTGCCAATTCGCCATACCTCCCTAAACTCAATCCTTTGAGTCTAGACTCGGAGCGACCGGTCTATCCACTTTGACACTCTTACAGCATGGCCGAGGGCCACTCCACTGCATGGAGGAGGCCTCTGGATCTCGGTTCGGATCGTCAAGCTCAGGAAGAGCCCGAACGGTCATCGCGGTTAAGTAGCTGCGACTCCCACGACGGTCTCGGGACCAAACTCGCCCAACTGCCGAAGCTCGCAACGACAGCCTCTAGCGCTCGATCAACAATGTATATAGAGCTGTCGCTCGTCGAGCGCTCCAGGTATTGGCGCGGCTATGACGCCTCTCGGGCGGCGGCGCGCTCTCGCGCACGCTGTTGGCGCAGTACGCGCCCGTGCGGAATGTTGTCCCGCCAGCAGACCTCGGGGCTTGACATGCAGGCGTGCTGGTCCTCCAGCGTCTCGGGCGGCATCTCTCGGAGGCAGTAGATCTCGTACAGCACGATCTCGCCCTTGCGGGTTCGGCGCTGGTCGGCGGTTAGCCAGTTCTCCCGATAGAACGGGCAGGCGCCCTCATGTCTGCGGAAGCGTGGCTGATCGCGGATCACAGGGCAGGAACGACCGGGGTCATAGCGTCGGATTCTACCAGCCTGTGTGGACCGTGACCGGCTCGCCACGCCTCGGAGGCAGCCACGTGACGATTGCAGCTGCAGCCGCTCCCGCCTCCTTACGTCGAGGGGATTCCTCGCTCACCCCGACGTAGTGGCCCACCACCAGTGCTGGGAATACCTCAGTCGGTCGCCCTCAAACCCGGTCGCAGTATGAATTCAGCCCCTACCAGCTGCCTGCTGTCCCCTGCCGGATCCGATTGTGTGATCGGCGTAGGAGCGAACGACGCGGTCGTGCCGTCGGCGATGGGTCGTAGGGGCTGGATTCATACTGCTACCGCCGTGGAGGGCTGCGGTCGGTCGAGTATATTGAGGATCTTCGCGTGCCGCGGCCCCGATCGATCGACGCCCACCGCCCGTGCCGCCTTGATTTGTCGTCCACCAGATGTGTCGGAGTCACCTGGTCCGCGAATGGAGGTTGCCACGGTCTGACCATCCACCCTGTCGCCAGACCATGCCGGGTGATGCAGGAGCCCACGGCCGGTGCTGGGAATACCTCAGTCGGTCGCCCTCAAACCCGGTAGCAGAATGAATCCAGCCCCTACCAGCCGCAGGCTCTGCCCTGCCGGAGCTTAATTGTGATCAGCGGAGGCGGGATGACACGGTCGTTCCGCCGACGATGATTCGTAGGGGCTGAATTCATACTGCGACCGCCGTGGAGGGCTGCGGTCGGTCGAGTATGTTGAGGATCTTCGCGTGGCGCAGCGGCCCGACGGATCGACGCAAACCACCCGAACTCGCCCCCGGTTGACGCCGTCGAGGGCTCCGCTGCCGCGACTATACCTTAGGCACCCCTGCGCGCGATGGTTCGATACGGGATGGGTCCGTGTTGGGGCTATGCGATGCCCATGACGCCCAACAGCTCCCGGACGGCATCCGCCGATCTGCCTAGCGCCTCAGATTCCTGATCCGTGAGGTCCAGTTCCACGATCCGCTCAACCCCTCCGGCGCCGAGAACGATCGGGACGCCCAGGTAGACCTCGCGCTGGCTGTACTCACCTTGGAGCAGCACCGAGGCCGCCAGAAGCCGGCGCTGATCGAATAGGATCGAGTCGACCATGTCGAGGAAGGCGGCCGCGGGCGCGTAGTAGGCGCTGCGTCCGAGGAGGTTTACCACCTCTGCTCCACCGTCCCTCGTCCGCTGTACCAGCCGTTCAATGGCGTCTCCAGGCATCAGTTGAGGCAGCGGTACCCCATTGACGGTGGTGAGACGGGGCAGTGGCACCATCTGGTCGCCGTGGCCACCCAGCACCAGCGCCGTAACATCGCGAACGGATACCTGTAGCTCCGCGGCGATAAAGGTTCGAAACCGGGCCGAATCAAGCACGCCCGCCTGTCCGATCACCCTCGTCTTAGAGAAACCGGTTTCACGCAGGGCCAGCTGCGCCATGGCATCCAACGGGTTGGTCATCATGAGCACGATGGCCTCGGCGGCCCGTTCTCGCACGTGGCCCATCACCTCACGCACGATCTCCATGTTGGTGCGAACAAGGTCGTCGCGGCTCATGCCCGGCTTTCTGGGCATACCGGCCGTCATAAGCACTAGGTCGGAGCCTTCGATGTCCTCGTACCGATTGCTTCCTGTCACAAGACTGTCGAAGCCGAGAATCGGGCCGCACTCGAGGATGTCGAGGGCGACGCCCTGCGGCAAGCCCTGAACGACGTCGACAAGCAGGACGTCGGCGTAACCCCGCTCCGCCAGCGCTCGTGCGGTGGATGCACCGACAGCGCCGGCGCCGATGACTGTGATCTTCTTGCGGCTCATTTCCCTTCCTCCCTGGCTCGAGCAGCGCCGTGGTCTCGGCGTGTCGGCCTATCCTTGGAGCGGCCGCACTCGTTCGTCACCCAAGATGTGTCGGTACACCTCAAGGTATCCGTCGACCATGGCATCCACGGAAAACCGCTGTTCGACCCATCGCCGGCAGCTACTTGGGTCGAGCGTTGGCACTCGCTCAACCGCGGCGACCGCTTCCTCTACAGTATTGACCAGAAAGCCGGTAACGCCGTCGTCGATCACTTCGCTCACCGAACCCAGGGCACGGCCGATGACCGGCGTGCCGTTGGCCATAGCCTCGGCCATTACCAGCCCGAAGCGCTCTGGAATCGTGGTCATGTGAAGGAGCGCCAGCGCCTGGCCTAGTAGGGCGTCGCGGTCGGCGGGCCCGACGGGGCCAATGAACTCCACGCTGCGGCCGTCGACGTGCGGAGCCACCTCGGCGTCGAAGTAGGACTGGTCCTGAATAATCCCGGCGATTCGGAGCGGCAGGCCCGCGAGCCTCGCTACCTCGATGGCCTCATGGACACCCTTCTCCGGGTGAATCCGGCCGACGAATGCCAGATAGTCGCCGTGCTTGGGGAAGAAGCGGAAGTCCTGGACCCGAATGCCGTTGTAGACGGTGCGCACGTACGGCAGATAGGGGTCCCGGTCGGCATCGCTGATGGAGACAAAATGCGACTCGCGATACTTGCGGTAGACCAGCCGGTACTGGTCGAGCGAGAAGCCGTGGACCGTGGTCACCATGGGGGTTTGGATCAGGCGGGAGTAGGTCAGGGGCATGAAGTCCAGGCTATTGTGGATGAGGTCGTAGCTCGAAGCCTCCTCGAGGCACTGAGAGATGTGCAGGTATTCCCAGACCTTGGGGTCGAGCGTCGAATCCTCACTGCACGGTCGCGGAACCACCGCCCGTAGCCGGCCCTCGGTCGCCGAGTCCTGTGTGGCATAGAGGGTGACGTCATAGCCCCGTTCGACCAGACCTTCGGTGAGATTGGTGACCACCGTCTCCCAGGGGCCGTAATGGGCTGGAGGAGTGCGCCACGAGATGGAGCCGAGGACAGCGAGCCGCATGCGGGCTTCCTTAATCGAGAGTCTGGCCGAGGTCTCCAGATTCTACGGTCGAGGATCGGGTCGCCGGCTGCGTCCGAGGCGGGTTACCCTCTCGCGGCCCAGCCGCCAACTCTCATGGCCGCTCTTGGCTGAGATGGACCAGCTCGTACTCGTGGCGGTCAAGGCCTCTGAGCTTGAACACCGCTGCTGATACGATCCAGCCGGCCAGAAAGAGTCCAATGACGTAGAAGCCGAGGCTGTTGATGGAGATTCCGGCGGCCATCGAGAAGAGCGGCCCGCCCAACCCGGTTTCGCTACCGACCACGTGCAGGATCTCGGTCGCCCCGATCGCAAACGCTACGAGTACCGAAACCAGCGTGATGTTCAGGTTGTAGTAGAGCTTCCGGACCGGCTGCACCTGTGCCCACCCGTACGCACCCAGCATGGCCACACCGTCAGTGGTGTCGATCAGCGTCATTCCGGCCACGAAGAGAAGTGGCAGCAGCAGGATGAGCCACACCGGCATGCCGGTGGCTCCTGCCGTCGCGGACATGCCGAGGATGCCCACCTCGCTGGCGGTATCGAACCCGAGACCGAACAGAATGCCGATGAGATACATGTTGCCGCTGTGGCTCACCGAGCTCAGCAGCGGGCGGAACACGCGGGCGAGGAATCCACGGGCCTGGAGCTGCTCCTCCAAGGAGAGCTCGTCGATGCCGCGCCCGTCGCGGACGTGTCTCCAGGAGCGGTAGATCTCGAGCAGCACGAGGCTGTTGATGGCGGCAATCACCAACAGGAAGACACCCGACACCGAGGTGCCGATGAGGGCTCCGGCTGATTGGAGCTGTGGCAGCTTGGCCTTGACGAACGCCGCCGAAAGAGCGATGAAGACCGAGAGCGCGAACACCACCGTCGAGTGTCCAAGCGAAAAGAAGAAGCCTACTCCCACCGGTTTTTGGCCATCGCGCATCAACTTTCGGGTCGTGTTGTCGATGGCCGCGATGTGGTCGGCATCCACGGCATGTCGCAAGCCGAAACCGTAGGCGACAGGGGCAAGGCCGAGCAGGAGCCCGTATCGTACAGAGGACAGGAGCAATGCAGTCCAGGCACCGGCGTTGAGCCCCAGGATCAATGAATAGAGGAGGATGAGACGGCGCCGGACATCGGGCGGCGCCTGATCCCAGGCAGCGCGGAGGCTTCTGACCCAGCCAGCAGCACTTCCGGCTCCCGGTACTGGCCTCACTCTCGCCCTCCTGCGGTTTCTGTCAGACGGATCGGCAGGACGCCCACATGGTGACATCTCCGTACCATCCGTGTATACGCGCACGGGCCAACAACGGATGTGTGCAGATCCAAATTCACGATTTCGGCCCAGGGGCAACGGCATCACAGCCCGGCAATCATGATGGGACTTGAGGTGGGCCTTCGGGCGCCGTGCGGACCCGGCTCTTCTGTGACCGCCGCGAGCTTGAAGCCCGCCGCCGGCCGGGCCACGGTCAGCGCATGGGCGCCGCCGGGGGCACCCGTGAACACGCCGCCGCTACGGGCCGAGGCGAGGGTGTTGAGGAACCAGAGCTGGTAGACGTCGCCCTTGCGAGGCGACGGAATAGGCCCCACGAGCAGGGTGGCATGCCCCGCACCTCGAATCGCCAACGCCAGTCTTCCACGAAACCTCCCGGAGGGGGCAAAGGGGCGGATCACGGCTCCGGATGCTGCCGCCCGTCCGGCGAGCTGTTGGTACCGTGACAGCGCCGAGACCGAAGGCCCGGCGGTGGTCCGGCCGATGAGAACCCCCACCAGAACCAGGGCGGCGGCCGCTCCCACCATGACCGCCGTTAGCGGGCGGGGCACTCGCCACCACCTTGACGGTCGAGAGGGTGGCTGGGGCTCCCGGCGTGCAGCGACGGGAGCAACAGATGCTGGTGTCGCCGCGTCCATGACGGCGGTACCCAGGATGCGCTGCCTGAGATCGGCGGGCGGTTCGGCGGCAGCTAGCTCAAATGGTAAGAGGCTCATGACCTCTTGCAGCTCGCTTACCTGATTCCTGCACTGCTCACAGGAGCGGAGGTGGATATCGACCTGCGCCTGCTCAGACTCATCCAGCGCTCCGAGGACGTAGGCCTCCAGCTCGTAGTCAGTGTGCTCGGTCATGACATTGGGTCCGTTTCGAGATCGGCCAGCAAAGCCCGCAAGCGCTGCACCGCTCCCCGGATTCGCCCTTTGACCGTACCCAGCGGGACGCCCATGCGTTCGGCGATCTCGGACTGGCTCAGGCCGCCGTAGTACGCCAGTCGAATGGTTTCCCGTTGTTCGGCGCTCAGCTCGCCCATCGCTCCCCGCACCCGCTCCGCCGTCAGTGTCCGGGAGACCTCGCCCCAAACGTCATGGTCGCCGGGAGATTCTTCGACCACGGCTGCTGCGTCAACGCGGGGACGGGCGGATGAAGTGCGCAGCCGGTCAATGCAGCTGTTGCGGGCGATGCTCATCAGCCAAGTGCGCTCACTGCTCCTTTGAGGGTCATAGCTGGCCGCGCTCCGCCATGCCCTCAGGAAGATCTCTTGCATGGCGTCCTCGGCTGCCTCGCGCTCCCCCAGCATTCGATAGGCAAGGCTGTAGGTAAGTTTCGCGTAGCGGTCGTACAGCGCCTCGAGAGCGCCCTCTTGACGCTGTCTCATGGCAGTCATTAGGTCAGACTCGAAGGGCGCCCGTGCTTCGAACGAGTCCGCCTTGCCTACGTCCATGCCCCTCCGAGGCGCTTCGAGATGCAGCCCGGAGCACCCGATCCTGGGTGCTCCGGCTGTCTGATTATGGAGCCGTAGCGACCGTCCCGCTCCAGACCCCGGTGTTCCGCCAGTCCTGAGTCGTGACCGTACCACCGGCGATGTCGACGGAGTCGACGGGCGCGCCGTCCGGACCCCATATGAGGTACCGAGCTCCTTCCGGGGGGGCCGGCAGCTGCGGGTAGGCACCGGCGTAGACCGGCCTGCCGGCCACTCGCCGCTCCAGAACCTCGACATGTGTCCGGCCCCTTGGGTTGTCCTCAGGGCTGACCTCAATTTCGTGGCCTTTCAACTCGGCGTCGGTATACAAAATCAAGGCGCCGACGTCGTCGCCGATGTCCAGCACGATGCTCTCGGGATGTACTCGGTCAACGTGGTGCTCGTGCATGTGAATCTCCTTTCGGGCAGTGGTGCCGGGAGGAGGAGGGCGATGGCTGCTCGCCTTCCTCCTCCGGCGAGGAGGGGATCAAGCCGCCGGAACCTCGTAGCCGGCCAGGGGCGTGCCCAGGTAGGGGAAGTGCGGCTGGTAGCGATCCGTCGGCACCGTCACGTCGTACAGTGCGGCGGCCGCCCCATCGGGCTTGAAGCTGGGATCAACCAGCGGGATGGTGACTCCCGCAACGGCGCGCAGCTCGATGCTCACGGTGTCGTCGAAGACCCGCCTGCCGTTGGGGAAGCCGGCCAAATCGCCGCCGAGGACGCCGAAAGGGCTCGGATTGTGCGTGGTTGGGCGAACAGCCATGTTGAGCCGCAGCATGTCGGCGTGAGTCGCGCCCGTGTAGTTCTGGAACGTCGGGGAGACGACGCCCTTCGGGATCCCGGTCAGGAGAATCGCAACCAGGTCGACGCGACTCTTCTTATACCCCCCGAGATGCGGAAAGACGCCCGGGTACAGGGCCACGAGATAGTCCTGGAGGATGGGATGCTCATACCGGGCGGCGAAACGCCTGTCGGCCTCGGGCTTGGTGGCGTTCCAACCATCCTTCTCCGCCATCGGGATGATGACCTCATTGATCAGCGGATTCCCCAATCGCGATACCTGAACCCACTTACCGGCCTCGGACCGGTGACCATGTTCCCGGATGACCGCTTTGCGGCGGGCTGCGGCAGTCCACACGCCTATCACGGACTTCGAATCCGTGGTCGAGGTCGGGGTAGAGCCGTCCGACGTCAGCAGATGCTTCGGAATCTGCAGGGCGATGCTGTGAACGTTGGAATGCGCCAGCGCGTCCACACCGGGTGAGTTCTTATGCGGCGGGAGCAGGTGATACTGCTGGAACGGTCGTAACGCCGCCAGATCGAAGACGGAGCCCAGGTCGACGTAGAACCCCTCACGACGCTGGCCCGCGAATACGGACTCCCCGTGGGCAAGCGCGTGGACGGCGGATGCGGCCAGGTCACGGTACTTGGGCGTGGAACGGGGGCCGATGTTGCAGGGAGGGCACGTCAGGCCGCGACCTACACGAGTTCGATGGCCCTGCTTGTCGATCTTGAAGACGGAGTACGTCTGGGGGCGGTTCCAGGTGGCATCGGTATTGTGGAGAATCTGCCCAGTGTTGTACAGGAACGTGTTGGCATCGCGGATTTTGGTCTCGAAGCGAAACTCATAGGTGATGTCCGGCTTGGCGTCGCCGTCATTGTCGACGTAGATGTAGTAGGCGACATCGTGACCGAACTCAAAGAAATTGGGCCCACCCGCGGGCGACTCCAGGGGGATGTAATTGGCGATGATGGTCACGGCGTCGGGCTTGTCCGGGCTGACGAACGCGTACAGGTCGGTGCTGTCGGCGACCGGGTCCTTGGAGGTTTCCGGCGCTTCTCGGTGCGATGACATGGTCTTCTGTCTCCTTCCTGGGTTCCTCATGTTGTTTCTGTTTGGGTAGCGGGACTGCGGGTTGGGTACGCCAGCGGTGGTGAACGGAACTTCCTAGGGCTGTAGGGCGCGGAGCAGCCGGACGACGAGCTGGGGATCGCGGACCGTGAGCTCCTTGAGGCCGCTCATGACGGTCACCTCGCCCGACGCCACATCGCCGACGTGAGCAACCAGCGGTGACGTCAGCGTCTCCTCTGATAGGCTCGACGTATCGACCTCCGCCGGCTCCGCTGCTCCTACCCCGGCCAGTGCCGGCATGCTTCCCATGACTCCGATGGCGGCGGCGCCCATCGAGGCGCGGGTCAGGAAGCCGAGGCGCGACACCCCCGACTTGGCTTCTCGGGCGCCGCCGGCAGGCGAGACCGGTGGTGCACTACTCTCGTCCGTTTCCGGGGTGGCCCGGGCGGACGTCTCGTCGATTTCGGCTGAATCACTCATGCTTACCTCCGAATGCTTTGCATCACGCGGCCCTGGTCGGACGTGAGCCGGCGCGACGAGGGAGCCCCAGGCGCCGTCTCGTGCATTCATACGTTCCCGCCACAAGATCGGATCACGTCGGGCATGTTTGGTTGGGAGGCCCCTGCACTGAGCCCGAGATCCACACCTTCAACGACGAAAGCAGCGACTTTGCCGCGGGCGTCCAGAGGTTTGAGAAATGGCTGGTAGGTTGGCGTGTGAAACCACAGTCTGAGCAAGACGGCGTAGATACGTCTGCCTCCGAGCCGCTGCCGCCTGATCCTGAGAGCGAGCCCGCCTCAAGGCCCATGGACCCGCTACGGCGATACTGGCCGCTGTTTTCGGTAGCGGCAATCGTGCTTGCGCTGGACCAGCTGACGAAGGCGCTGGTCACCAGCTACATGAGCAGCCACGGCAATCAGCCGGTGTCGGTCTTCGGGGGCGCCGTGCTCATCGACGTGGTGCACAACAGCGGAGCAGCCTTTGGCCTGTTTCCCAACCAAACCGTGTTGTTCGTGGTCATCGCCGTTATCATCATCGCCGGCCTGTTCGTGATGTACCGGCGCCTCTCGCACGGCCCCATTTGGCTGCGAATCGGGCTCGGCCTGGTGCTCGGGGGAGCGCTGGGCAACCTCACCGACCGGATCCGTCTCGGATACGTGGTCGACTTTGTGGATCTCCGCTGGTGGCCGGTCTTCAACCTGGCCGACAGCTGCATCGTGACGGGAGTGGCCCTCATGATCCTCACCGCCTCGGTGCGACCCCAGATCAAATGACCCGGGCCGGACGATTCACGGTGACGCCCACACAGGAGGGCGAGCGGATCGACCGGCTGGTGACGGCACAGCGTCCTGACCTGTCGCGGGCGCTCGTGCAGAAGCTGGTAGGCCTCGGCCGGGTACGGCTCAACGGTGTCGTGGTGAAGAGTAGTGAGCGGGTGCATGCCGG
>DASRCF010000118.1:0-15546 GCA_035653255.1 Chloroflexota bacterium
GGCGAGCAGTCCGAGGAGCAGACCTCCAACAACGGGTTTGCTCCAGGCGGGAATGTGCAGCGCCTCAAACAGATCCTCGGTCCGATAGATGGTACGGGCGAAGAGGACCCCGATGATGCCGGCCAGACAGCCCAGCAGGCAGTACAGCGGCAGCTGGATTGGTGCTCTCCAGACCTCCGGGGGCAGGGTGAAGGAGGCGTGGGCGCCGAAGAAGGCCCGTCCGACGACGTCGGCGACGACCGCGGATACGACGACGGCGGAGAAATTACCCAGTGAAAACTCGTCGAGAATGACCTCGAGCGCGAAGAAGGCGCCGGCCAAGGGCGCATTGAAGGTGGCCGAGATGCCGGCGGCGGCACCCGCGGCGACGAGGGTCTTTATCCGGTCATCCGAGAGGCCGATGCGCTGGCCAAGGATGGAACCCAGAGCCGATCCGATCTGGACGATCGGGCCCTCGCGCCCAACCGAGCCACCTGAGCCGATGTTGACGGCGGATGCCAGTGCTTTCGCGAGCACGACGTGAGGCCGCATCCGGCCCCCTCGAAGCGACACCGCTTCCATCACCTCGGGAACTCCATGCCCCTTGGCTTCGGGGGCCAGGTACCGAATGATGGGCCAGAAGATCAGAGCGCCAAGAGCCGGAATGAGGATTAGGTAAAGCCGGCTGCCGTTGGCAATCCGTGAACCAACTTGAGAGAAGAACAACCACGAGAAAAACTCGATCAGCTCACGGAAGCCCACTGCTCCTAATCCTGCACCAAGCCCCACCAGCATGGCGAGCCCCAGCAGCTGCTGGGCGGGCGATACTCGCAGCCGGGAACGCAGCATGGAGGCCACTGTCATGGCCTGCAGCCAGAAACCGGTCGAGGGTGACGAGCATCCAGGCCCATATGATCTGTCACCTGGATCGGCCGTCAGGCGTTGGAGGACGAACCGTCACCAGCCTGTCCGATCCCGCAGCTGGTAGTAAGCGCCGGCTGGGCGGAGGAACCACGGAGAACCGTGATAGAAGGGCGCCGTCGGGAACGGCAGCCGCGCAAAGCGGGAGGTCTCCCGGCGCCCCAACAGCCATGATCCGCACCTCGACCCGAGGTACGTCGATAGGGCGACTCCCGTGCCACAGTACCCCATCGCGTAGGTGACGTTGCCGAACCTTCCTGTGTGGGGGAGCCGGTCAAAGGTAAATCCCACCGTTCCGCCCCACGCGTAGTCAATCCCCACGCCCGAGACCTCAGGATGAATGCTCGTCACACGGTGGTAGAGGATTTCGCCGGCTTCGCGGATCCCCGTGGGAGCAAAGCTTGACCTTCCACCAAAGAGCAGACGGCCATCAGGCAGGAGCCTCCAGTAGTTGAGGAAGTTGCGAGTATCGAAGAAGGACCGACCGTGCGGGCTTAGCGACTCGACCACGTCGTCCTGAAGCGGCTCGGTAACGACGATGAAGCTGCCGATGGGGATGATGCGCCGGCGCAGCTCGGGGAAGGCCTGTCCTGTGTAGCCATTGGTCGCCACGAGAACACGTCCCGCAAGCATGGTGCCGTCGGGGGTCAGAATGACCGTCTGACCCGAGGGAGTCCTGCGGATGTCCAGCAGCGGAGTATGCTCGTGTACCTCGACACCTGCTCCAAGGGCCGCATTGAGCAGACCGGCGTAGAACTTTCCAGGATGAAGCGCACCACTCAGCTCGACCAGCAGTCCGCCGTGGTACGCATCTGAACCAATCTCCTGCTTCAGCTCCGCCCTCTCGAGGAATCGCGCCTCCTCCTGCAGCTCCAGCCTGTAGGTCATTGCGGCTCGCCGAAGCGCCGAAGCTCGACGCTCATGGTGGGCCAGGAGAACGTGGCCGGTGCGCCGGTAGTCGCATTTGATCCGGCGGGTCTCGATGAGGTCCTCCAGATGGTGGAAGCCTTCGACGGTTTCCGCGTAGAGCTCTCGGCCAAGAACTCCGTACCTCCGGCTCAGCTCCGGCAAGCTAAGCTTGAGTCCCGGGTGAACGATGCCTCCGTTTCGCGTGCTGGCGCCGAAGCCTGCCTCCTCAGCCTCCAGCACAACCACTCCGGCTCCGGCTTCCGCCAGCGTCAGGGCGGCCGAGATTCCCGTGTACCCGGAGCCCACGACCACGACGTCCGTGCTTCCCGGCAGAGGCCTCGACGGGATTTGCGGAAGAGCTAGGCCTGCCCTCCAATAGGAGACCTGTGAGGCCGACTCAGGCATGACGGTCAGGGTGTCGTTTGACACGGCGACAGACTTGGGAAGGGCGTGTTGATCCCGTTCCGAGGACGATAGGGCACCGGTGTGGTCGTTCGAGGGAGATAGAGCGGATGCCGGGGTGCGCCGGACCTGTTATGGCCCAGGCAGAGGAGCGGATAGATGCTCTCCATCCGACGGCGCACGGCTCCCGAGGCCTCCTCCAGCCGCCCAAGATTGCCCCAAGCCACGATGATGGCGGCGCCACGATCGAGAGCCTCGGAAACCATGTGCCGGTTGAGCGGGCCTTCGGGGTCGGGTGCGGATCGTAGGATGTCGGGGTTTGACGTTTTGAAGGCGAAAAGATTGACGACCTCGATGCCGCCGCAGCCCCAGGATCGTGCGAAGGCCGAGCAGCGCCGAATGGTCGGGTCGTCGGTTTCGGCAGTCGCCGTGCTGGGGTTGAGCATGACAAATGTCACCGCCGGAAGGCTGCTGTCCCAGCGTCGCCAGAGAAGGTACCTGTACCTGCCGGCGGCATCGAATGCCGCGCCGGAAGCAGTATGCACCGGGCCTTGCAGACCACCGTGGTCAGCCACGCAGCGGAGCCTCCGGGGCTTCCCTCAGACCTTCAGAGAAACGAACTCGATAGTTTACACTTGGCTGAATCGCGGGCACGGACGGCGCTCTGGGGAGGCGACAGCGAGTGCCTGCGGCGCGGCCGATCGATTGGAACGGCAGAGGAGGGGTCGGCATTCAGTTTAGCCTCGTTCCCAAAGAGCGGCAGTTTTTTGTCCTCTTCAGGGAGGATGTCGACAACCTCATGTCGGCCGTGCGCGAGCTCGACACCATGCTCAAGAGTAGCGACGGGTTCGAGGAGCATGCCCGGCGTCTGAAGGACCTCGAGCACCTCGGCGACGATATCACTCACCGCATCTTCCGTGAGCTGAATGCCACCTTCATCACGCCGTTCGATCGCGACGATATCTATGGC
The DNA here is from genome assembly GCA_035653255.1 of Chloroflexota bacterium. Lineage (GTDB taxonomy): Bacteria > Chloroflexota > UBA5177 > UBA5177 > JAJPKF01 > DASRCF01. The sequence goes on from DASRCF010000118.1 coordinate 3,182, forward strand.
CTGGCATCGACGTTGGACGACGTGCTCGATCTGGTCGAGGAAACGGCGGACACTATCGTGCTGGACGGGATCGTCGAGATATCGCCCGAGGCTCAGCGAATGGGTGGGATCTTGATGGCGATCGGCGATGAGCTGGTGCAGGCTATCGACGAGCTTGACACTCGGACCAACATGAGCACACATATGGTCAAGATTCACGACCTCGAGAACCAAGCCGATGCGGTAACCCGGAGTGCGATTAGCGAGCTATTTCGAAGCGGCCAGGACGCCGTCGAGATCATCAAGTGGAAGGATGTTTACGCGCTGCTCGAGAAGACGGTCGACACGACCGAGGACATCGCCAACATTCTGGAGAACGTGACCATCAAGTACGCGTAGCTTCACCTGGCCCGATGAGGCAGGAAGCCTATCGTCCCAACGTGCCCGCTCCCTCCAGCCAGTCCTCTCGAAGCAGCTCGAACAGCGCCGTATCGTGCCAGGAGCCTTCCCGCCACATGGCGCGGCGGCGCGTGCCGATACGACGGTAGCCGCTGCGCTGTAGCGCCTTGTGCATCCCCAGATTTTCGGCGAAGGAGAACGTTTCAAGCCGCTCCAACCCGAGCTGGTTGAAGGCGAACTCGGTCCGCAGTCTGACCGCCTCCGAGGCGTATCCCTTACCCCACTCTGCTCTCACGCCGATTGCCGTCCCCGTGATAGCTCCGCGGTTGAGCCAGTCGATGTTGTGGATCCCCGTGACGCCGATGGGTTGATCGTCGACCACCATCGTCCAGTGCACGGTGTTGGGGTCCCGGGCCGTATGCTCGATCCATTCCCGCTCTTGCCCGAGTGAGGGCGGACAGATTATCGACAGATAGCGGTTGATCTGCGGGTCGGCGAACCAACGAATGAAGTCCGGCAGGAACTCCTCTCGGGCAGGCGCGAGACTGATCTTCTCGCCCTTCAGCTCCGGACCCAGCATGAGGTCGCCTCCAATCTCAAGTTTCCACTTTTCGCTGCGGAGCCCGGCCCCACCGTCGGCAGCTTGCCTTTACTCAGCCGACAGACCGGGTGACTTATGGTAGCGGCGTCTGGGTAGCTGTAGAACATCGTCAATCAAAGCGGCCATGCTTTTGCCGAGGTCCGTCCTCGCTTCCCGGGCTCAAGAGAGGTCGAGAAAGGACTCTGGGGGCGCCCGAGAGGCGGCCCTACAAACTCAGACTTGAGAGGCGACGAGGTCCTCGGAGGGCCGCTGAGCGAGGATCACTGCCTGCGTGCGGGCGCTGTCTCGAAGAGCTCCCAGCCCCTCGTAGAGTGCATGTGACTGCCGTAGGTAGTCCACCGCAGCCTCGGCTTCTCCCGCGGCCTGTGCCACGGTGCCCATGGCTTCCAAAACACGCGCCTCTTGGAAGGGCTGTGCGATTGCGCGCGACACCCCCAGCGCCTCGTTGAGCGCCTCGGCAGCCTCTTCCCTGCACCCCGCACGGGCGAGAACCAGCCCCAGCACACGCAGGGCGTCGGCTAGGACTGACCGGTTGCGCTCGGCCCGCGCCAGCTCAATCGCGTGTCTCGCCAACGTCTCCGCCTGTTCAGTGTCGCCGCTCTCGAGATGCGCCGCGGCCATTGGCGGCAGAATGACCATGTAGTTCCAGTCGGATGTCGCCGGCAGGACATGCTCCGTAAAGACGCGCAGGGCGTCTGCAACCCGGCCGTGACCGAGGTAGCGCTCCGCCAATGCCCATAGTGCGAGGGCGAGAGCCGTGGGATCCCGCGGCGAGCGTTCAGATAGCCGGATAGCCTCATCGAAATAGACGTCGGCGGTTTCCTCCTCCCCTCTCGCCGACGCGAGGATGCCGAGGGCTGTGAGCGTCCAGCTGAGGGTGGCCGTCCAGCCGAGGGTTCGGGAGATTGCGAGGGATTGCTCGAGGTAGGTCCGGCCCTCATGCCACTGACCGACCATCACGAGGTGCCAGCCCAGCCGGTTGTTCATGAACGCCAGACGGGCCGGATCTCCCATCTGCTCGGCCACCGTCAGCGCATGCTCGACGTACTTGCGCTCCTTGTCGTACTGCCCGGCCTCGCTGTAAATCATGGCCAGAGTGTTCAGTGCGCGCGAGAGCACCATGGGATCACCGGCATCCTCCGCCAGTGGAACTATGTCTTCCAGCATGCGGCGGGCATCTTCGAGATCGCCCAACTCCGCTAGAGCGGCCGCGCGCCACATCTGGCCCTCCACTTGGATCCGCGCCCCGGCGCTCGATCCCTCCGCACGTCGCGAGATTTCGAGTGCCCGTTCCGCCGCTTCCAGCTGTTCGGCCGATTGCTCCGTCTCCTGAAAGAGGCCGGCCAGGGCGGCATAGAGCGCGGCCAGGCCCGACAGGGCCCCGACGGGCTCGGCGTCATCCTCAGAGTGGGTGGAGTCAATCGCGCTCAGCAGGCGCCTGATTCGCTCAATGCCTTGTGTGGGAGAACCAGCGAGCGAGTGAGCCCTTCCGATGTTGGCCGTCGTCCACCGTTCTCCTTCCGCGTCCCCAATGGCCCGCTGAAGCGCGGCAGCCCGCTCCAGCACTGCTATGGCCTCCTCGTATTTGGCCACGGTCCGCAATACGATCCCCAGGAAGGCGAGTGCAGCGGCTTCATGAGTTTGGTCTCCAAGCTCCACCGCCAGCTCGACGGAGGTACGGAAGTGGCGCTCCGCCTCGTCATAGGCAAACAGCCGGCGGGCCTCTTTGCCCGCGGCCAGCGAGTACAGGAGCGCTCGTTCGGGATCATCACCCTCCAGGAAGTGCCATGCCAGCTCGGCAAATCGTCGGTGCTCGCCCGACCCGCGAGCATGACCCCGCCGCTCTGACCGACCGTCCTGTTCTCGGCGCCCATTGGCGTGCTCGTCGGCGTCCCGCTTGCCCTCAAGTGATTTGGCGGCGGCGAGATGCAGCCGCCGCCGGCGGCGCGATGGCAGCTCCGCGTAGAGCGTGCCCTGTGTGAGAGCGTGGTTGAACGCGTAGGCATCCCGGCCGGTCTCGCCGACCAAGCCGGCTGCTACAGCCTCTTCCAGCGCCCGCTCCAGCTCGGCCTCATCGCGCCCACACATGCCTGCGAGGTCTTCGAAGGAAAATGCCGGGCCCAGCACGCTTGCCTCACGCAGGATCTCCTGGCTCTCATCGGACAACCGAGAGAGCCGTTGTCCGACAACGGAACGCACGCTCTTCGGAATCTCCAGGTCCTCCAGTGAACGACCCTGCCAGCGGCCGTCTTCCCGGTAGACATCTCCGCGCTCGACGAGCGTACGCACAACCTCCTCTACAAAGAAGGCGTTGCCGTCCGTGTGCCTGTGGACCAGATGGACGAACTCTGGAGCAATCTCTGACCCGCCGAGTGTGGCCGCCATCAGCTCGGCCGTCCCCTGCTCGTCCAGCCGGCGAATCTCGATTTCCTCGACCAGCCTCTCGCGGCCCAGGTCACGCAGTGCTGCTTCCAGTGGATGCTGCCGGTTGACCTCCACGTCTCGATAGGCTCCCACCAGCAGAATCCGATTGGCCCTGGTGTGTCGCGCCAGATGCTGGAGCAGCTCGAGGCTGGTGGCATCGGCCCAGTGCAGGTCGTCGAGTAGCAGCACCACGGGCCGCTCATGGGAAACGGCTTGGAGAAAGCCGGTGACTGCCCAGAAGAGGCGTTGCTGCTCCTCGGAGCCATCCGACCCCGCATTCGCGGCCGCCCCCGAATTGGGCAGAAGGCTCTGTACCTCCGGCCACCGCCGCGGAATCATCTCCCGGACATCCGCCGGGCAGACCGCGTGCAGAGTGGCAAGCGCCTCAAGGAAGGGGTAGAAGGGAACCGTGCTCTCGGGTTCGTAGCAACGGCCCGTGGCCATGATGAAGGAGTGGTTCCGGGCCTTGAGGGTAACCTCCTGCGCCAGCCTTGTCTTCCCGACTCCCGGCTCGCCCGCCAGGAGAACCAGCCGGCCGAAACCGCCCTCAACGGCCTTGATGGCCGCCAGAATGCGGTCGAACTCCTCGTCCCTGGCGACCAAAAGGCCCTCCGGAAGGGCCCCGAGGAAACCACCGATGGGAAGTGGCGCTTCGTCCAGCTCGGATCCGTGCCCGTTGCCGTTCAGCGTCGAGGCAGGTTTGGTGGGATGCCCATCCGGCAGCGGTGTGCCCTCCGGCACCACTCGGATCACTCGCACACGCTCGGCAAAGCCCTTCAGCTCCACCAGTCCGCGTTCACAGTACTCCAAGCCCTTGATTCGGCGTGCCAGATGAACCGCACCCTCGCTGGCCAGGACCTCACCCGGACCGGCCAGGCTGGACAGTCGGGCCGCGAGATTTAGGGCCCCTCCTCGAAATCCTCCCTCAACCGGTACCACCTCCCCCGCGTCGATCCCGATTCCCACCCGTAAGGGCAGGTCCGGAGTCGAGGCGGTTTCGGCAGCGAACATGGCCTGCAGATCTATGGCCGCCTGCAGCGCCTGGCGGGCAGAGGAGAAGGCAGCAACCGCCTCGTCGCCGCGCAGCTCAACCACCACTCCACCGCGGGCGCCGACGCCTTCACGAGCAACCTGAGCAAAGTTGGCCGCCAGGCGCGCCCCCATCTCGTCGCCATACTCTTGGGTGAAGCGCGTGTATCCACGCACGTCCGCCAGCAGGAAGGTCTTCAGCTCCGAGAGCGGGATATCGGCCCGTGCGCGGGACTTGGAAGCTCTAGACATAAACGATTTTCGCAGGTACGAATCCGGGGATGCGGTGATTCCACACACATCTCGACCTTCCTGCCGAACAATACGGCGGAGAGGAGGGTTCAGGTGGTGGCGGCCAGATCCTCGAAGCGGTCGACGTCGGCGCGGATCAGCTCCAGGCTAGATTGCCAGAAATCGGCGGACCGAATGTCGAAGCCGAAGGCGGCCGCCAGCGTGGCGGCGTCCGCGTGGCCGGTCGAAGCCAGAAGGTCGTCGTACTGCGCCCGGAAGGTATCCGGCTCCCGGGTGTAGATCGAGTACAAGCCCAGGCCAAACAGCTGGCCGAACATGTAGGGGTAGTTGTAGAACGGCCGGGAAACGCTGTAGTAGTGAATCTTGGCCGCCCACATGTAGGGGTGGCGCAGGTTGGAATCTAGGCCCTCGCCGTAGGTTTCGTCCTGAGCTTCGAGCATCATCTCCTTCAGCTCTTCGACTGAGAGATCACGTCGCTTGCGGGCCTCATAGATTCGCTGCTCGAAGAGGAAGCGACTGCTGATGTCCACGACCACCTGACACTGATCCTGAAGCGAGGCCTCCAAAATGGTGAGCTGCTCTGCCGGACCCGCATTCTTGAGCACGGCCTCCTTGATCAGGGTCTGACAGAAGATGCTGGCGGTCTCGGCCAGCGTCATTGGAGCCGTGCGCAGCAGCGGCGGCTTCGAGGCCTGGTTGTAGTTGTGGTACGCATGACCCAGCTCGTGCGCCAGTGTGCTCATGGCGTCGTACGACGGGTTGAAGTTGGTTAGCACCCGCGACTCCCCGGCTCGAAGCTTCATGCAAAAGGCGCCGTCCCGTTTCCCAGGGCGCGGCTCGGCGTCGATCCAGTTCTCTCGAAAAGCCTGCGCCGCGAAGTCGCTCAGACGTGGCGAGTAGCTGGCGAACTGCTCGACGATAAAGTCGGTGGCGTCGGCGTAGGACCACTGGCGCTCGCCACCCGAGAGCGGAGCAAATATGTCGAACCAGGCCAGCTTCTCCACTCCCAGCAGCCGCGCCTTGAGGCCCAGGTAGCGCCGGAAGGTGGGGAAGTACTCGCGGGCCGACTGCAGCATTGCATCGAGCGTTTGGCGGTCGATGTGGTTGTTGAAGACGGCGGCGTCAAGGGGAGATGCCCACCGCCGACGGCTCTCGAGGACGTTCGACTGCCCCTTGATGCTGTTGAGCGCTGCCGCGAGCGGAACCTCGTGGCGGGCCCATGCCTCCAGCTCAGCTTCGTAAGCGCGCCGGCGCAGCTCCCGATCCGGGTTCATAGCCAGATTCCGGATCACACTCATCGGCACGTCTTGAATACCTGTCCCGGTATCGAGCGGCACCATGATCTGCGAGGAGACGTTAGACTGCAGGCGGCTCCAGGCTGTTCCGCCACTTGGTTCCAGCTCGGCGGCGAGGTCCTCCTCGGCGGCCGACATCAGGTGCCGGGCGCTCTCCTTTTGCAATTGCAGGAGGTACGCGTGCTCGCCGAGCACGGAAGAACCCGCGACTGCTGATTCGACGTCGATGGAGCCGACCCACCGCGCGAACCGCGTCCAAAGCTGGCTGAGGCGAACAAGGCGCTCCGAAAGCTCGCTGAGCCTTTGCTGTGCAAGGCCATTGCGCGAGTCTGTGGTCACAAAGCTGGAGATATATGCGGACAGCGTCTGAACCGAATCCTGGACGCGATTGAGGGCGCTGAGCGATTGCTCGAGGGCTTGTAGGTCGGAACGTGGGCTAGGCGCCCTCTCGACGCCTATTCCCAGATCGTCGAAGAGCGCTTCCAGCTCCTCGATTCCCTGGACACAGGCTGTGAATCCGGCCTGAAACTCGGCCGACTCCAATCCTGGGTAGACGACTGACATGTCCCACCGGGGCAGCAGTGTGGTCGACGTCATGCGAGACCGAGACCGTGTGTGACTTTCGCCCGTCGGGACCAACCGGCTGAGGTGGGCTCAGTAAGGACGCTCGGCTCCTCTGTCACACCCCCGCCTTCCGCCAAAGGGTCATCTTTGCCTGACAGCCATAGCAGTGGTACCGTCTTGGGCTGATGCCGGGAATGATTCGAAGCACCTTGAGGAGCGGCGACAGATGCTTGCGCTCCAGCGTTCGCCTGCCGCAGTTCGGACACATCCGTTGCGAGAATCGTCCGCGACCCTTTCCCAGGCTGGCCTTGAAGTCTTCTCGGGCGACTTCCATGGGATCGAGGACGTCGGTCGTAGGTGCCCGTTCGGGGCTGGACTCGCTCATTCTGAACTATCTGGCAGGTCGATGCAGCGGCCGCTCCATCACCCGCTCCCGAAAGATCCTGCGTACCAGCGCCGACCGCGGCAGCAGCGACTCGTTCATCTGGACGAATGGCGGGAGGCCGAGCCGAGCGCGATGATGTCGCTCGTTGTACGGCTGCTGCTGGGCAACTGCCGTCCGCAACTCCTCCATGAAGTCGTCGATGACCGCGGCCACGGCATCGGGAGCACCACGACCGCGCCGGCGCAGGGTGAGGTAGTAATCTCGGACTGTGCTCGGTTCGGACTCGGGCGAGAGCCGCCGGACGAGCACGTCGAGCAGGTCGCCGATCTGACCGCCTCGGGCGGTCCCGCTCTCAGGTTCGGAGGCAACCGGCGCTTCCGGCTCTCCCTTGGTGTTGTCCACATTCCGGTCCATGAGGTTTCGATGGGTATTCGAGGTAAAGGCGAACGACGCAACTGTGCAGCCAAACCCGTCACCAGGCCTGCCGACGGGCCTACCGGTAAGGGTGTGGCCGAAGAGAAACGGCGATACCGGAGCGCAGCTTCACGCGCGATGGAACTCATCGATCAGAGCGCAGGCTCATCACGCGCCCCAGTTTACATCACTACTCAGGGCTACATACTATAGACGCTCGCGAGAGCGACCATGAAGAGCAAGACGCCTACCAATCCCAGGGCTCCCTGTACTCCCACCGCCGTGGTTATGGCGCCGATAGCAAGTAGTGGTGGGATGGCGATGGCCGACTGCAGCGTCTGCTGCATGGCCAAGACGCGGCCGCGCACGCGTTCGGAAGCCCGCTCCTGAACGATGGTTTGGATGGGTGCATTGATGAACGAGACCTCCATGCCGGCGAGCAGACTGATGGGCATCATGATCAGGATCATGGCCACATCCGGCGGTAGACGCAGCCCCACAAGGGTGAACGGCAGCCAGAACTCGTGTGAGAGCGAGGGAACATCCGCCAGGCCGAGGATCGTGACGCTCAGCGCCAGGAGCGCCACAACCACCAGCCGGTCCTTGCGCAGCCGCTCACCCCAGTGACCGAGGATGAACAGGCCGACTCCCAGCCCCAGCCCTGCCGGCGCCAAAACGAAAAACATGCTGTTGGCGTTGGTGATGTGCAAAACGCTGCGAACGAATCCTGGTGCGATCTCGGCCAGGATGAGAAGCAGGGCTGGGGCAAACGAAATCTGCACCAAGGCCATCAGCAGCTTGCGGTCCGCCAGGATGAAGCGAGCGCCTTCGGCTAGGTCGTGCCAGACCTTTCCGGCGGCGTCGAGGAAACCTGAATGTGCCACCACGGTCCGGCGTCGGGTGGCAGGCGGGAGCAGAAACAGGATAAGGCCGGCAAAGCTGAACAGCCCGATCAGGAAGAACAGGGTGAAGTCGGTGCCCCCGAAGTTCAGCAGAATCGGCGCCAGGACGAACCCGCTGAGCTGCGACGCCATGGCGGTGCCCTGGAACAGCGAGTTGGCGGTGATGAGCTGCTCCTTGCGCACGATCAGGGGGATCGTCGACCCCTCGGCTGGTTGAAAGGGCTGGCTGATTACCGCCACGAAGAAGGTGATCAGGTACAGTGCCTCGCCTGAGCCCTGGAAGAAGAGGTAGCCGACAACCGCGGCGGCTCGAATGAAGTTGGTGCCGATCAGCACCGACTGCTTGCTGACGCGATCGACCAGAACTCCCGAGACGCTGCTGAACAGGACGGTCGGGAGCTGCACCATGACGATGATGCCGCCGACGCCCAGGACGTTCCCTCCGGTCAGGTTGGCGATCAGGATGATCAGGACGTACCAAACGCTGTTCTGGGCGCTCTGGGAGGTTATCTGGGCCGCCCACAGAGCGAGGAATGACCGATTGCGCAGGACGCTGCCGAAGCCCTGGCCTTCCGGGATCAGCAGCCCGACGTGTTCGATCAGCGGCGGGTGCACGCCGGTGTGAGCCGGCGGCAGCTCCTGGGCCTCGGGCCGGTTCTGCTGCCCGTCCTGCTCCTCAGCCTCGGGCTGCTCGAGCGACGGCTCTGGGTAGCTGCTCACACACCAGCCTCTCGAAGATCTGCTCGTAGGCCGCGATCATCGCCTGTACTCCATGATGCAGCGCAGTCTCACGCGCTGCTCTGCCCATGGTCTCCCGCCTCATACCATCCTGGAGGATGCGGACGATCGCTTCTGCGAAGGCCGGAGCATCGCCCCTTCCCACCAGGTAGCCGTTTATACCAGGCTTGACCAGCTCAGGCAAGGCACCCGCCCCAACAGCTACGACCGGCAATCCGGATGCCATGGCTTCCAGGGTCGAGATGCTTTGCAGCTCTACCGGGGACGGCATCACATAAAGGCTCGCCTGCCGGTAGACGTTTGGCAGCTCGACCTCCGGCACATAGCCGCTGAATTCGACTCGGTTGGTCAAGCCGGCTTCGGCTACCGCCTCCTCCAACCGTCGCCGGTCCGTACCTTCGCCGCCGATCCGGAAGCGCGCGTCCATCCGCTCAACTACGTACGGAATGGCAGCAATGAGCGTGTCCAGCTCCTTCTCTGCATCCAGCCTGCCTGTATAGAGGACGAGCGGAGTACCAGCCTGCTGCGATTCGTTAGGCGGCGCGAAGCGGTCCGCGTCGACACCGTTCGAGATCGCCACGACTGGGCGACGGAATCCCAAGTCTTTCAGCTGGACCACCGCGGTCTGTGTTGGCGTGGCCACGACGTCGGCAAGCCCAAGAACTGTCCGGATATGGAAAGAAAATAGTGACTCGACAGCCCGATAGGCCAAGTGATTCCGAAGCCCATAGAGCGAACACTCCGGAATGGTGTGATTCGTGGCCACCACCGGCAGGCCGAGCGCCCGTGCCCAGGCCAGGGCCGTCAGCGAGATGGGAAAGGGATGATGGATGTGCACGACATCGGGCCGCCAGCCACCCAGCATCCGTCTCATATCCAGCAGAGGGAGGCCGGCACGTAGGCGGTATCCGAAAGGGACGCCCAAACTGGCGACGCGATGGATGGGCGGCGGCCCCGGCTCCACATACCGTTTGCCCGTGGGGCTGGCACAAATGATCCGGACCTCGTGTCCCCGTTCCGTCAGGCTGCGTGAGAGTGCCTGCACCAGAGGAGCCGGTCCACCGATCCAGGGGTAGTAGAAGTCCGTGACCTCGAGGATCTTCATGGTGTGACTGCTGGGTGAAGAGTTGGGGCGAAGCTTGGCCGCCTCACCAAACCCCATGATGAGCCCCTGTCTCGCCTAGAGGTCGTCCGACGGTTCCCAGTGAGACGAGCGGGCGTGGATTGACCGGAGCCCTTGCCGCTCGGTCAGACCGCTTTACGCCGAAGCGGCCAGGTACTCGCTCCGCTCGCGCTCGATGCGCCTCCGTTCTCGAAGGTAACGGATATCTGCCAGAGCACTCAGGACGAAGTAGCGGTCGGCACGGTAATAGAAGGACGGATGCAGATAGCAGAGGTTGCGACAGCCATCGCAGAAGGAAAACTCGCCCACCTTCTTCTGCATCTGCTTCCACTTCGGGGTCTCGAAGAACTGGACGATGTTCCAGTCGAACTTTATCCGCTGAGCCACCTTGTGGTAGCAGGGGTACAGCAGGTAGCCGTCTGGCGAGATGGCGAGGGCCGCGTTGGCTGCCTTGCAGCGGGGTTTCTCCTTGACGTTGCCGTCGGCGAAGATCTCGACCTCGGCCATGTTGACGTAGACGTTGCGCTCCTTGGCCAGGTTCTTGGCGATCTGGATGTGCTCCATCGCCACGCCGTCGTTGCCGAAATACTCCCACTCCGGTTGGACTTTCAGGATGAAGTGCTTCTCCCGCGCCATCTTGATCATGTCCGGCAGAAAATGACTGTTCTCGTTGGTGAGGACAAAGATGATCTGGTAGGGCTCGCCAAGCTCGCGGGCAATCCGGATGCTTTCGATAACCGAGTCATATGACTTGTCGCGACGGATAGTGTTGTGCGGCTCGGCCTCAGGCGAGCAGAGGGAGAAGTTGAGGATGTCGAAGAGGCCGCGAAGCTCCTGCGCTTTACGCGGATAGAGGGTTCCGTTGGTGGTCATTTGGGTGCGGAATCCCATATCGCGCGCTGTCTTGAGGAGGTGTGGCATGTCCTTGCGGAGCAGGGGCTCACCTCCGGTGAAGTCGATGAGGCGTACGCCCAGATGCTTGAGAATCCGGAAATGCTCGATTGCGCCGTCGGTTGATGTGTACTGCGAGACCGGCATGATGTCCATGGGGCCGTCGGGAATATTACAGAATACGCAGCGCGCGTTGCACTTGTAGGTGGCGTAGTAATAGGCCATCACAGGCTTGCCGGTCATGGGCCCGGCGGCCAGATCAAACATGTTCGGCAGCGCTGCTCGAAGACTCGGTGCCACGTGAATCCTCCCTCTGAATTCAAGGGGATTCTAGCACATAGTTAAGTGAATCTTTATCAATTGAGGGGGAGTCGTTGGGACTGTGGCGCCTCGGGCGTTAGACTCTCAACATGACCTCGCCTGCATCACGAACCGCTGGTGCCGATCTCCTTATCGCCGAGGCACTCGCCCGCAGAGCGGGCGGCGTGCTCATGTCTTACCGCAATCGGCCTGACCTGCATACCTCGACCAAGGGACCCCTTGACATCGTCACAGCCGCCGACCGGGCCAGCGAGGAGCTGCTCGTGTCCGAGCTGGAGATGGTGTGCCCGATGGATGGAATGGTGGGGGAAGAGGGGGCTCGTCGCCACCAGAACCGCTCTCGGATCTGGTTCATTGATCCACTCGACGGGACCTTCAACTATTCGCGCGGCATTCCCTTCTGGTGTGTCAGCCTGGGGCTGGTTGTGGATGGAGAGATGAAGGTAGGCGTGGTGTTCGAGCCTATCCGGGATGAGCTGTTCGCGGCCGAACGCGGTCGCGGCGCTACTCTCAACGGATCACCCATTCGCGCCGGCTCCCCGCGCACGCTCCTCGAATCGACGGTTCAGATCAACGTCGCCTTCGACCGGGCTACGATTGGGCGTTCTCTAGGCGACATCGACGTGGTAGGCAGGGAGGTCATGCGGCTGCGGAACATGGGCGCGCTGGCGCTGGAGCTCAGCTACCTGGCCGCCGGCAGGCTGGATGCGGTCATCCAGCGGGGCTCTCATCCCTGGGACTACGCGGCAGGGATCCTCATCTGCCAGGAAGCCGGGGCCACCGTCACCAATCGTGACGGATCCCCATTTGATCTCCACGGGGATGATGCCCTCGTCGCCGCCACCCCCGAGCTCCACGCAGCCCTGCAGGCCTTATTCGCCGACGCAGCGCCGTAGCTGGGCGCTTCGATCTGGCAGGCCAGGGCCTGCCGTCGGGCGGCCACGATGCTCGAATCGCCGACGGGGGCACAACGGCGGCCAAGGATGATCCGGGCGCGGTCGCGGCGGACTCGGGGCAATGAGCGCAATCGGGACATCGACGGCGTAAA
>DASRCF010000119.1:0-9025 GCA_035653255.1 Chloroflexota bacterium
TCATGCTTCCCAACGTCGATCCCGTCAACCGCATCACCATCACGCCGCGTGGACGCTCGCTTGGAGCCACCCAGTTTCTTCCCGTCGACGATCGTCGCAACTACCGGCGCGACTACCTGATCAATCGCATGGCTGTCGGCATGGGAGGGCGCGCGGCCGAAGAGATCGCCTGCGACGAGATTACATCCGGAGCTCAAAATGACCTGCAGATGGTGACCCACATCGCCAGGACGATGGTCACGCAGCTCGGTATGGCCGAGGAAGTGGGTCCGACCTATCTGGGCGGCGCCGGCGACGACGCCCTCAACGGTGGAGCCTACAACCCCTTCGAACAAAAGGAATACAGTGACGAGACGGCGGCACGCATCGACCTGGCCGTGAGCAGATTGGTGGAAGAGGCCCGTGAGCGCGCCAGATCAATCTTGACCGAACATCGGCAGGCCCTCGACGCCGTAGCGCAGGCGCTGATGAAAGAAGAGTCACTCAATCGGGAGGAGTTTACCGCCATCGTGAACGCGCACCGCGGGCCCGGCGAGCCGCCCCATCCTGTACCCACCGGCACGCCGACACCCATTGGTGAAGATCCCCAGGTGATCGAGCCGGCCGTAACCGGCTAGAAAGCTCCCTAATCACCTTCCCAAGTGCTGCTCCGCCACAGGTTCCCATGCCGGCTGCCGGCATCACTGCGCAAGTACTGATGGTCGGTGAGGTTACGCCGTGGGCGAAGCGAGGGATGCCTGGCAGGTCAGACCGGCTCTGGGATGTCAGTTACATCGAATGGCCGTTCTCGACTAGTCGTGGTTTGGCGGGCCAGAGTTGGCGCCAGCCCCAGGTGACGGCTATGCCAACAAGTGCGAGCAGGATGGCGAACCGGACACCCGCCATTTGGGCCATGACCGTGACGTACCCGAGTTTGGGTATCGCGCCCCATTCGACCCAGGCTGTGCTACCGGGTAGAAAGGCCTTCCATTGGTCGCGCGCGTTGTTCGCATCGCCCTTCGTCTGGATCACGACCCCGCTGCTTTCACGGCTCAGTGTCACGATGCGGTGAATGATGGTGACTGACGCCTCATGAGGCGGGTGAAAGGCGACAATCTGGCCGACTCTCAGCTGAGCAAGTGGCTCAGGCCGCAGGATTGCGACATCCCCCGGGGAGAGGGCGGGCCTCATTGAACCAGTGTCAATGGTTGCCAAGCTCCACTTGTGGCTCAGGACTCCGATGCCGGAGACACCGATCAGAATCACTACCACGGTGAGGATCCCCGATGTCAGTCTTCGGACCCATCCCCGCGATGCTTGCTGGAGTGATACCGCGACAGGGGCCTGGGGTGAGGCTGCAGGATGTTTGGTGCTTGATAGAAATGTCGCCACGATGTGTGCGCTCCTTCTCCGATTAACTCAGTTCGCTACTTTGAACGTGACTACTGCCAGCCACCTTGATTCCAACCCAGGGTCGCGCTCACCGCAGTGCTCGGGCCGCTCCGCCAGCCGGCGTGGCCGGCTTCCAGCTCGTACCAATAGCGGGACGAAGTGGCGAGCACGGCGTACGGGTTCGACCCGACCTGCGTCGACGACAGTGTCGCTACCACCGCATCGGTCCCCGTGGACACCACTGATACGCTGCTGTCGTAGAAGTTGGCGCAGTACACATAGGCGCTGTCCGGCGTGACCGACAGACCGACCGGATCGCCGACCTGTCCGATGGTGGGCGTCGCGACGATGGTGTCGTCGGCGGTGGAGATGACGTCGAGCTGGTTGTTGTTGTAATCATCAACAAAGACCTGACATCCGTTCGGCGTCATGGCCAAGGCGTTGGGATCAGGCGAGTTGTTGAGCTGGCCGTTGGGCATCGTGATCGTTCTGGTGACGGTGTCGGTTGCGGTGGCGATGTCGAGGACGGTGCCTGCGGTGAAATTCGCCTCGTAGAGGCGCGAGCCATCGGGAGTGATCGCGAGAATGTTGGGGTCACCACCGGCGCTGATATCCCCATCGACCATGCTCCCGACCGTGATGGTCTTCGCCACGGTATCCGTCGACGTCGCGATGTCGTCGATCTGACCGTTTCCCTGATCGGCGGCATAGACGTGGGCGGAGTTGGGTGTCGCCGCCAGTGCGATTGGCTTTCCCGTCGTGCCCGAGCCAATGGTGAGGGTTCCGGTGACCGTGTTCGACGAGGTGGAGATGTCGGAGACCGTGTGTCCGGAGAAGTTCGCCACATACACCTTTGCGCCGTTGGGGGTGATAGCTATGGCACCCGGATCTCCCTGCCCTCCCACGGTGATCGCCGGTCCGCGCACGCCCGACGATATGGTGATCGGATACACGAGGTTGTTGGCGCCGTCGACGATGTAGGCGGTGAGGCCATCCGGAGTTATGGCCACAGCGTCAGGTCGAGACGCGGTTGATCCCACGGCAGGAATTGCAACTGTCCTCACAACGGTGTCGCCGCTTAGTGAGATGACCTGTACCTGGTGTGAAGCGCCTTCGGCCGCAACAACGGTGGTGCCGTCAGGGGTGACGGCCAGATCATTTGGCTCAGTTCCCACGGTTCCTGTGGTAATTGACCTGCCGACCCGGGTCGAAGTGTTCACAGCATGGACCGCTGGGGTTCCCTGGTTGCCGACGAACACTTGGGGTGTGGCCGCGCCGGTGGGGTCGATGTCGGTGAAGCTTGTCGCCGGTGGCTGACCGGTCATTGCTCCCACCGAGGAGTACGTTCCGGCTTGGGATGTGGACCGCAGTGCAACGTATGTGTCGACGAGGTATTTCCCATCCGCATCCAGCGTGGACGAGCCAGTCCACGAGAGCGAGACGTTGGTCTGGCTGTTCCCCCCACTGCAGCCGGCGTTGCCCGTGGAGGGAGCGGCGGCGGCAAGGATCGCAGCGCCCAATGCCGCAGGGCCGGCGGATCGACCATCGGCAAAGCTGGCGCGGGCAGTTGTCATGCCGTGCAGTCCCATCGTCACCAGCAGCGGAACGAGCACTCCCACTGTCCATCGAGCCCGCCCCGGCCTGAGGCTCGGCGAGCGACTCGACGACCCCCGAAACCACAGATGCACCCAGCGAGGACGCTCCATACTCCTTCGTCGCTTCCGGCGAGGGGCCGGCGCGTGGCCGGCCCCTTTGGATGTGTACCGGATAACGGGTTCGGACTCCTACTGACCGCCCGCGGTGCGCTGTGTCGCCTGGAATGTGTACGTCAGCGTTGACGCGCAGCCCTGGAGATCTTCGGTAGTCGCCGTGCCACCGGGGGTCCCAGAGCAAGCGGCCACTTTTGAGAGGTCACCGGGCGCACCCGAGGGAAGGGTCAAGGTGTAGACAAGGTAGTCATGCCCGCCGGGCGTCAGGGAGTTGAGGCTTCCGAGTGTGCCCGGGGTGGTCTCAAGGGAGCTGACCGAAGCGGTTGCCGCACCATTGATCGTGACCGTGGTTGCGCCGCCCGAGCATGTGTACGTGAAGGGAGGCGGTGGGGACCCAACTACGGTGCGTGTCCAGGGCGTGGCGCAGGATTGGATGCCCACCTGCAGCCCGTTCGTAGCGTCTGTGTCAAGCAGCGAGCTAGGCGACGCGGAGAACTGAAGCGTGATCTTTTGATCGGCGAGGGTTGCGCCGGTCGAGTTAAGATCAATCTCGCGGGCGATGGTGTCGCCGGCGGCTATATTCGTGGCGCCGGTGGCGGCGTCGTTCGTCGGACCGGTCTGAATCTTGACCGTGCCCGATGTAATTGCCTGAGGCCCTGCCGGTACCTCGTCCGTGAAGGTAGCGAATGCTCCTCCGATGAGGAGCCCTAGTGCGCCAACGATCAGCAGCGCAGAAAGTGCCAGCTTGCCATAGGATTTGGATCGCAGGTGTAGTGCTAGGGACGTACTCCGGGGACGCATACGAGTGAACCTCCGAGTTTTTGAGAGAGCCGTTGCTCTCGTTGCAGCGGTGAATCGCGACGCAGGTCGCGATCCGTCGCGACAGGGCACGGCAAACCCACCGTCACAACCAGCGATACGAGTGACAATCCGACTAATACATAGGACATTTGGGCCCGGACATTTGGGTGGCGGTGGTTAGCGTACTGCCCGCTAGCCTCGGACGTTCGGCGGAGTGCCAAGTCTCGAAGAGGCCATCCCGGAACTGCACCCGGCCTCCATAATGGGAAGTATGCCGCCCCAAAAGGAGGGGCTGAGCGAGAATCCACCGCGTCCGAGCCAGGTGTCCCGTCGTCCTTGGATAACCGAACTGTTCGATTTGGAGGCATGCATATGCGACTGCGCGCAATCCTAACTGTCGCTGCCTGCTCACTCGGTGTTGTCGCCGCAAATGGAACCGCCTCTGCCGGTGCCAACCGGACCTCGTCGCCATGGGGTCCTCACGGCCCCATGACCAACTACTGTGCGAGTCCTCGCGGGCTGTGTATGGAGTTGAGTCATATCGAGAAACGGCGGACCTATGGGAACAAGTACGTAGGGCACGACGAGCCTTCTTTGCTCTTCTATTCGCACCAGCCCGGATCGGGCAACCAGATGCGGTACACGCTCACCCTCCCCCGTGATCCTTCATATGCTCCGAAACTGAACCGGTCCTGGAACTTCGAGCTTCAGCCGGCATTTTGGTTTGGAATGGCCATGTGTGCGAGCAAGTCGTATCCGGAGGTGAAGCGCAGCTGCAAACCGGACAGCGACAGCAACATCCAGCCTCCGGGTCGCCATGCCGGGACCGCCTACATGGAGCTACAGTTCTATCCGCCGGGCAACGTCCCGCAACCCACGGGTTTCAGCTGTAGCCTGACGAGGTGGTGCGCCGCACTGACTATTGACAGCTATGCATACGACCCCATCCACAACGTCACATTGAACTCGCACTGTGCGAATGCTATCGGCGGGATCGAGTACGTCAACTTCGCCTACCTGACGAGGAATGGCCGCTCGACTGTACCCGCGAACCCTATACAGGCAGGTAGTGCCGTCTTCAACATCGATCCGAAACGTGACCTCTTCATGAACCCGGGCGACCGGATTCAGGTAACGCTCCACGATGTCTACACGCTCAAGCGTGTCAACGGTCGGGTGCTGGACAACACCCCCTCCGACGGACTGCAGACCGTGGTCACGGATCTGACGACCCACCAATCGGGCTCGATGACCGCCAGCAAGAGAAACGGATTCGGGCAGATAACCTTTGCGCCCGACCCAAGCGTCGAGTGCAAGCTGGTCCCATACAACTTCCACCCGATGTACTCGACCTCTACCCCCAACACCACCGTCCCTTGGGCCGCCCACACCTACAACGTCGCCTTTTCCGGCGAGATTGGCCACTTGGACCTGTGTTACCCGGTACTGTTCAGCGCCCTCGAAACGATCTCTCCCGGCGGCGCCTGCCCCGGCGACTTTTTGGAGGGCCAGGGGAGTGACTACAGCTATTCGGACGTCGACGACTACGGCTGCTTCGGTCAAGGATACTTTGGTCCGAAGACCCTTGCTCTGCCGGCCTCGCTTGAGGGGCCGACGGGGTCGCAATTGACGCCCTTCGGAGGCTGCCTCGGGGCAAATGACCCGGGCTTTGACGGGCCGAGCTATCAGAAGCTCTGGCCGGATGGTAATCCCAATCATGCCGGTCCGACCTATTTCTCGAGCCCGCTGAGTGGCGGCAAATACAACACCAACTACCAGCAGGTCGGGTTTCAAACCGACCTCCCCGCCGTCGAGCCCTATCCTTACTGCAACTTCCTGACGGGCGCCGGCTGCTCGTTGCTTCCCACGACCGACGATGAGGCCCAGGCGGCGTTCTACCCCTTCTACAGCAGTGGCAGTGTGCAGGGTCATTGCATGTGGTCGCTGGGCAACGATATTCCAGGGTTCACACGGAACGACTACGGTAGGAACAGCCAGTATGGCCCTTTGCTGCCCCAGGTCTACCTGAATCCCGGTGGAGGGCTGGTTCATGAGTTCGATAATTTCAGCCGCACCCTCCCGAACAATCCCTGTCCGGCAGGCTGAGGAGGGATGACAATGGCTTCAGTCCATCCCATCTCCTGGTCGGCGAATACACGGTATGGCGTCAGATCCCTTCGATTGGAGTCGTGCTCATGAATCTCAGGATTCCTGCCGCTGTTCTCTCCTGTCTGGCCTTCATCGCCCTCGCGGCTTTGACGGGCACAAGCGCGACGTATGCCTGGCCCTCGGGACATCCCGGTCTCCATAGCTGCTCCCGGCCGAATGTCTTTTGTCACGAGCTGGCCTTCCAACGGAGGGTCTGGGGGAAGCAGTACGTGGGTCATGATGAGCCCGGCATCGCTTTTCTCTCCAACAAGCCCGGCTCGGGTAATCACGTGGAGTTCACCTTCACTCTGCCCCGAGACCCCTCGCCGTCACCTGCGTCCGGTCGCAGCTACACCTTCGAGAACGGGCCCGCGTTCTGGTTCGGGATGATCCTATGCGACTCCCAGAGCTATCCCGAGCAGATGCATTCGTGCCGGCCGGACAGCAACGCCAACGTGACTCCTCAGGTGAGGCATCCGGGAGCGGCGTACATGGAGATGCAGTTCTACCCGCCTGGCTGGGTACCGCTTCCCTATGGGACCAGCTGCTCAGCCCGCCAGTGGTGCGCCGCCCTCAACGTCGATAGCTTAGCCATGGACCCAGTCCATAACACTCTGCTCGACAGTTCCTGCGCCGATGCGATCGGTGCGGAGTATGTGAACTTCGCCTTCATCACCAAAGACGGCAAGGCGCAAGCTCCGGCCAACCCAATTCAGTCCACAGCCGCCACCTATACTCCGGACCCCTCACGCGACCTGTTCATGAACTCCGGCGACCGGATTCTGCTGCGAATGCACGACACGCGCAGGGGGCTCCGCATACTCGTCGTCGACGAGACGACTCATCGTAGTGGCTTCATGACGGCGAGCAAGCAGAACGGCTTCGCTCAGGTGAAGTACGCCACTGATCCTTCAGTAGAGTGCGCTCCTATTCCCTACGACTTTCATCCGATGTACAGTACGGCCTCGGCGAGAACCATACTCCCGTGGGGAGCCACGCAGGATAATGTCGAGTTCGTGGACGAGATCGGCCACTTCGACTGGTGCCGGGGAAGCATCAGCGGCACCGCGATCCAGCCTGGCGGTAACTGCCCCAGTGACGCCTTCGAGGGAATCGGCGGCAATGCCGCTAGTGATCAGGACGACACCTTCTGTTTTCCCGGCTCGATCAGTACGCTGGTCCGAGTCGGGGGCTGCGAAGGTGGAAACGTTCCCGGCTATGACGGCGCCTCATACGTGCGCGACTGGCCGGACGGCAACACCAACCTGCATCCGGAGCCCATCCTCTTTTCAAGCGGGCGCTTCGGGAGTGGGTATACCGGGAGCTATGGGAAGATCGCCTTCGACACCGACCTCCCGGCTATCGAAAGCGAGTTCTATCCCCCGGAAAAGCAGTGTAACATCATGACGGGAAGGGGCTGCACCCATCTGCCGCCGACCGACGACGGCGGCCTGGCTCCGTTCTATCCGTTCTTCTCCACAGTTAAGAGGGCAGGAACTGGATGCCAATGGGCGCTTGGCAACACGCTACCTGGCGGTAATAGTTACGGGGGTAACGGTCAGTACGGCAAGGTTTACCCCGATGTTTACCTGCTCCCACACGGAAAAACTCAGATCCAGTACCAGTCATTCCGGCATGTGATCGAGAACCCCTGCCCGTAGAGGAAGTTTCGAGTTTTGCGTTGGGAGGTTCGAGTTCCAGTGCTGACTTGTGCGTGTGTGGCCGGCAGGTAGCACTGTAGTGCAGCCGGGATATCCGCCGAGGGTCGCCGAGGAGGTGGCAGCTCCAGGTCGGGAGTAATCTGAGGCGAGAAGGGCGAATGTCGGTTCGGGAGCTGCCGCTTGGCAAGCGTGTCCGGATTCATAGTCGCTGTGGCCGTGTTTGCCGGGTGCGCCGGCCTAATCATCCTCGGTGCTCTGTGGCTCAACAGCCGCAGATGACCAAGCTGTCAGCGACAACTGCCTCGGCTACAGCTAGCCTGCCGCAAAGCACCGGCTGAAGCGAGGCAGTTCGAGGTCGCCGCCGGCCGGCGAAAGGTGGCAGCTATACGAAGGCCACGATGATCGCGCGTCTTGTTACCCAATTGCCGGTCGGCGACGGATGCAAGGGCAAGCGAAAGAGTTGGGATACAGGCGACGTGTTCGGAGGGGCTGAATTCATTCTGCGACCGCGGTGGAGGGCTGAGGTCGGTCGACTCCGTCTCTAAATCCCGCATGCCATCGGGCCGATCGGGCCGGACCCGCAGATGCGCGCCGCCGTAGTGCAAACCAGCTATGCACGTTGAGCCGGTCGAACCCCTAGGGAACGCGCCCCCGAGAGAGCTCCGCAAAGAGGAGGACCGTCGGAGCCGTGTAATCGTCTGCAGGCTCCGTGCTCGGCCAGTCGGCTACGTTGTCGACAAAGCGAACTCCGTGGCCGTCGAACTGAGCGTAGTTGGTTCGGCCCGAGTATGAGCATGACCTCATTCCAGGCATCAGCCCGATTCCCGTGAACGCATCCTGAGCATTCGGCCCGTCGACTACCGCGCCCTGAAGGATGCGGCCGCGGCCGTTCAGTGAGCCCGCCAGATTGGCCACTTGATGGTGAAGGCAGTGCGGGAACACGTCTCCATCTCCCGTCACGAAGGAGGCTCCCCAAGCGTTCTCGCCCACGGCCCAATCGAGCTGGCGGAGCCCGAAACCGAGATACCGGCGGCTGTGTGTCATCTGATCGTAGAAGCGGCTCTCGAGGGCCAGTCCGAGCGCGTGTGGAGTCAGATCGACTCCGGAGTTATATCCCACGCCAAGTCCGAACGGATCTCGCGAGCCTGTACCGAGGGCCGTTCGTAGCTGACGGCCGAGATCAGAGACCAGCCTACCTGTATCCGTCGCTAGGGGACCATGCCGACGAATGCGGCGGAGCGCCGTTCCAAGCTCGAAGTGTGCCAGCCCACTGACATCGTAGAGGTTGAGTGTATCGGTTCCGTCGTTTGGGCTGGCCATGTAGGCTCGCGCCCA
>DASRCF010000120.1:0-5992 GCA_035653255.1 Chloroflexota bacterium
ACAGGGAGGTCAGGTCTAGCCGTGCCTCCTCGTCACACCGTGTCTGAAACCGGCTGAGCTTCTTCAGCCTCATCTTCGATCGGCTCGTCCATCGATGAAGTTGGCCCCGCTTCCACGTGGGTACCACTGTCGGAGATGTCACCCGCCTCATCTTTCACTTCGTCTTCCATCTGAGCAACAGGACCAGAAGCGGTCTCGGCTCCGAGGCTCTCGTTGTCGTCCACGACCTTGACCTCAGCCTCGGCGACGTTGTCGGTCTCTGAAGCCTGTACGGCTTCGCCTGTTGGTGCATCCCGGGCGCCGGCTACTTCCTCAGCCAACTGGGTCGAAGGGCTTGCACCCATCTCAAGGCTTGGGCCGTCGGCCTCAGCCACCGATGACGTCGCTTGCGCCACGTCTGACTCATCCGGAGCCTCAAGGGTGGTCTCGGCCGGCTCGCCGTATGTGGCCTCGGCTTCCGCCGGGCCCTGAAGCTCCTGTTCTTGTAGATCCGGCGCCTCGTCCACGGCATCCAGCCTGTCGTCGGCGGTCTCCAGCCGATCCGCAGGCAGGCTCTCGTCGGTGAGATCCTCGGCGGCGAGGGACTCATTCAACCCGGCCAGAGCGTCAAAGGCGGTAGCCACCGGCGTCAACTCGCGGTCCTGAGCCGCGGACCACTCTTCGGCGGTCATCTCTTGGACGGTCGGTTGTGCCTGTCTTATGCTGAGACCCAGCCGTCGCCGCGCCTTGTCCATGTGGATGATCTTGGCCTCTACCACCTGCCCCTCGTGCAACACCTGGCCGGGGTCGCGAGGCGCGACATCGGCAAGCTCGCTGACGTGGATCAGCCCCTCCACACCCGGTTCGACCTGCGCGAACGCTCCGAACTTCGCCAGGCGCACGATGGTCGCCTGGACATTCTCCCCCGGCTGATAGCGCATATCGATGGAGTCCCAAGGGTCAGCCACGGCCCGCTTCAGGCTCAGGCTGATCTTCTGGTCCTCAGGACGGACATCCAGGACGTAGACGTCCACTTCCTGCCCAGGCTGAAGCACGGACCGCGGGTCCGTCACCCGCTCGTACGATATCTCAGAGACGTGGACCAGGCCGTCGGCGCCCCCGAGATCGACGAAGGCCCCGAAATTGGTGACGTTGCGAACGACGCCTCGCCGCACATCACCCACTCGAATCTCCTCCAAGAGAGCCGCCCGGCGTTTCGCGCGCTCCTCCTGCACGGCCGCGCGCTCGGACAGGATGAGCCGGTTCTGCTGGCGGTTGGCTTCCAGCACTTTGACCCGAAGCCGCCGGCCGATCAGCTCACTGAGCCTTCGCTCGGTGTCCTCGCCCTCGCCCTGCCCCGCCGGGGGCAGGCTCACCAGCTGGGAGAGCGGCACGAAACCACGCACCCCTCGAATCTCTAGAACGGCTCCGCCCCGGTTGAACTCGACGACGGGACCTTCCACCATTCCACCGGTTTGCGCCAGCTCCTGGGCATCGACCCAGGTCTGCTCGCGCCGGGCCCGCCGCAGCGAGAGAATCGGCCCACTCGGGCTGTCCGGTTGGAGGACCTGAACAAAGACCTCCTGACCCAGGTGAAGGTCCGGCAGATCGTCGCCGTTCTCGACCAGCTCTTCGCGGCGGATGATGCCCTCGGACTTGAGCCCCACGTCGACGAGCACCGCGTCGTCTGCGATGCTCACCACCGTTCCCTTCGTGGTCTGGCCGCGATGCAGGGAGCGGAAACCGGCTTCTTGAGCCTCCATGAGACTCTGCATATCTTCGGGCGGATCCTCGGTTGAGCCGATCTCGCCCGCCCACTGGTTTCCCGGAATGTCTTCCATGAAGCTCCTTGCGCCTACCTAGGGAAGCGCGCCTTCGGGCGGAAATTTTCCCACCCAGAGTCGATACCGGATTATACCAGGCAGCCCTGATTCTCACGAATAAATGCGGGCCAAGCCGGGAACAGTTGAACATAACGTTCAGGGCTACGTTCAGATCGAAGGTCGCAGGCCATCCTATGGATAAAGGGCGCGCAGCCTCGGCAGCTGGTTACTCTACAAACTGAAGAGCACGAGGAAGCTGATTGAGGCGCTCGGCGCCAGCGGCAGTCACCACAACAATGTCCTCGATCCTGACCCCGAACTTCCCAGCGAGGTAGATGCCGGGCTCCACGCTGAAGGTCATGGCCGGCTCAAGACGCATGTTGTTGCCGGCCACGATATACGGCTCCTCGTGCCCGTCCAGACCGATGCCGTGGCCAGTTCGGTGGATGAAGGTGTCGCCGAAACCCGCATCTTGGACTACCGAGCGGGCGGCACCGTCGACCGATTCACAGCTCCGGCCGGCCGCCACCGCCTCGTATCCCGCCTGTTGGGCCCGGCTCACCGTCTCGTGAACCAGGGCCATTTCCGCCGAGGGCTTGCCGACGGCCACCGTGCGGGTGATGTCGGCCCAGTAGCCGTTGAACGTGCCCCCGTAATCCAGCACCACCATCTCGCCCGACTGGATGACTCGCTCTCCGGGTCGATGATGCGGCGAGGCTCCGTTGGGGCCGCCGGCGACGATGGCGGATGTCTGTCGCAGGCCGGCATCTTCCAGCAGCCGGCGCAGCCCCGAGGCCACTTCGGACTCGGTCCGGCCGGCGAGCGGCGACTGAAACAGTATCGGCCAGACGCTGTCCGCCCGCACGGCAGCCTCTCGCAAACGGGCCAGCTCCGCCTCATCCTTCCGCATTCGCAATGCCGCGAGCAGCGCAGAAGCTGCTGTAAAGGTGGCCCGCGGCAATCTCTCCATCAGGTACAGGAGAATCCGCGACCACATCGGATCGCTCACGGCGATCCTCCCCGCCGTCCCAAGGCCCGTTTGAGAGACGGCGAGGTCGTATGGGTCCGTGGTCTCCGAATAAGTCAAGACGGCAACGTCGTCGTCGAGGGCGGGAAGGGCCCGCGCCTCGAACCCGGCCAGGACGATCGCCGACCGTCCGGTCCGAGAGATGATCAGGAGCTGAGGCCGCTCGGACGGGTGGGCCCAATGATCGAGCAGGTAGGCCATATCGGCCCCGGGCGTCGCAACGAGCGCGTCGAGCCCCTCCGCGCTAAGCCGCTCGGCCACGGCGGCACGCCGTGCACGCGTGTCAGGTGCCGTCATCGACGCCGGGTAAGCGGTCATTCGTTGTCCTTCGGGCCGTTCTCCATGGAGGTGTCTCTCCATCATCAACCCTGAGAGGCTTGCGTTCCGGAACGGCACCGTCGGGCGGCTGTGAGCCTCGCCACTCAACCGACTATCGGGCCACACTCTGGAGAGATCGAGCGGCAATCACCAGCCCCGACAGCGGGTCATGGTGGCGCGGGCGCCGGTCGGGTCTATGGTCCGGGCGAAACCACGCCCAGGGGATCGATGGAGCCGCCGAGTGGCCAGAGCGGATCCGCTACGGGGGGCGGCGGCAAGAGAGCCGGGGGCTTGCGGCACCCGGTCGAGGGGTCACAGCCGTCGGGAATCGCGACCTGCCCTGGAGCGCCGAGCTGGCCCCACCCTCCGTGTTGCGGATGCCGGTGATTGCTTCCGGCCTTGAGGTGCCGGACGTGGTGCAGCCGTTTGAAGCTGCTCAGGCTGCGGCTGAACGCGCTTCGATCGCCGGCGGAGAG
The DNA here is from genome assembly GCA_035653255.1 of Chloroflexota bacterium. Taxonomy (GTDB): domain Bacteria; phylum Chloroflexota; class UBA5177; order UBA5177; family JAJPKF01; genus DASRCF01. The sequence goes on from DASRCF010000120.1 coordinate 3,624, forward strand.
GCGGTGGTGTGAATACTCCCGGTAGAGATACCGCACCAGGACGACGTAGTCCTGGGTCTCCTGAAACGGCGGAACCCCCCCGTAGCTCATCACCGCGCCTGGCCCGGCATTGTAGGCTGCCAGTGCCAACTTCCAGCTCCCGAACTCCTGATAGTATCCGGCCAGCATCGACGCCCCGAGATTGATGTTGGCAGCCGGATCCCAGGGGCCGTGAAGTATCTGCATCAACCCGCGGGCATCGGCGGAAGACCAGGCCAGGGGGTCACCCTCCGACTCGACGGTCATCACCGCGGCGATCATGGCCGCCGGGATATCGTACTTGTGGGCCGCGGGAAGGATGAGGTATGCCCACCGCTTGACCGCGGGGGGTATGGAGCTGCTTCCAGGAAGACGGCCCTCCGCTTGGAGCTGGGCGATCGTGGGCAAGTTCACGGAGGGCGGGGTGGGCGCACTGCCGCCGGAAGATGATCCGGAGGACGACGATTGTCCCGATGGCGCATGGTGATGGTGCCCAGGATTATGCGTCCCCGTCGTCGCTGTACCGCTTCCGGAGGTCCCGGGCTTGTGGTGGTGGTGGTGGTGGTGGTGGTGATGTTGCGGCGGGTGAGTGGGAACCACCGTCGGGGTGACCACTCTGGTCGGAGTGGGCACTGGCGTGGTCGGAGTTGGGCTAGGCGTCGGCGTGGGAGTGACAGTTGGAGTGGGCGTGACAGTTGGCGTGGGCGTGACGACGGTGGTCGGTGTCGGCGTGGGGGTGCGAGTCCGGATGATCGGCATGACCACACCAGTTGGCCGTGTCGTGGGCGCAGGTGGGGAAGTGGCCGTCCTCACGGGGCTAGGTGTCGAAGATGCTGCCGCCGTCGAGGCAAGCTGCGCCAGACAGACGATGAGGACCGCCCCAACGGCCAGCGCCTTGACCCGCATTCTTCTGGAATGTAGTGTTCTATTCATCTCCCTGCGAATCTCGGTCCTGTCCACCGTGGGAATCCGGGATTGTTCTCTCTCCTTCAGCTAGGTGTCGCCGAGAGGAACGATGGTGGCATTCAACTGCCCATAGATCGTGATCAATCCAAATGACCGCCCGTGGTTGAAGCGGCTCCAGGTTGGTGAGCCCGGATTGAATAGTAGTACATCATTGAACCATTCGTTATGGGCCATATGGCTGTGGCCAAAGACAATGCATCGCACTCCCGACCTGCCGGCCGCCGTCCGAGCCGCGACCACTGCTGTACGCCCCCGGTGGCCGTGCAGCAGCAACAGCGGGATACCTTCGCAGTCGATTCGGCGCTCTTCCGGAAGCTCCGACAGCACCGATTCATCGTCACAGTTTCCATGTACCGCAACCACGGGCGCGATCCGCTCCAGCTCTCGTATGATGCCCAGCGTACAGAGGTCGCCGGCATGGAGGATCAGGTCGCACCCCTGCAGCTGGTCGAGCAACGGCTCGGGCAGGACGTATTGGGGCACGTGGGTGTCGGCCACGACGCCGATCCTCAATGCACGAAGAGGGCGATCACGGCCAGCGCATTGACGGAGGAGTGAATCAGCATCGATCCGGCCAGCGTGTCGGTGTACTGGAATCCCACAGCCAGGACCACGCCCAGGTAGATCAGAATCGGGAGCGTATTGAGCTCACCCGAGCCTCCCAACAGGTGCGCCAGACCAAAGAGAGTGCCGCTGCCCAGGGCGGCCAGGGCGACCGCTGGGACGAAGCCCATCCGAGCACTCAGGTTGCGTCGCAGGGCCTGGTAGAGGACGCCCCGAAAGAGCGTCTCCTCCGTTACTGGAGCGAGGACTGCGGCCAGAACGAGAAGGGCGACGAACTGACCCACGGTCAAATGAGACTGATGCGGCGGGAGCAGCTGCTTGGCGTTTCCCTTGACGTGGAAGTTGGATATGGCCTGCAGGAGGGCTGTGATGATGGCAGCTCCGATAAGAAAGGCGCTGTACGCCAATGGCGGCATCACCAGCACCTTGGTCCAAGCTGACTGTCGATTGAGGCCCATAAGAATGAGGCCGGCGAGGAGTGCGCTGAGCGCACCGACGGCCATCATCCCGGCGACGACTCCGGTGGAAGAGCCGTGCTTGGGCTCGAGGGCATGGACGGCGCTGAGTCCGATAACCCCGACCAGGACCGTAACGATCGCGCCGACGACCGCAACGCTCCTGTCCTGCTTCTCCCACGGTCGTGGTGCCCTGAAGCCGATCGAAGCCCAGCTGCCCCAACGAGGTATGAGGATCAGCTTCGCACCCGCAAACGTTCCCACGGTCAAGAACAGATACGACACCGGGCCAAGCCAGAAGCCGGCATGATGCTCGACCGCGAAGTCGATCCCCGCCAAGAGGATCGTGCCGATGATGTACGTTAC
>DASRCF010000121.1:0-2880 GCA_035653255.1 Chloroflexota bacterium
CGATTGCACGAAGCGCGGCCGCGGTGTCGGTGGTAAAGTACGGATTGCCCGTCCCTGCCACCAGGAGAACCACGCGCCCAAGCTCCAGGTGACGCTCGGCTCGCCGGCGGATGAAGGGCTCCGCCACCTCATTCATGCCGATGGCGGTCTGGACTCTGGTGTCGACCCCGAGCTTCTCGAGGGCGTCTTGCAGGGCCAGTCCATTCATGACCGTTCCCAACATGCCCATGTAGTCCGCGGTGGCGCGGTCGATTCCCAGCTCTTCCGCATCCCGGCCCCGAAAGAGGTTGCCGCCACCGACAACGATCGCCACCTCGGTGCCTCGCTCATGAATGGAGGCGACCTCGGCGGCGATGTCGCGCACGACGGCGGGAGCGAGGCCGAAGCCCTGATCCCCCATCAGGGCTTCGCCGCTCAGCTTTAGGAGAATACGGCGGAAATGGAGGGATGGCTGGGGGCCATCCGCACCCACGGGCTAGACTCCCACCTGGAACCGGGCCCAACGCCGGATGACGATGTTCTCCTTGACCTGCAGCACCAGATCGTTGATCAGCTGCTGTATGGTCTTGTTCTGGTCACGTACGAACGCCTGCTCGAGCAGGAGGTTCGCTTCCTTCCACTTCCGGTACTGGCCCTCCGCGATCTTCTGCAGCACCTGCTCCGGCTTGCCGGCGTTGTTCTTGCGCGCCTCCTCCTCGAGCGTGGCCATCACCTCGGCCTTCTCGGCCTCGGGAATCTCCTCCTCGCTGGTGTAGCGAGGCGCGTGCGCGGCGATCTGGAGTGCGATGTGGTGCGCCAGCTCGCGGAACTGCTCCGAGCGACCGGTGAAGTCGGTCTCGCAGTCAAGCTCTACAAGGACGCCAATCTGCGCCCCGTGGTGGATGTAGGAAGTGACGGTGCCGTTGGCTGTCGCCCGTCCCGCCTTCTTCTCTGCATGCGCGCGTCCGGTTTGCTCGAGTATGCGCATGGCGCGCTCGCGATCGCCCTCAGCTCGCGCCAGGGCATCCTTGGCCTCCATGACGCCCGCCCCGGTCTGCTCCCGCAGCCATTTGATGTCCTCGATATTCAGCGATGTGGTGCTCATAGTAGGCCTCCTGATTATGTAAAGGAGGGACTCAAGCCTCCTCTGGTTGCTCTTCTGTATTGACTTCCGCCTCTACGGTCGGTTCTTCGTCTGCCTCGGCTGATGCACTCGAGTCCACGTCCTTTGTCTCCTCTGAGGCGGGGGCCTCGGCGCTCGCCTCGGTCTCAGCTTCGGCCGCCTTTCGTGACCGCGTTGCCCGGCGCTTTGGTACCGCCGGTTCGGCCGCTTCCACCTCTGTGGCTGCCGGCGCCTCGGCGCCCTGTTCGGCGGGATCGGGTTGCAGCTCGCGCTCCATCTCGATCGCCTCATCCGTGGCCGGCGACAGGTCTTCCACCGGCGGCTGTTCGACCGCCGGCTCCTCGACGGACTCCGGCGCCGACGATTCCTCGACTGCCTCCTCCGCCAGCGTGGTGAGGTCAGGCTCGGCCTGGCTCGTGGGAGCTGTTTCCGCTTCCGTGAACGCGATCGGTGTGTCGGCGAGGTCCATGACCGACGGCTCAGCCTCCTCTTCGTCCGGAGCGTAGGAGGCCACGATACCGGTGTCGGCGTAGGTTTCATCTTCCGCCGTCTCTTCGGCCAGCTCGGCCTCTTCGGCGGCCCGCTCGGCCAGCATTGACTCGCGCATCTGCTGTCCCTCGATAGCGGCGTCCGCGATCTTGCCGGCCAGCAGGCGTACGGCGCGAATCGCGTCGTCATTGGCCGGGATCGGATAGGAGATAGGATCGGGGTCGGCGTTGGTGTCGACCAGAGCGACCATGGGAATGCCGAGCCGCTTGGCCTCATGCACCGCCAGGTGCTCCTTCGAGCAGTCGACGATGAACAAGGCAGCCGGCAGCCGGCGCATGGTCCGAATGCCGCCGAGAAGCCGGTTGAGCTTCGCCATCTCGTCTTGTAGGCGTAGCTGTTCCTTCTTCGGACGGAGGTCCATGTCTCCGCTTTCCTTGAGGCGCTCCAGCTCGTCGAGCCGCCGGAGCCGTTCCTGGATGGTCTTGAAGTTGGTCAGGAGGCCGCCCAGCCAGCGCTGGTTCACGTAGTACTGCCCCGCCCGCTGGGCCTCGTCGCGCACGGCCTCTTGGGCCTGCTTCTTGGTGCCCACGAAGAGCATCTTCTCTCCGGTGGCCGCCAGGTCGCGGGCATAGTCGAACGCCTGCTCCAAACCCTCGACCGTCTTCTGTAGGTCGATGATGTGGATACCGTTGCGCTCCGTGAAGATGTAGCGCTTCATCTTGGGGTTCCAGCGCCGGGTCTGATGTCCGAAATGGACGCCGGCCTCGAGCAGCTGCTTCATCGATACGACTGGCACGTGATTCCTCCGTATGTTTTTTCCGCCGCGCTCTTCAGTCGGTACACGAACCGGTGTATCGGCAACGCGTGAACCGTCGGAGCGCGTGTGAATTCCTGCCCGCCTCTCGGGCACACAAAAATGGCCCGAGACGTCTCGGGCCTGGGGCAGTATACCACGGCCCCTCTACCGACGGCGCCGGCGGCAGCAGGAAAGGCTGGTCGAGGGGACAGGATTTGAACCTGCGACCCCAGCGTCCCGAACGCTGTGCGCTACCGGACTGCGCCACCCCTCGTCGTATCAACCAAAGTCTACCCGAACCGGCGGCGTACGGCAAGCGGGGCCGTGGTCGCCCCCGATCCCGCGAGAAAGGATCCCCCTGCGGCTCGGCTGTAGGACGCGCGGGGCAGAGACTCTACCCCAGTGCGGCCGCCGCTACGCAGTTCCCGACGAGCCTCTTCGTCGTGGGACAATATCGTCCGTCCAGGCTCGGCCCGATTCGGGAAGACTTTCC
>DASRCF010000122.1:0-4767 GCA_035653255.1 Chloroflexota bacterium
CGAGTTCACCATCGAGCGCGGCAAGCTCTACATGCTACAGACGCGCTCGGGCAAGCGCACGGCAGCGGCGGCAGTGAAGATCGCCTGCGACATGGTCCGGGAGGGGCTGATCGACTCCTCCACCGCGGTACTGCGAGTCGAGCCGAATCACGTCGTCCAGCTCCTATTGCCGCGCTTCGACTCCAGGGCCAAGGATGAGGCCATTCGGACGGGGCGGCTGCTGGCCAAGGGCCTCAACGCCTCACCCGGGGCCGCTACCGGCAAGGCAGTGTTCGACGCCGACCGCGCGGCCGAGCTGGGAAAGAGTGAGCCCGTCGTGCTCGTGCGGCCGGAGACGTCGCCGGACGACGTCCATGGAATGATCGAGTCCCGGGGCATACTGACTGCTCGGGGCGGAGCGACCAGCCACGCGGCCGTCGTCGCCCGGGGCATGGGCAAGCCCTGCGTGGCTGGGACTGAGAGCCTGCGGATCGACCTAGACAGGCGGAGCATGACTTCCGAGGGATCCGATGAGGTCATCAGGGAGGGCGACTTCATCTCACTGGACGGATCGACCGGGGAGGTTTTCGTCGGCAAGATCGCCACCGTCGAGCCTAATTTCGGTCACGAGACCGACCTGCGGCAGGTGCTGGAGTGGGCGGACGGAGTGCGACGGCTCCAGGTATGGGCCAACGCCGACTATCCGCACGACGCCACTCGCTCGCGGGAGTACGGTGCTCAGGGCATCGGCCTCTGCCGTACCGAGCACATGTTCTTCGAGACCGAGCGCCTGCCGGTGGTGCAGCGCATGATCCTGTCGGCCGATGAGGCCACCAGATTCCTTGACCGCGTCTCGGCGCTGGAGCTGGCGGGGGCCGACCAGAAACGGATCGAGGAGGCCAGGCTGGCGGCCAACCAGTCCGAGGCCGTTCGCACCTACCTCGAAGCCCTGGCCACGTTGGAGCAGGTACAGAAACACGACTTCAAGGGCATCCTGTCGGCCATGCGCGAGCTTCCGGTCGTCATCAGGCTCATCGATCCGCCCCTGCACGAATTTCTGCCCTCTCTCGAGGAGCTTCTGGTCGAGGTGACGGTACTCAAGACAAGGGGCGAGACCGGGCCGGAGCTTTCACAGAAGGAGGAGCTGCTGGCGGCGGTGCAGCGCATGCACGAGCAGAATCCGATGCTGGGACTCAGAGGAATCCGGCTGGGCATCCTCTATCCGCAGATCATCGACATGCAGGTTCGGGCCATCATGACGGCCGCGGTCGAGCTGACCGACGAGGGCGTTCACGTCCGCCCGGAGATCATGGTACCGCTGGTGGGAACGGCAGCCGAGATGTCGGTCGCCAGAGCGCGGATCCAGGCGGCCATCGACGCCGTGCTGGGCGCCCGGGAGACGGGGGCGGATCCGGTCGAGTACAAGATCGGCACCATGATCGAGATACCCCGTGCTGCGCTCACGGCAGGCAAGATCGCCGAAGATGCCCAGTTCTTCAGCTTCGGCACCAACGACCTGACCCAGACCACCTACGGGTACTCGCGCGACGACGCCGAGGGCAAGTTTCTACTGCGCTACGTCGAGAGCAAGATCCTGCCGGTCAATCCGTTTCAGGAGCTCGACCGGGAGGGCGTGGGCAAGCTGATGGAGATGGCGGTCCGCGACGGCAGAGCCACGCGGCCCGATCTCGAGATCGGAATCTGCGGCGAGCACGGCGGCGACCCCTCGTCGGTGGAGTTCTGCAACCAGATCGGTCTCAACTACGTCAGCTGCTCGCCGTTCCGGGTGCCGGTGGCCCGGTTGGCAGCCGCCCAAGCGGTCCTGCAGGGAGCCGAACGCGACCGGTAGCCGGGTCTCGTTCAAATGTTCAATGTTCGGCGCCGAACGTCCACCGGTGGCGTTCGGTCGTTCAACGTCCAATGTTCAAGCCGAACACCCCACCGGCGTTCGGCGGTCAGCGTCGACGTTCCGACACTAATGTCTGGTGGCTGACGACGGCCTGTAGGGGCTGCCGACGAAGGAGGCCGCCCGCGCTGATCCGCGTCCGAAAGGCACCGCGCGCTCTTCACCGGGCGTGCTCCTCAGCTCGCAGGCCCCTACGCGAGGGCGTGAGCGACACACGCGATGCAGCGAGGGCCTTTCCAACCTGAAACTCTAAACTCCAAACTCTAAACCCCTCTACTCTTCGTCCTCCTTGCGCCATCGCTTGAGGTTCTCGGCGCCCTCGTCGACGCGTATATCGAGCTCAGCGAGGGAACGAATGTGACTCTGCGATGCAAGGGCCGGCGACGCGCCGGAGAAAGCTCTTCCCGAAGACGCAAACCGAAAGATCCGAACTCAAAGAACGCGCCGTCTGCCGTCCACTAAGGGCGCTTCCGGCGGGATCGCCTCCGACTCGAGTCCCGAAACCCCAAGCTCCCACGCGACAATCAAGGGTATGCCCGGCAAGAACTCGCGTCCCGGTCCACACTACAAGTGGGTGGCCCTCTCGAACACCACCGTCGGCATCCTGTTGGCCACCATCGACGCCTCGATCATGCTGATCGCCATGCCCGATATCTTTCGCGGCATCAGGCTCGATCCGTTGATCCCCGCCAACAGCTTCTACCTGCTCTGGATGATCCTCAGCTTCCTGGTGGTCTCGAGCGTTCTCGTGGTCAGCCTCGGTCGTTTGGGCGATATCTTCGGTCGCGTGCGGATGTACAACCTAGGCTTCGTCATCTACACCTCCTCGTCGCTGCTGCTTACCGTCGACTGGATGACGGGGAGACCCGGCGCCACCTGGCTGATCCTGTGGCGGGTGGCGCAGGGCGTGGGCTCGGCCTTTCTGGTCGCCAACTCGGCCGCCATTCTGACCGATGCGTTCCCGGCCAACCAACGAGGCATGGCCCTGGGCATCAACAACGTGGCCGGCATCAGCGGGATGTTCATCGGCCTGATCCTGGGTGGCGTGCTGGCGCCCATCAACTGGCGGCTGGTGTTCCTGGTTTCGGTGCCCTTCGGTCTCTTCGGAACGGTATGGGCATACCTCAACCTGCGCGAGCTGGGCGTGCACCGGCGCGCTCGGATCGACTGGCTGGGCAACATATCCTTTGCCGTTGGGCTGACTCTCATCATGGTCGGCATCACTTACGGGATCCAACCCTACGGTGGAAGCGACATGGGGTGGGCCAATCCATTCGTGATCGCATGCCTGGGCGGCGGCGCGCTGTCCCTGGCACTCTTCGCCATGATCGAGTCTCGCGCGGAAGAGCCCATGTTCCGGCTGCCCCTGTTTCGGATACGGGCTTTCACCTTTGGCGTGCTCTCCAGCTTTCTCTCCGCCGTCGCCCGCGGCGGACTGATGTTCATGCTCATCATCTGGCTCCAGGGCATCTGGCTGCCCGAGCATGGCTACAGCTTTACGGCAACTCCACTGTGGGCCGGCATATACATGCTGCCGCTGACGTTCGGCTTCTTGCTGGCGGGACCCATCTCGGGCTTCCTGTCCGACCGCTTCGGGCCGAGACCCTTCGCCACCGGCGGGATGATCGGCGCCGCCGCCAGCTTCGTCCTCCTGCAGCTCATTCCCATCAACTTCGCCTATCCTGCATTCGCGGGCATCCTGCTTATGAACGGCTTGTCGATGGGCGCCTTCGCCTCGCCCAACCGTGCCGGCGTCATGAACAGCCTGCCGGCCGCGGACCGCGGCGCCGGCAGTGGGATGAACACCACCTTCCAAAACTCCGCTCAGGTTCTTTCCATCGGCATCTTCTTCACGCTGATGATCGCCGGCCTCTCGGCCGTTCTCCCCGCCACCATGCTGCATGGACTGGTGGCCCACGGCGTGACCGCCTCCGTGGCCACGCGCGTGGCCCACCTTCCTCCCGTCTCCATCCTCTTCGCCGCCTTCCTCGGCTACAACCCGATCCAGCAGCTCCTGGGTCCGGCCGTGCTGCGGCATCTCCCCCACGCCGACATCGTCACCATCACCGGGCGCAGCTTCTTCCCCAGGCTGATTTCCAGTCCCTTTCACTCGGGACTCCACTACGCCTTCGGCTTTGCCATCGCGGCCTGCCTGGTCGCCGCCGTGGCCTCGTGGTCACGAGGTCAGCAGCCGGCAGGCGCCGGCCAGCAGGAGAAGCCTGAGGCCACGGGGCCGGAGATGCTCGCAACGGGCGAGTGAGCCAGGGAGGCAGGTCGAACGTCGAAGGTCGACGTTGGAACGGGGCTCACCGTTTCAGCGCCGCGCCGCCGGGTAATCCGAAACGCGCGGGAACTCCTCGCATGGCATCTCAACGCGGCCGGCTGGATTTAGATCTTAGGAGCCGGCGTCGATTATCGCCGCGCTCGGGCGGCAGCGGCCGGACGATGACTGACGGCGCCGTGGCCGGGCAGAGGACGGAGAGGCCATCGACCGTCCGGCACTCATTGACCGGCCGTAGATGACTGCTGCCGGTACGCGCTTGGCCCGAGTGGTCATCGGCGACTGCTCAAGCGGGATGGGATCGGTGACGCGTTCACCAATGCGCTCGGCCGCCCGTCTGAAGGCCGGCACCAGCTCAGGATCAAACTGGGTCCCCGAGGCGGCCTCGAGCCGGCTCATGGCGACCGCGGCGCTCATGGCCTTGCGATAGGGACGGTCGGCGGTCATGGCCTCGTAGGCGTCACAGATGGAGACGATGCGGGCTTCTATCGGGATATCGGTGCCACCCAGCTTGTCGGGATATCCGTTGCCCTCCCAGGTCTCGTGGTGCCAGCGAACGATCCCCAACCCCTTGCGGAACTGCTTGTAGTGGCGGAGCATG
>DASRCF010000123.1:0-17029 GCA_035653255.1 Chloroflexota bacterium
GAAGCCAAGGAGCGGCAGCGCATCGAGCAGGAGCTGCAGGTGGCGCGGCTCATCCAGCATACGCTGCTGCCCAAGACCCTTCCCCAGGTCGAGGGCTGGCACGTCGCCGCCCACTATCAGCCGGCTCGGGCCGTGGGGGGCGACTTCTACGACTTCATCGAGATGGAGGATGGACGGCTCGGACTGGTCGTGGGCGACGTGACCGACAAGGGCGTTCCCGCCGCACTGGTGATGGCGACGACTCGAAGCGTGCTTCGAGCGGCCGCGGCATCGCTGGTCGAGCCCGGCGCGGTGCTGCGTCAGGCGAACAACAAGCTGTGCCCCGACATCCCGGCCAACATGTTCGTCACCTGCCTCTTCGCCATCCTCGATCCGGTTGAAGGCCGGGTGGTCTACGCCAACGCCGGCCACGATGCGCCCTACCAGCGTTCCGAGGAGGGAGTGGTCGAGCTACGCGCCCGAGGCATGCCGCTCGGGCTGATGCCCGATATGGAGTACGAGGAGCTGGAGACCCGGCTGGCGCCGGGCGATGCCATCCTCTTCTACAGTGATGGCTTGGTCGAGGCTCACAATCCAGACCGGCAGATGTTCAGCTTTCCGCGTCTGCACGACCTCATGGCGGAACATACAGTCTCGACGCCCGATGAGCTGGTCGATTTTCTGCTCGATAGCCTGGCCGGCTTCACCGGTCCGGAGTGGGAGCAGGAAGACGACATCACGCTGGTCACGCTGCAGCGCGTGCAGAACGTGGCTCGCTACACCTCATTTGCGACGAACATGCTGGAAGAGGCTGAGGGAGCCGAGTCGAACGGCGGGCGTGAGGGCGCCGAGACACCGATCCCGGACGGTCTCGGGATCGGACATTCCAACGATGCGATGGTGCCTGAGATAGGCCCGAAGGGCGGCGGGGAGACCTGGGACAGGATCGGAAGCTTCGAAATCCCCAGCATGCCGGGAAACGAGCGTGCCGCGATCGAACAGGTGCGCGAGGTGCTGAAGTGCATCGAGCTTCCGGCTCGTACCCGCGAGCGCCTGGAGACCGCCGTGGGCGAGGCTACCATGAACGCCATGGAGCACGGCAACAAGTTCCAGTCCGATGTCCCCGTCGTGATCGGAGTCGACATCTCCGCGGAAGCGGTCCGAATCGGCATCACGGACCAAGGCGATCCGATTCCTCTCGAGACGGAGGAGCCGGACCTCGAGCTGAAGCTGGCCGGGATGCAGAGTCCGCGCGGCTGGGGCATGTTTCTGATCAAGAACATGGTGGACGACATGCAGGTGGTGGACGATGCCGCCGGCCACACCCTCCAATTGATCGTTCACCGAAAAGGAGACGCCGATGGCTAATGAGCCGCTTGAAGTAACAGTTCGCCGGCTCCCGGCCCTGACGGTTCTCGACCTGGAGGGCGAGATCAACGGCTCCGCCGAGACGCGGCTCAACCAGGGCTACGCGGAGGCCGAGGCAGCGCAGCCTCGGGCCATCCTGCTCAATTTCTCGGGTGTGGACTATATGAACAGCACCGGTATCGCCCTCATCGTCAGCCTGCTCGGGCGGGCACGAGCGAGCGGCCGCGAGCTGCGCGCCTGTGGCCTCAGCGAGCACTATGTCGAGATTTTCAACATCACCCGGCTGGCGGACTTCATGGCCGTGTTTCCAGACGAGGAAGCAGCTGTCACCGAGGCCGCGCTGGGCGCCGGGTAGGGCGGCTTCGCCGAGATCCCCGTCTGAGCCGGAATCACCATGCAAACGGAGGAAACGATGAACCAGACACAGACGTTCGCCGTCCGTTCAGCTGGCGGCGGAGCCATCATCGACATCACGGGGGAGCTGAACGCCTCGTCCGAGCCGGCGCTCTCGGACGCCTACGCGCAAGCCTCTGAGCCGGCCGACCTGGTGGTGCTCAACTTCGCCGGGCTCGAGTACATGAACAGCTCGGGTATCGGCCTCCTGGTTACGCTGCTCATTCGCGCCAACCGCCAGAAGAAGCGCCTGGCAATCTGCGGGCTGACCGAACACTACCGCCATATCTTCCAGATCACGAAGCTCGACGACGCCATGAAGATCTATGAGACCGAGGAAGTGGCTCTGGGGGCGGCGGGCAGATAGCAACGTACTGAGTGACAGCCGAGAACCAATTGGAGGAGGACCATGACCGACAGCACCACGAAGGAAACGCAGAAGACACCGCGTGACGCCGCCTACTGGGCGACGCAGACAGATGCCGCCAGACTATCAGCTATTCCGTCCGGGGCCCGCAACCTCAACGTCGAGGGGAAGCAGGCCGTAGGCCCACTTCAGGGCTTCGGACCGATGTGGCAGAAGACCTATCGTATCCGTCTGCAGGGATGCGATGCCACGCCCAAAGACGTCATCGCCGCCTGGAAGGAGAACTTTCCCAAATTCTGGCCGCCGGGCAACACGTTCTACGCACCTCTGACCGGCATAGCTCCCGGAGAGGCGGCGCTGATCAACTCCTCGCTACCCGGCGGCATGCCCCTCTCCACGGGCGTCATGGTGCTCTACGCGGACGACGAGTCCTTCACCCTGATGACGACGCAGGGCCATCCCTTCTCGGGGTGGGTGACCTTCAGCGCCCGTGTGGAGTCCGAAGGAGGCGACACGTGCACCGTCGCCCAGGCTCAGGTGCTCATGCGCGCCAACGATCCCCTGTATGCCGTGGGCATGCGGTTCGGCGGTCACAAGCAGGAAGACAAGATCTGGCAGTGGACTCTGACCTCACTGGCGAAGCACTTCGGCGTCGAGGCCGAGGTCGACACCAGCTGCCAGTGCGTCGACCGGAGACCGCAGTGGAGGCGGGCGGGAAACCTCTGGTACAACGCCGGAATTCGATCGGGGATGTACATGATGGCCGCTCCTATCAGGCTGGCCACGCGACCCTTCGGGAAGACGGAGCTTCGATAGCAGCCACATGCCAAGCAGTGTGTGTCCTGAGACCTTCGCGAGCGCGATTCATGACTGACATGGTCCGATACACCGTGTCCAGGAGTGTGGGAGGGCTAAGCCAGGGGTGATGTCCGGACAGACGGCGTCCGAAGCTCTGACGCCTGGGGCTGGTCGAGTCGCACAGGGAGTCTGTCTCGTGCTCATCCTTGGGGGCTTGGCACTCCTCACCGCGGCCTTGGTTGGGATATGGCCGGGGATGCTTCACGCTTGCACGTCGTCGTGTCAACAGTACCAGCTGAATCCCGCCTCGGCGCACATTCTGGCCCGGGACGGCTTCGGGCTGCGCGCGTACGCGATCGGCTTTGCCATCCTTCTGGGCAGCACGACGCTCGTATGGTACGGCCTGGCGGGACTGATCATCTGGAGGCAGCCCCAAGATCGGGGAGCGGTAGTCGGCGCCTGCTTCCTGGCGCTGTTTCCACTGCTCGCGCTGGGGACGCTCACCAACTGGGCACAGGATCTCGAGGCCTCGGTCGGTCTTGCAGCGCTGATCCTTTTTGGCCTGCTCTTTCCCGATGGGCACTTCAAACCTCGATGGACTCGCTGGCTGGCCGTCATGATCGTGGTCATGCTTATTCCTGGTCCGTATACCCGGATTCTGAGCAAGCTGTGGGTGATACCGGTCGTCTTGCTTCCCGTTACCGTCGTCTGGGTCCAGATCTATCGGTACCGGCGGCTCTCCTCCTGGGCCGAGCGGCAGCGTTCGAAGTGGGCGTTCGCGGGCATGATTTCCGGCATCCTGGGGCTCGTTTCCATCTTCATTGCGGGAACGATTGCCTATCCAAGTGATAGCTCAGGCATGGGTTCGGGAAACCTGGTTGGAGTACTGGTCAATGCCGGCATCGCCGTTCTTCCACTGGTGATTCCGGTGTCGATCGCCATCGCCGTACTTCGCAGCCAGCTATGGGACATCGACCGCGTCATCAGCCGGGCGCTGGCCTACACCGCCTTGACGGTGCTGTTGGTGAGTCTGTACGCGGGAGGAGTGATTGGATTCCAAGCGCTCATAGGGTTCGTGGCCGTCGGTGGCTCGGCCCCCGCGATCGTCCTCACGACGCTCATCGTGGCCGCGTTGTTCGGCCCGCTTCGGCGTCGCATGCAGACCCTCATCGACCGGCGCTTCTATCGGTCGCGCTACGACGCAGCCCTGACGGTCTCCTCGTTCACCGAGCACCTGCGTGACGAGCTGGACATCGACCGGCTGACGGCCGCCTTGTCGTCCACCGTCCACGAGACATTGCATCCGTCGTCCGTGTCCCTCTGGCTGCGAGAACAGTGATGCCGATCGTGTCGCAGCAGCGCTGGAGACAGGCCGCCTGGCTGCTTCTCGCGCTTTTGGGAGCCGCGCTCTGGCTCGTGGGACCTGCTTCGCAGTCTCTTGAAATGCGGTCGGTCTGCCGGCGGATCTCCTGCACCGCGTACCGGCTCGACGCCTCCGGGGCTTCAGCCCTTTCGGCTCACAACATCAGTCTCACGACATACGCTGCTCTGACGGTCGTCGTCCTCGGTCTCCTCTCGCTGATCTGGTACGGACTCGCGGGGTTGATCATCCTTCGCGAGCCGGACAACCGAGGAGCGGTCATGGCGGCATTCTTCCTCGTCGCCTTCCCGCTCTTGGAGGTGGCGACCTGGATCCCGTCGGCCCCGCCCTGGCTAAAGACCCTGCTGCCCGCCACCGGCGTCGCCGTTCTGCTGCTATTCTGTCTCCTGTTCCCCGATGGAACGTTCGCGCCGGCATGGGCTCGATGGCTGGCGCCTTTGGCTATGGCGGGCGGCCTATCGGCCTTCCTGCCCCTGGCCCCTCGGGCAGCCGTCCTGGCCGCGGCGCTTGCGGCCGTCGTGGCTGCCCAGGTCGCTCGCTTCCGTACGGTATCGTCCTGGGCTCAGCGCCAGCAGGCCAAGTGGGCGCTCTACGGTGTGCTCGCGGCCGCCGTCGCCTTCGCCGCACTGGCAGTCGGCTTTCTGCTCCTGCCGGCCGCTCAGACCGGCACCGGCGGGATCTACCGGAGCTTCGCCAATAGCACCGGACTCGCCCTCGCCGCGTCTCCGATTCCCATCAGCACCGGCATCGCCATCTTGCGCTACCACCTGTGGGACATCGACCGCGTCGTCAGCCTCACCCTGGGTTATGCGATTCTGACCGCGGTATTGGCAGGGCTTTACGTCGCGGGCGTCATCCTTCTGGAGCAGCTGGTCCAGCTGTTCACGACAAACGGCTCCGACGCCGCCATTGCCCTCTCGACGCTCACCGTCGTGGCCGTCTTCGGACCGCTCCGGCGCCGGATTCAGACGGGCATCGACCGGTACTTCCACCGTGCCAAGTACGATGCCGCGCGCACTCTGGCGGCCTTCGGCGAGCGGCTTCGCCGTGAAGTGGATCTGGATGCCTTGAGCCGTGACCTCACGAGTGTGGTCGAGGAGACCCTCAACCCCGAGCGAGTGTCGCTATGGGTGCGCACCGAGGTAAAGTCGTGACTCTCGCTCCAAGTTACGTTTCGCTATCCACGAGAGTTCGATCGTGAGCGCCGGAAGCCGAGCGGCCTCTGGCGCGGCCGGCCGCTTCCTTGGCCGGCGGACCGAGCCGGCGGTCAGAGCTGCCTGGGCGGTAGTGGCCGGCGCCGTAACCATCACATGGGCGGTTGCCGTGGCGGCTCAATGGAAGCCGCTGACGTCCGTATGTCATCGTGCATCAAGCTGCACGAACTTTCAGATGGACACGGCGACCGCGCATCTACTGGCCGGTCACGGCATTCAGCCGGAAGTGTATGGGATATATACGGCCGTCGTGTTGGCGCTGGTCTGGGTGGTCTGGTGCGGTTTAGGTGGGCTGATCGTCTGGCGCCGCCCACGAGAGCTGGGAGCCGTGGTATCGGCGTTCTTCATGGTTCTCTTCCCACTGTTCGAGATCAGCTTCTGGTTTCCGAACGGCAGGACCTCGCAAGTCATGGGAACCCTTGCCTTCGTGGCGCTGATCATGTTCTACCTGCTCTTCCCGAACGGCAGCTTCGCCCCGAGCTGGTTTCGATTCGTTCCTGTCGCGATCATTCCCCTGGGCGCGATTTCCAACTTCGTGCCGTGGCTTCTCGGGCCGGTGCTCGTCGTCTACTTCATGAGTGGGGTGGGAAGTCAGATCTATCGCTTCCGCTCGGTGTCCTCCTGGAGAGAGCGGCAGCAGACCAAGTGGACGGTGGCCGGCCTGGTGGTTTCGATACTGCTGTTCGTCGGCGTGGCCGTTGTTCCATTCTCGGTTGATCCAAACGTGGGGTATTCGGGCGCGGGATATGAGGTGCTGACCATCACCCTGGTGCCGATCGTGACCACGCTCATTCCGCTCTCGGTCGGGGCGGCCATCTTTCTCAGCGGCCTCTGGGATATCGACCGCATCATCAACCGGGCTCTGGTCTACGGAATCCTGAGCATCGCCCTGGGTGTTGCCTACGTGGGCGGCGTTCTGGGCCTCGAAGCTCTGTTCAGACTCTTCGTGCGCGGCAGCGCCGCACCCGCCATCGTTCTTTCCACGGTGGCCATCGCCGCGCTTTTCGGGCCGCTTCGACGGCGCATACAGGATGCCATCGACCGGCGGTTCTACAGAGCCAGATACGATACCGCCCGTATCCTGTCGGGGTTCGGCGACCGGCTTCGCCAGGAGGTGGACCTCACGAATCTCACCCAGGACCTGACCTCTGTGGTGCAGGAGACGCTGCGTCCAGAGCACGTATCGATTTGGCTGAGCCGGGAGCTCTCATGAGGTGGCGCGTGTCCGCACCCGCCCGCCGACAAATCGGGACACTTGAGGCCGTGTCCAACCGGGCTCCCTCAGCATCCGACTCACCGCGGCCAAACAAGCCCTAAGGAGGAGAGCAGTGCTACGAGCGTTTCGAGTCGTCTGGGCGTCCCTCATCTGGTTGTTTGTGATCATGGTCCCGATTCAGTTCTACCTGGCGGGACACGGAGCGATGGAAGGAGCACATGCCGCCGACAAGAAGATCACGCCCATGAAGACCGGGTGGGATCCGCACATCGCATTCGGCACCATCATGGTGCTGGTGGCGCTTTTGGTGCTCCTGGCGGCGCTCGCCTCACGCCCAACACGCCGGCTGCTGGGCATGAGCGCCGGTCTGTTCGTGTTCATGATCATCCAGTTCGTGCTGCCCTTTTTCAACGATTCAGCCGGCACTCGATGGATCGCCGCCCTCCACGGCGTCAACGCCCTGATCGTGACCGGGCTGGCGATCGGTCTACTGATCCGGACACGGCCCTACTGGCCGTTTGCCAAACCGTCGGCACAGGTCGCTGCCGGCGGGGCCGCCCCTTGAGCTGCCACTCCGGAGCGAGCGCCTTCTGCTGAGGACCACTAACTATGATGCCGTGGTCGTTGGGGCTGGGCCCAACGGCCTGGCAGCGGCAGTCGAGCTGGCGCGGGCGGGACGGAAGACCCTTCTCCTCGAGGCTGAGGATGAGGTCGGCGGAGCAGCCAGATCGGCCAAGCTGACGCTGCCGGGCTTCGTCCACGACATCGGGGCGGCCATCACGCCTCTGGCGATCGATTCTCCCTTCATGCGCACGCTTCCCCTCGAGCAGCTCGGCCTGCAATGGGTTCGACCAACCGCGGCGGTGGCTCATCCTCTGGATCGCGGCCGGGCCGCGATCCTTAGGGGATCGCCGTCCGAGACGGCCGCGGGACTGGGGGGAGACGGACGGCGGTACGAACGAGTCATGGGTCCCCTCCTGAGAGACTGGCCCAAGATTGCGCCGGCCTTGCTGGGACCGGTCAGGCCAACCACCCATGTGGCGGCCCTCGCACGCTTCGCCGGCCTCGGCGCCTGGCCGGCAACCGGCATGATCCGCACGCTGTTCAAGACCGAGGAGGCGCGGGGGCTCATGGCAGGCTTCGCCGCCCACTCCGTGTTGCCCATCGACCAGATGGGCACCGGTGCCTTCGCCCTCCTCTTCGCGGTGACCGGACACGCCACCGGATGGCCCTTTCCACGAGGCGGTATCCAGGAGCTGGCGAACGCCATGGCGCAGTACTTTGAATCGCTTGGTGGAGAGATTGCCACCGGGACTCGGGTTCGATCCCTTGACGACATACCTCCGGCCGGCCGCATTATGCTCGACGTGCCACCGCTCGCTCTTGATGAGATGTCCAACGGCCGGCTACCGCGCCGCTACCGCCGGAGCTTACTGAGATTTCGCCGCGGCCTCGGCGTCTTCAAGCTGGACTACGCGCTCTCGGCGCCCATTCCATGGCAGGCGCCGGAGGTCGCCGGGGCGGGAACCGTCCACCTGGGGGGCACGCTGGCGGAGATAGCAGCCGCGGAGGCCGCGGTAGCTCGCGGTGAGCATCCCGAGAGACCCTTCGTGCTGCTCGCCCAGCAATCACTGTTTGACTCGTCCCGGGTGCCCGAGGACAAGCACACCGCCTGGGCATATTGCCACGTCCCCAACGGCTCGACTGTCGACATGACAGATCGCATCGAGGCGCAGATTGAGCGCTTTGCTCCTGGATTCAAGGACGTGATCCTCGCCCGCAGCTCGCTGGCTCCGCTCGATCTGCAGCGGATAGACTCGAACCTTCTGGGAGGGGACATCACCGGGGGAGCCCAGACAATTCGCCAGATAATCGCCCGGCCCGTGGCGAGCCTCAACCCCTACCGAACGCCTCTCCCCGGCGTCTTCCTGTGCTCGGCTTCGACTCCTCCGGGCGGCGGCGTCCACGGCATGTGCGGCTACTGGGCGGCGCGTGCAGCCTTGCGAGGGGACCGGCGACCATCACCGTCACCACTCGGTTAGCTTCCAGACTTCCGGCCTCAGCTCGCCAGACTCCACGCCGATCTCGGCATAAATCGAGACCGCAGCCTTGAGATGAGACATGGCCTCCTCGACATGGCCCTCATCATGGGCCAGGTCGGCCAGAAGATTGTGCACGGCGGCTTCACGGTGCCGGTCTCCACACGAGGCACTGAGCTCCAGTGCCTCGGTGGCGAGGCTCCAGGCGGCCTCACCGTCGCCCATTCGTCGCCGTACGAGTGCCAGGTTTTGCAACGAGCGCATACGCACCACAGAATCGTCGAGGTGGCGCGCCAGATCGATGCTCGCCTCCAGGTGTCTACCGGCGCCCGTCAGGTCGCCCACTCCGGCGGCGATTATGCCCAGGGTGCCGTGCGCCAGAGCTGGGGCTCGCGCGTCAGAGGCAGCCTGGGCCAGCTCCAGAGCCTTTTGCGCCGGCGGGAGTGCCCGCTCCGCCTGGCGCTGATGATAGATCGACATGCTCCAGCCGGAATAGATCCCGGCCAGGTCGGCCGGGTCGAGGTCCCCACCCAGCTCCACGGCTCGCGTGAAATGCTGTTCGGCTCGGTCGTGATCTCCCCAGCGGTCCCGGGCCGTGCCCAGCCTGGACTCGAGCCAGGCGCCCGCACCACCACTGAGCCCTCTGGCCTTCTCGTATGACGACACCGCGGCCTGGTACTCCCCCAGCGTGAGCTGGAGATCTCCGATCGATTCCCACAAAGGGCCCGGCTCCGAATGTCCCAGATCCAAAGCGGCGCGAAAGTGACCGATGGCGTCCTCGGCCGCGAAGAGGCCGGCGGCGCGTTCGCCGGCCCTGACGTGCCAGACGGCAGCGTCGGCTTCTGAACCCGCCTCACGATAATGCCTTGCGATCTCACCTGCCGAGGCCGGGAGATGCTCGGAGGAGCTGACATCCGCCAGCGCCTCCGCCGTGCGGCGGTGAAGCAGCCGGAGTCGGGGCGCACTGGCAGACTCCAGTACCACGGACCTCAGCTTGTCGTGGCTGAAGTCATAGCTCGCGCCACCGTCGAGGCCGGCGGGAGCCCGGTTCACCAAGCCCCGAGCGAGGAGCTCTTCGAGCGCCCGTATGGTCATCTCCTCGTCGCGTCCTGCCGCCCGGTGCAGCGTGTCGAACTCGAAGGAGTGCCCAATGACGGCGGCGGTGGTCAATACCTGTCGCGCGCCCTCGCTCACCCGGCGCACCCGGGAGATGAGAACGTCTCGCACTCCCTCGGGGATGGCCGCGGCTACGTCGCCCTCGGCCAGCTCCGCCAGATACTCGCTGATAAACAGCGGAACGCCCTCGCTCTCTTGGAAGAGCCGGCCCGGCAGATCGGCCATAGCCTGATTGTCGGGAGCTACCGATTCGACAATCTGCCTGACGTCATCTTGAGCGAGACGCTGCAGCCGGATCTCGTGGAGTCTGCCGAGACGCCGCGGGCTCCCCGTCAGCTGCCGGAGAGGCTCGGAGGTGGCGGGCTCTTCCTCTCTCCATGCCAGAGCCACTAGGAGGCTTTGGCTGTCGATCCGACGGAGAAGGTAGGCAAGCCAGTCCCGGGTCGAGGAATCGACCCAGTGCAGGTCGTCGAGCATGAGCAAGAGGGAGTTATCCGCGGCACAGGCCAGGATGGCCGCGGTCACCGAGTCGAGGAAGCGCGTCTCGGCCGCCAGCCGTTCCAGGCGGTCCCCTTGCGGCAGGGTCTTAGAGTTCGCCTGCTCCTCGTCGACAGGCACGAGGCGGCTGACCTCCCTCAGATCATGGGGCGAGAGGCTTGAGGATGCATTTGGATGGCGTAACAGCCGTATGGCCGTCGAAAGGAGCTGGATCAGTGGCGCATAGGCCAGGTCGGACTCGCCTTCATAACAGCGTGCGCTCAGCACCACGAATCCGCGTATTCGCGCCCGTTCCGCCAACTCCTGCAGCAGCCGGGTCTTGCCGATGCCTGCCTCACCCTTGACGACGACGACCTGAGCAGCAAGCCTGGCACGGTCCAGCGCCTCGCTCAGCCGATTGACCTCGACGTCCCGGCCCATGAGCGGAAGCCGGTGTACCTCCGCTACTTGGAGTGGATGTACCCCTCCTGCCGCCGTCGCCTGCGGCGCGCCGCCACCCTGGCGAATCGACTCGTAGAGAGCCTCCGTCTCCTCGACCGGCTGTACGGCCAGCTCTTCGTCGAGGATGCGGGCGCACTCCCGATATTGTCGGATCGCTGCAGCCCGATCTCCGGCCTGGGCATAGGTCGACATCAGAAGACGGTGCGCCGACTCGTCGAGCGGGTCAATGTCGACCAGACGCCTGGCATGAGTGATGGCCGGCTCCAGCTGCCCGGCGGCACCCAGTGCTCGCGCGGCTGCTCGGAGCGCCCAGGCGACCTCGCGCCGGTATGCCTCCGACTGTGCCGTCTGCCAGCTGTCGAAGTCGGCGCCGGCCCGCGGTGAGAATCCCTCCAGAAAGTCGCCCCGGTAAATCGAGATCGCCTCCAGCAGGAATGGAAGAGGCTCCGAAGCCGGCCCGGCGCCTCCATCCGCCTGTTCGCGAGCACGCTTCAGGAGGCATCGGAAGCGCATCACGTCGACGTCGACGTGCTCGCGATTGAGGGACAGTGATTGACCCGCCGTGACGACCGCAGACGGCCCAATGGCACCCCGAAGGGTTGAGAGTGTTCGCCGGAGTGACGAGCCCGCGGAAGCGCCGTCCGCATCGGGCCACAGCAGGGCCGCCAGCTCGGGACGAGATCGTGGCATATCGGCGGCAGCCAGCAGTGCCACCAGCGCGATCGCCTTGCGGGTGTCGACCATCACGTTCAGGTCGCCGCGTTCGATTCCGGGAGGTCCAAACAGCGTCACGGATACGGCTGACGCGATCCGTGTCTCCCGCGACGGCTCATCTTCTTGCATTACAGATTGTATTGAAGAGTAGCTAGTTGCCGGTCTTTCGGCCAGTTTGCCGCCCCGGCGGTGAGCGCTGCGCGCTGTCCGCCCCCACATTGCATCGACGCCTGACTTCCGCAAGTAGACCGAGGTGGGACGCCTGACCGTCGTGCGCTACGGGAGGCGGTGTCGCCTTTCGAGCCGGGAGCTTACTTCTGGTTGGGCTCGAGCACCGTGTCTACCAGGCCATAGGCCACGGCTTCCTCGGCCGACATGAAACGGTCGCGCTGGAAGTCACGCTCGAGCTGCTCCATCGTCTGTCCCGTGTACTCGGCCAAGAGCCGGTTGCCGCGCTCTTGGAGGCTGAGCAGAAATTGCACCTGGATCTCGATGTCGGGCGCGGAGCCGCCGAACCCCTCGCCGCCGATACCCGCCGGATGAAAGTGGACAGTGGCGTTCGGGAGGGCATGCCGCTTGCCCTTGGTGCCGGCGGCGAGTAGCAGCGTTCCCATGCTGGCCGTCTGACCGAGGGCAATGGTCGAGATGTCGGGAGCGACGTAGCGCATGGTGTCATGGATCGCCATACCGGCCGTGATCGAGCCGCCGGGGCTGGTGATGTACAGGTTAATATCCCGCTCGGGATCCTCGGACTGCAGGAAGAGGAGCTGTGCGATCACTAGCGTCGCCAGCGGGTCGGTCACCGGCTTGTTGACGAAGATGATGCGTTCCTTGAGCAGCCGGGAGTAGATGTCAAAGGCACGCTCACCGCGCGATGTCTCTTCGATCACCGTTGGGACCAGGACGCTGCGTTCCATCGCTCTCACTGGGGAATTTGTTACCTCAGGGTAGCAAGGGAGTTTCGAGTTTCGAGTGTCGGGTTACGAGTTTGGAGTTTAGAGTTTGGAGTTTCGAGTTTGGAGTTTCGAGTTTGGAGTTTCAGGTTTCGGATCTCGGGCTGGGAGCGCATCGTAGCGGTGCAGCAACCAGATCGGTGCCTCCCGGTCGGGGAGGTACGCGCGGGCAGCCTCCTGCGTCGGCGGCCCCTACAGGCGATCGGGGTTGGAGTTTGGAGTTTTGGAGTCTTGGATTTTGGAGCCTAAGTTTGCGGGTCCGCTAGTTCGGGTTCGATGGACGGAGACCGCCTCCGTGGATAGTGACGGGACCGCGGCTCTACTCCAACACTCGAAACTCGCAACTCGAAACCAGAAACTCCCCTCACCCGTACTGCGTGCGGTCCTGTTCCAGCGCCTCCTCGAGGAGGTGACGGTAGCCCGCATAACGGGACTGAGAGATGGCGCCGGAAGCGAGGGCCTCGAGGACGGCACAGCCGGTCTCCTGTTGATGAAGGCAGTTGCCGAAGCGGCACTCGCGGGCGAATGGCCTGAATTCGGGGAAGAGCCAGTCCAGGTCCTCGGGGGGGACTCCCGTCAGGGCGATCGAACGAAGCCCGGGCGTGTCGGCGACGTAGGTGTCGGGGGTAAGGGCGAGCAGCTCAGAGGCAACCGTGGTATGGCGGCCCTTGCTGGTGGCCTCGCTGACGTCGGCCGTACGCAGGCGGAAGCCCGGCTTGATGGCGTTCAACAGGCTAGACTTTCCCGCTCCGGACGGTCCGACGAGCGCGGCCAGCCCGTGCAGCGCCTCGCGCACCTCCTCGATGCCGACGCCCTGCTTGACGCTGGACGTGATCACCCGATAGCCGATGGTGACGTACTCGCCGGCCACGCGGGCCACCTCCTCCGCGCCGACCAGGTCGATCTTGTTCAGAACGACCACCGGTGGCACCCCGGCCTGCTCGGCGATGGCCAGGAACCGGTCGAGGCGGGCGGAGTTGAAATCGGGGTTCCGCGTCGACTGAACCAGCAGCAGCACGTCGAGATTGGCCGCGAGCACGTCGCGAAGCGCTGGCCTTCCCGGCGCCTGCCGGCTCAGCTCGTTGCTCCGCTCGCACACCTCTTCGATCACGGCTGATGCGCCCCGCGTTGCCACCCGCACCCGATCTCCGATGACGGCAAGCGTAGTGGTTTCGCGTGGGCCGGACTTCATGCCCTTCAGGAGTCTGGCCGTCACCACCCGGCCGTCATCCAGAACAAGCTGGCAGAATCCGGCTTCCGACCTCAGCACGGTGCCCTCGGCCGTTGCGGGCGATTGATGCTGAGAGCGCGAGGTGCTCTCATGGACGGCGCTCCGCGGTGCTACGAGATCGCTCCCGGACCCCTAGAGAGGGGTGCGCACAGTAGACGTATAGTCTGCAGGAAGCGCCTAGCCGACGGCGGCATCGGCTGCCTCACCCGCCGGTGGTCCATTCTTGGATCGAGCGTGGTCCCTCCCACTCGAAGGCCGAGCGCGCGGTGGCCAGCGGCGAGGAGCTGGCGGAGATCCGGGGATGGCTCTCGACGATCTCCATGGGGATGAGGAACCAGCGGCCCGGGGTCATTGGAATGGT
Source organism: Chloroflexota bacterium (assembly GCA_035653255.1). GTDB lineage: Bacteria > Chloroflexota > UBA5177 > UBA5177 > JAJPKF01 > DASRCF01. The sequence continues at coordinate 14,070 of DASRCF010000123.1, forward strand.
GGCGTACGTCCGACCTTTGAAGACCCGGTCGGGCAGCAGCGAGTTGACATAATACGAGTGATCATCCGTCGGACTGCCGGGGACGGTTGAGAGCAGGCGCCTTCTCTCGTCCTGGTTCAGACCGTACGTCTGGAGCCACTCGAACTGCTGCATCAGCCTCCGGTTCCAGGGGGCCAGTTTCGTGTACCGCCGGTGGGGGGTCCTCCGGCATGTGCGGCTCGCCCGCCTCCTCTAGCGTAGGCGATGGGGCTTCGGGAAGAGCCTCGAAGGCTTGGACATCCGCTGCGGCGGCTTCTCTCCGGAACCAGCGGATGAGGGCAACGCCGCCGAGTGCGATCGCCGCTGCAAACCAGACGAGGAACCAAGCGCGGTCGATGGCGTATGGCCAGCCGTAGGTGAGCATCGCCATCGTGCCGAGCACCGCTACCAGGAGGCAGAGACCGGCGGCAGCCGGCGGGTTCGCTCGAATCCAGCCCGATAGGCCGATCATCAGCCGAGGTCGAAGCTCTGCTGGACCCCCGGCTGCTTGGGCCAGAGGGAGGCGGGAGGGATATGCGGAAGGTCGAGGCGGGCTTTGAGGTCGCCGACCGACGCCGGTGAGTGGCCGGCGTAATGGTTGTTCATGAAGCCGTAGATGCGCTGGACTCTGCGGGCGATGGTCTCCAGCTTCACCGCCCACTGGTCCAGCTCGACCGAGCGATCGATCTGGATGCGATCCAGCTTCTGGACGTCGGCCCGGTTGCCCAGCCAACGGAGATAGGTGAAGTCGGTGGTGAGAGCGACGTGGCGGGGCATCGAATGCAGGTCGACGATGGTCCAGGCCAGCCGCCGTTCGTGCAGCAGCTCGACCGTCTCCTCTCGGATCCAAGAGGGATGGCGGAATTCGACAGAGTAGCGGAACTCCTCCGGGAACAGCTCGAGGAAATCGAGCAGAGTCTGCCGCTCGCCGTAGTCAAGGCTCGGCGGAAGCTGAACGAGGATCGGTCCCAGCTTGTCGCCCAGCGGATACATGGCCTCCAGGAATTCCAGCAGGTCGTGACCGGCATCGTGAAGCTTGCGGTCGTGGGTGATGATTCTGGGCATCTTGGCCGTGAACTCGAAACCGTCCGGGGTCGCTGCGTCCCACTCGCGCACCGTTTCGGGGCGTGGAGGTCCATAGAAGGTTGTATCTATCTCGACGGCGTCGAAGACCCGGGAGTAGAAAGAGAGAAAGCCGCTTGCGCTCGAGCCGGGTGGATAGAACGTCCCCACCCAGTCCTTGTACGACCAGCCCTGAGTGCCGAGTCGAAGTGTGGCGCTGAGCTGGGGAACGGACGCCTTCGGGTCAGGCTCGATTGCGGGCGGCAGCTCTCGGACGACGGCGTTCATGGCTCATGCTAGCGAGCGGCGCCGAAAGCCGGAGGGCGAGGCCGTTCAGTCCGGCCTAATCGATGGGCGACGCGTAGAGCCCCTCGGCGACGTCTTCCGGCTTCGGGAAAGGCTGCTGGTCGGCCCACTGGACGGCATGATCGATCTCTGCGTCCACGCGCTTGCCGATTTCCATGCGCTTGTTCTCGTCCATGACTCCAGCATCCTCGAGCCGCAGGGCCATGGCCTGGATTGGATCTCTCTGGGCCCACTCTTCGAGCATCTCCCGGGGCACATAGTTGGCAGGATCATGCTCTGAATGGCCGCGCATGCGCATGGTAACGCATTCGATGAGAGTCGGTCCCTGCCCGGCACGGGCCGCCTGCACAGCCTTCTGAGAGGCGTGGTAGACGGCGATGGCGTCGTTCCCGTCGACTCGGTCGCCCATGATGCCGTACGCCGCGGCGCGGTCGACGATCTGGGCGATGGCGAACTGCCGGTCGAGGGGCGTCGAGTAGGCGTACTGATTGTTCTCGACGATGAGGACGAAGGGCAGCCGCATGGTGGCGGCGAAGTTGACGCCCTCATGGAAGTCGCCCGTGTTGGTGGCGCCGTCGCCGATGTAGGCCATGGCAACATTGTTCTGCCCTCGCTGTTTAAAGGTCAGGGCAGCACCCACCGCGACCGGTATCGACGTGCCCAGCATGCTGATTGGCGAGAAGATGCCCAGCTCGAGATCGCCGATGTGCATGTCCTCATCCCTGCCCCTGGTCGGACCCGCCTCGCGCGCCATCCAGTGGGCCATTACGCGCCGCACCGACATGCCTCGAACCAGCTGTACGCCCATGTCTCGATGGATGGGGCTAACGGTGTCGCCGGGACCGAGGGCGAAGGCCGAGCCGACGCCGATCGCCTCCTGGCCATATCCGCCGTACACTCCACCCACAACCTTGCCCTGAAGGTAGAGTTTGCGGATTCGGGCCTCGACGCCGCGCGTCAGAAGCATGTAGTAGTAGAGCTGCAGGGCCTGCTCGGGCTCGACGCCCAAAGCGTCGGGCAGCCTCGTTTCAACCGCCATTACGGCTCAACTCTCCTCGAACGTGGGTAGCGTTACTTCATTTTATGTTGAGAGTTTGGAGCCGGGAGTTTGGGGCTTGGGAGTCGAGAGCCCAGGGTTCAAGGACGTGAATTTGTCGGAGGGTGTAGTGTTATGCGGTTTCCCCGGCGTCCCATGGATATGTGACGGGAGCTGCGAGTGGATCGAGGGTCCGCCGAGGAAGCGATGGGTGGTCCGCCTGGAGCCGATGCGGAGCAGCCGCCGTTCTCGGTCGTCATTCTGGCCAGAGCCGCCGAGTCGACCATCGAGAGCTGCCTGGCGTCGGTAGCCGGCTGCCCGGAGGTGCTGGTGTGCCTCGACGACAGCGTCGGTGATGAAACCGAGAGGCTGGCCGAGATGGCCGGCGCTAGGGTCGAGCACGTCGAGTGGTTGGGCGGCTTCGCAACCCAACGAAACGTGGCCGCCGGTCTGGCGACTCACGACTGGATCCTCTTCGTGGACGCGGACGAGGAGGCCACGCCTGAGCTGTTGACCGAGCTTCGCGCGCTTCTGATTC
>DASRCF010000124.1:0-4578 GCA_035653255.1 Chloroflexota bacterium
GAAGGGGAGCCCCGTTGTCGTCGACGATCATGGCGTCGGTGTCGGCCACCGGAATCCCAATGCTGCCCGCCGGCGCCGCCTGGTTGCTGGGATGTGCATGGGTAAGGGGCGAGGCCTCAGTGAGGCCGTAGCCCTCGTAGAGATGACCGCCCGTTAGAGCATCGAACCGCTGTTTGACCTCGAGCGGCAGCGGCGCACCACCGCTCACGCAGACTCGGATCGAGCGCAGGTCGAATTTGGCGACGCGATCACTGTTGATGATCGAGACGAAGAGAGTGGGGACGCCAGGCAGAGCCGTGGGCCGGAAGCGGCGGATGGCCTCGAAGATGTCCGAAATCACCGGCCGGGGAATCAGCACCGATCGCGCCGCCAGGACGAGACCCGCATTCATTACCAGGGTAAGCCCGTAAGCGTGAAAGAACGGCAGGACCGCCAGTATGGTCTCCCGTCCCTCCTTCAGCTCGGGGAACCAGGAGCGCATTTGCCAGGCGTTGGCGAGCAGATTACGGTGAGTGAGCATGGCAGCCTTGGGGGTGCCGGTGGTGCCGGTTGTGTAGAGCAGCGCCGCGACATCTCCCGGATCGACCCTTGCGCCTGGCGCCTCATCGGGAAATGCCCGTATTTGCCCCGAGAAGCTCAGAGCCTCGCGAGTCTGGGAAACACCCACGGCGCGTGGGATGTCCCGAACTCGGCGTACGGTGGGCGACCGGCCGAGCGCCGATTGCAGTTGCGTGGCCAGACTCTGAACCGGCCTCAGTGGCCCGCGGCTAAGACGGTCCAGAGTCGCGTCTACTGACTGAATCGTTGCGATGACGGTGCGACGGTAGGCCGGGAAGAAATCGAGGACGTTTCCAACGAAAACGGCCCTCATTTCTGCACCCACCTTCATCGACTCGACCCGAGGATACAGGATGTCGAGAGTGATCAGGACCTTGGGATCCGCGCTCTGGATATATCTCTGCAGCTCCACGTCGGCGAACAGCGGGCTGGTGGCAACCACTATCGCGCCCAGCTTGAGCGCGGCGTAGTATGCCACGACGAAGTGAGGCACGTTGGGAAGCAGAAGTGCTACGCGATCCCCTTTGCCGACGCCCTGGGAGCGGAGAGCGCCGGCGAGGCGGTTCGAGTCCGCGTTGATCCGGCGCCAGGAGAGGCTGGACCCCTGGAAGACGACGGCTTCGGCGTCGCCGTGGGAGCGGCTCGTCTGTTCGAGCGTCTCACCGATTGAGATGTTCGGGTAGTCGATGTGAGCCGGGACATCGGGCGGGTATCGATCAAGCCATGGCCGCGCGATCTCGACATCCAGCGCTGTCACGGGACGCAGCCTCCGGCCGCCGAATTTTGGCTCATCGTAGCACGCAGCGCGAGCTCAACATTCCAGTTTTATGGACATCGGATCCTCGGGGGCTCAGGACCCGCTGGTCTCGAACCTTCAGACTGTTTGCACTGAACGGATGGACGATGGCCAGCGGAAAGCGCCCGCTTTGAAGCCTGCCACGATCTGCGCGGCGGCATCCTCCGGATCCTCTGCAGGGTTGAGGATCAGGTGTGTAGACGGTATGCTCGACGACGCGAACTGGTGATGAATCTGGCGGGTGACGTCCGCATCTGTAAAACCATGGGTCGGGCGTCGGCGTACCCGCTGGATGCAGACCTCGACCGGGGGCAGCAGGACGGCGTAGTGAAGAGCGTCCACTCGGGCGGCGGAGAAGAACCTCGTCAGGAACCATGGGCCGACCACCCCGTCGTACACGGTGACGTATCCTCCGGCGGCGTAGCGACCGGCGGCGGATGCAGCCGCCTCAGTCACAATCTCGTTCTGTGCCTGGGCCTCTGACAGCCATGGAAGTATGCCGTCGACGAGGAAGCCGAAGAAGCTGTCGCCGGCAATAAGGGCGCTCCGATCAACCATCTTCGCCACCACCGCGGCCACGGTCGACTTTCCGGCTCCCGGAGGGCCCGTTATGATGATCAGCTCCGATACTTTAGACACCCTTCCTGCCCTCGGCTCTTTCCTCACTCCACTTCGCCGCGAGTCGACAGCGTTCTCGGGCCCGCACGTCTCAAAACTCGACTCGAAACTCGAAACTCGACTCGAAACTCGAAACCCACTCCTTCCCTGACCCGAACAGACTAGGACCGCCTGAGCTGCCCGGCTATTGTCGTATCGGGCTGCTCCGGGCAAACGGAATACGGGCGCATCATCGCCCAGGGGAAGTGTAGTTGCACTGGATCGACGTCGTCATTATCGTTCTTGTCGTGACTGCCAGTGTCTTCGGTATGGCACGCGGTCTGTTCCTACAGGGAGCCCTGATCGGAGGCGCCGTCGGTGGTTTGTTCGTCGCACGCGCTGACTATGGCGGCGCCACGGATTTCCTGGCTCACTTCTATGACCGCTCGACGGCTCTCACCGTCGTCTCGTATGCCTTGATCTTCATCCTCTTCTTTCTCTTGGTGGGTCTGGTGGCAATCACGATTCGAGGGGGCATGCGCTTCTTCCCCAAGCTGGGCATGTTCGACCAGCTTGGGGGTGCGGCGCTGGGCGGAATCATGGGAGTGGTTCTCATCGAGGCCCTGGTGGTCCTGGCCGGCGAGTCACATGACCCGGCACTTGTTGCGTCCCTTCGGCAGTCATACCTGGCGGCTCTGTTTCGCGATCTGCTTCCCGGGATCACCAGCTTGATCCCTCACGACTTTCTGCCCACAGCGCGCTAAGGCGCCGTCACCTCTGCCCCCTCAAGAAGCTTGGACTGTTGCTAGGCGGTCGCGGCCTGAGAACGCGAGGTCGAGGGCCGCGGTCCGTCACGCCGCACGTCGGTGACCCCGGGTAGGCGCTCCAGCACGCTGAAGACGCGCGAGAGCTGATCGACGCCGGCGATGCGGACAGTCATGTGGATGGTGGCCGATCCGTCCTTGTGCACGATGGCGTTGGCGTAGCTCATGCTGACGTGCTCGTCGCTCATCGCTCCCGCTATGTCGCGCAGCAGGTTGTCACGGTCCCACGCCTCAATGACCATGGGCACTGGGTACAGCTCCTGGCTTAGAGGCTGGCCCCACTCCACCGGCACCAGCCGCTCGTGCTCCTGCTCGCTGCGGATGCGAGGGCAGTCCTGCCGGTGAATGGTCACACCCCGATTCCGAGTAATGTAGCCGACGATTGAGTCGCCGAGCGTGGGCGAGCAGCAGGAGGCCATGCGAGTGAGCAGGTTGCCCGTGCCCATCACCTGAATGCCGGGTCCGCCAAGGGTTGTCGAGGGCGGAGCCTCGGCTGGAATCCCGTCCGAGTCGGGGTGAATGCGCACGCCGATTCTCGCCACCACGCCAGCGGGCGACTGCGCGCCGTAGCCTATGGCGGCGTAGAGGTCGTCGAGGCTCCGGTAGTGTAGCCGTTCGGCGATCTCAACCAGAAGGTCCTGTTTAACCTCTCCCACCGTGCGCTGATCGAGTCGCTGCAGCTCATGGTCCAGCAGGTCACGTCCGCGCTGGATGTTCTCCTCGCGATTCTGACGCTTGAACCACTGCCTGATCTTTTGACGTGCGGAGGCGGTCTTGACGAATGCCAGCCAGTCCCGGCTAGGCCCACGGGCAGTCCGCGTGGTGAGAATCTCGACCCGGTCGCCGGTGTCGAGCTGGTGGCTGAGTGAGACCATGACGCCGTTGACCTTGGCGCCGATGCAGCGGTTGCCGACGTCGGTGTGAATGCGATACGCGAAGTCGACGGGCGTGGAACCCACGGGCAGATCGATGACGTCTCCCTTGGGACTGAAGACGAAGACTTCGCCGCCGAACATATCCACCTTTAGGGTGTCGACGAAGTCGGCGGCGTCCTGCCCCAGCTCCTGCTGCCAGCTCGTCAGTGACTTGACCCACTCGGTCAGCGTCTCCGGTAGTGATACCGCTTGCCCCTGCTCCTTGTAGTACCAGTGGGCCGCCAGTCCGAATTCGGCAATTTCGTGCATCCGGTAGCTGCGAATCTGGACCTCGATAGTCCGGCTGTTGCCGGGCATGACGGTGGTATGGAGCGACTGATAGCCGTTGGGCTTCGGCAAGGCGATGTAATCTTTGATCCTGCTCCCCATCGGCGGCCAGATAGCGTGGACCAAGCCCAGGACCTGATAGCAGGCGGCCTCGTCTTCAACCAGCACACGAAGGGCGAAGAGATCGAAGACCCGGCTCAGGTCCATGCTGATCTCTGGACGGAGCAGCTTGCGGTAGATGCTGTACAGATGCTTCGGCCGCCCGGTGATGGTGGCCTCGATGCCGTGGGTACGAAGCTGCTCCTCCAGATCTCTAATCATCTGCTGGATGAACTCTCGCCGGCTCTGAAGCTGCTCGGAGAGCTCGTCGACCAGCCAGAAGTAGCGCTCGGGCTCGAGGTACTTGAAGGAGAGATCCTCGAGGGGCCATTTGAGCTGAGCGATACCGAGCCGGCCGGCCAGCGGGGCGTATATCTCGCGGGTGTCGGCGGCGATACGGCGCTGTTTCTCAGGGCGCAGAACGTCGAGGGTGCGCATGTTGTGGAGGCGGTCCGCCAGCTTGACGATAACCACGCGCGGGTCCTCTGCCATGGCCAGGAAC
>DASRCF010000125.1:0-5467 GCA_035653255.1 Chloroflexota bacterium
ACCGGCGCCGGGAGCGGCCTCGGACGTGAATTGGCGCTGCAGCTCGACAGTAAGGGCTATTCGGTAGTGGGTACCGCCCGATCTGATGGCGAGTGCCGGGACATCAGAGATGCGAGCGGTGGGCGGGTCCGGCTCTCCATCGTGGACATCACAGATGAAGATGCCGTGCGTCAGTGGGCCGACTCCGTCAAGGCGGAGGTCCTATCGCGCGGCCTCGATCTCTTGATCAACAACGCCGGCATCCTCACTCCGGGGCCCCTCGAGGTCCTACCCCTGAACGCGATCCGCCGAGAATTCGAGGTGAACTTGTTCGGCGGCATCACGGTCACCAACGCCCTGCTCCCCAGTCTCCGCCAGGCCGGGGGACGAGTCCTCTTCATTGGTGCCATGACCGGTCGCTTCCCGCTGCCCTTCAATGGGCCTTCCAGTGTCACCAAGGCCGCGCTGGAGGCCCTGGCCGATGTATACCGGGCCGAACTGTCGCCGTGGGGAATCGGAGTAACGGTCGCGCAGGCAGGCAACATGCTCACCGGCGGACCCGCCAAGACCGCCGCGGCCCTACAGCGAACGGCCGACGCCATGACCGCTGAGCAGCGAGCCCTCTATGCGGATGCCTTCTCGACCTTCAGTGACGCGCTCAATTCGATGCAAAGCAGCGGCCTGCCGGCGTCCGATGCCGCAGCTCGGATCATCGAACTGGCCGAGCAACAGCCCGCTCCCACCCGGGCGCCGGTGGGCCCCGACGCCGAGAGCATTCTTCAGCAGGTCCGCGAAAAGACAGATTCGGAGCTCGATGTCTTGAGGCTCGAGATCGTCGGACTCGGCGGAAGATGAGGTGCCCACCGCAGCAGTTGAAGGGTCCGGTCCAATGAATGCGACGGCCGGCACGAGCCTCGACGGGTTTCACGCCACCGACAGCGCCCAGCGCGCCGACCATCTCGCGAGGGCGCTCGTAACGGCGATCAACTTCCAAGACCATGTCGGCCTCGACCGCGTGTCGGCGCGCAACTTTCAGTCCTACGGGCGCGACGGCATCCGCAGCCGCACCGGATTCAAGCGATACGTCGCCGAACTCCACCAAAGCTTGAGCGACCTGAGTCTGGAGGTGCACGAGAACGTCGGCGTCCTGGTAGAAGGGGACCTGATCGCACTGCGCACGATCATGACCGGCACCCACACCGGTACGTATCTGGGAGTCGCCGCCACAAGGTAACGCGTCCAGACATCTATTTCGCACATCTTTCGCACCCGTGATGACCAGATCGTCGAGCACTGGCCTGTCATGGACACTTATCGGATGTTGGTCAAGATGGGTGCCATCCCGGGCGTGGGGTCAACCTTTCAGCAGCTACTCGGTGTTCCCGTGGCTGAGGATGGAATCTTTACCGAGCGGCTCGGTACTCCATTCGATGCGCCCCGCACGGGTCGGACGCCGTCTCGAGAGGAGTCTCGGGCTGTAGTCCGGCGTCTTTACGACGGAGCGATAGCAACCGGCATCGCCACCGATGTCGACGCCCTCGCTGAGACATACCTGCAAAACACAGGCTGGACGCCGGATGGCAGCGAAGTATTCGGTCGGGCCTGGGCGATAGGCCGTGGCGCCATGCCCGATGGTCTGGCGGTGCAGACCCACGTCGTCGCTGAGAAGGATCGCGTGGCGTCCATCAGCCTGTGGGACGGCACGATCACTCAGACAGGGTCTCCGGTCGACTTCACCTCGGCTGACTTTCTGCGGATCGAGGACGGGGTAGCAGCTGAACACTGGGACACCGTGGACTACGTCCGCCTCTACCAATCGTTCGGCCTGCTCCCGCCTGATTAGTACTGAGTCTCCGGCCCGAGGATCGACCCCTAACCGCTAAGGACGAGTAGATGTCCGCTTCCAGGTCGGCGTCTGAGCGCCGAGGTCAGCGATGGTCCCCGAGCTTTGGGTTCTGGACTGTCGCTTTTGCCTTCCTGATCGTGATGGCGTCCGCCACTCTCCCCAGCCCCTTATACGGGCTCTATAGGGAGCGAGACCATTTGTCGGCGTTCACGATCACGATCATCTATGCGATCTTCGCCGCCGGGGCTATCGGATCCTTGATCGTCGACCGCTTCGTGGTCGCTCGGTTCGGGCGGCGCGGAGCAATGCTCGGGGCTGTGTCATCGATGATGTTGTCGGCCGGAGTGTTAGCCGCCTGGAAGGACCTACCAGGCCTGCTCATAGGGCGTCTGCTCACCGGCGTTGCGGCCGGGCTGGCCGCCGGCACCGCCATCGTCTATCTCATCGAGCTGCGGCTCCTCGCCAATCCAGCGGCGTCCGTGGTCCGGGCCCGCACCGTCGGTACTTCGGTGAATGTCGGTGCGCTCGGGATCGGGCCCTTGATGGCCGGCTGCCTCGCCCAATGGGCCCCGTGGCCGCTCGCGTTGTCGTACCTCATACTTTTGGGATTGGGCGCACTCACCGTGCTAGGTCTCCTAGCAACTCCGGAAACGGGTCAGCCAGCGCTGCCAATAGCCAGTGCCATTCAGGCAAGAGGCTCGCGCCGCTCGTCCAGACCTCCGGCTCCGGCGGCCGCCGCAGCGTGCGCGGCATTTGCTGCCAATGGATTGTTCGCAGGCCTGTCCGGACTCTTTCTGGCCACCACCCTCCACCATCCCTCTCATGCCCTGGCCGGCGCAGCCCTATGTCTTGTCTTTTCCTCCGGTGTGGTCTCCCAGCTCGCCACGACGACGCTGCCTGCGTCCCGCGTACTGGCCGTCGGGACGAGTTCAATGCTCGCCGGTCTCGTGCTGCTCGCTACAGCGGTGCGACTCGCCTCGCCGAGTCTCGTCCTATTTCTGGTGGGGGGTGCGCTGATCGGCGCCGGCGCCGGCGCTGTCTTCAAGGGGACTACGGGCCTGGTTCTGGAGTCGAGCGCTCCTGTGGACCGCGTCGATGACATCTGATCTACTGATCGCGCTCCTCATCGGCCTTTCGCTTCCAGTAATCGGCGCCGGTCTCGCTCTCGAGCTGGGTGCCACCGCACCCAACACTGTCCTCGGATTCGCGATCGTCGTTGCGATTGGGATCTCAGCCGCGGGTTGGGCTCTTCTGGGTCGTCCGGAATCCGCTCCGTCACCAAACCAAGCTCCCTGGCAGTGACCACGGCAGACACCCATGACTCCCCAGGTCCTCTAGGGGGCTGGAACCCGAGGACGGGTTCAGCCGCCCTACAGGAGGGACGAACAATTCTTGGCGCGTTGTCGTCATCGCTTTCGTTGCGCAGTCCATGGTGGTCCTGGACGCGCCACTGTCCTCAACGTCGCTCTGCCGTCAATCCAGCGCGGCCTTGGTTTGGTTTCACGGCTCCAAAGGAGGTATCACCATCTACACGCTGACCTTTCGCGGCTTCGTGCTGTTGAAGGTCCCACAGGCGAGTTGATCGGCCGGAAGCGGGTCTTCGCCACCGGGATCGTCGTCTTTGCGGGGGCGTACCTGCTCAACGGCCTTGTCCAATCATGGGCATTGCTGATCTCCGGGCGTGGGCTGCAAGCGCGTCGGGGGGCGGGTCAGAACAGGCCGCAACCTCGGTAGGGCCGGAGTCGGTCGTTGAGAAGAATCGTGAAGTCGTAGCCTTGACAGCCGCTCACGTCGGCTGGGTGAGCCTGCGCCATAGCTCGGCCGCCGCCGGGTTGTTGGTACCGGTGGTGCGGGACAGTGCGCTTATCGTCCAAACGACCGGAGTTCCAAGGAGCGGCACCGTGTGCAGCCGGGGTCGCAACGCTGCCAGGACCTCGGGGATGAGGGCTATGCCTATGCCGGCCTCCACCAGATCGAGGAGCGTCGTGGTGTCATTGACCTCGAGCTGGCCCTGATCGCTGAGGCCGGCGCGCCGCAGCAGCCGCCGGACCAGTTCATGGACTCCCCAGTCGACCGGGAAGCTCACCAGCTCCCGGTCGGCGAGGGCCTCGGCGGCGACGCCCGGCCGCCGGGCCAGCGGGTCGTCAACCCTGCATGCGAGCACCAAGGGGCTACGCAGAAGCTCGACCGTGACGAAGCCTTCGTCAGGATGGTCAGGGGGCGAAGCGATGGCGAGGTCGAGCTCCCCCTCGGACAGCATCCGCAGGAGCCGGCCGGACGCCGCTTGGCGCAGGTGCAGCTCGACTTCAGGGTGATCGCCGTGGAACCGGGCGAGAGTGTCCGGGAGTCCGACCAGCTCGGAGTGCTGCATTATCCCCAGGGCCACAGAGCCCCGCCTCAGGCCCAGCACCGCGTCCACCGCCTCGCCGGCTGTCCGAGCGGCGGCGAGGGTGCGGCGTGCCTCAGGCAGAAGTGCCTCCCCGGCTGGGCTGAGCTGGACCCGGCGGGTGGTCCGCTCGAACAGTGGCGCCCGCAGTTCGGCCTCGAGCGACTTGATGGTGGCCGAAAGGCCGGACTGGGCGACATGGAGGCGGGCGGCGGCCCGGGTGAAGTTGGCCTCCTCGGCCACAGCCACGAAGCAAGCCAGCTGGCGTAGCTCCATTACGCGAGATTACTGCTGGCTGCTATCAGAATCTTCTGTTGGATTTCTGAATCGTGCGGGCGCAGGCTGGCCCTATGGAAACCACGCAGATCTTCGGCAGCGTGCGTCAGCCGGAGGGTCCCGGAGCAATCCCCCCGGTGACCGCGGCTGTGGCAGCGGCCCCGACCGCCGACGAGCCGGTACTCCGACATGAGCTCAGGACGAACTGGCTGCGCGACGTGATCCTCGGGGGCCAGGACGGCTTGGTGAACATCCTGGGGATCGTGCTCGGGGTCATCGCCGGCGGCGGCTCCCGCACGGTCCTATTGGCCGCCGGGTTCGCGGCCGCCATCACCGAGTCGATCTCGATGGGTGCCGTCGGTTACACCTCGACCGTCGCGGACCGGGACTACTTCCGGGCCCAGCGGCGCCGGGAGCTCGACGAGATCCAGGCCTCACCGACGAGGGAACGGGCCGAGGTGGCCAAGCTCTACGCCGCCAAGGGGTTCACCGGCCGACTGCTCGACGAGGTGGTCGACACCATCACCGCCGACCGGGAGCGGGTGCTCCAGACCGTCCTCGACGACGAGCTGCACCTCCAACCGGTCGACACGAGCGACGCCCTGCGCAGCTCGGCCGTGATCACCGCCGCCACCCTGGTCGGCCACCTCATCCCGCTCGTGCCGTTCCTGTTCCTCGCCCGGACCCCGGCCGTCGGCCTCGCCATCGTCCTCAGCGCCGCCGTGCTCTTCGGCGTGGGCGCCTACTCGGCTGTGACCCTGGTCGGCGACTGGCGGCGCAGCGGTCTCAAGATGGTCGTCATCGGGCTGGGCGCGGCGGCTGTCGGCTTCGTGATCGGACACCTCTTCCAGGCCACCGGCGCCTGAGCCGGTCGCCTCGACATCGCAATAGAGAAAGGAGCTCACATGGACACCGTCATCTTGGGGACTTCGAAGCTCGAGGTCACGCCCATCGCCTTCGGCACCTGGCAGTTCGGAGGT
>DASRCF010000126.1:0-2783 GCA_035653255.1 Chloroflexota bacterium
TCGAGGGCACCAGCCAGGGCTACCCGAACGCCCGCAGCGGCATGGTCGCCTTCATGGCCCAGGTCTCGCAGTCGGTGCGGCAGAGCCTGCCCTCGGCCGAGATCCTCATCGACACCTACACCGGCTCGGCCGGCTGCGACACCTGCTTCTTCGACATCCCCGGCATCGCCCCCTACGTCGACGCCTTCGACGTCATGGCCTACGACATGGCCCAGAGCAACACCCCCGGCCAGGCCGGCCCGAACGCGCCCCTGAACGGCTGGACCTACAACGACACCGCCGCCGTGAGCCAGTACCTGGCCGCGCTCGGGGATCCGTCCAAGGTCGTCCTCGGGGTGCCCTACTACGTATACAAGTGGTCCACCATCAGCAACCAGCCTTACGCCTCCATCACCGGGGGCGAGGAGTCGGACACCTACGCCGACCTGGTCTCGGAGTTCGGCTGCATGGAGCAGCTCAGCCGCTGGTGGGACGCGACCGGCGCCTCGCCCTGGGCCTCGTGGTGGAGCCCCGGTACCAACGATCCCTGCGGGGGGAACTGGAACAGCTGGCGAGAGACCTACTACGACGACGCCGACTCGCTGGGACTGAAGTACGACCTCGTGAATGCCAAGGGCCTGCGTGGGGTGGGCATCTGGGCACTCGGCTACGATGCGGGTACTTGGGACCTGTCCAACGAGATCGCGCTGAAGTTCAAGGGTAACGCAACTCGCCCGCAGGGATTCAGCAACGTTACCGGGACGCCGGCGTTCATCCAGAGCCGCTTCGGCTCCCGAGGGAACTTCGAACTGGTGGCTCCTCTCACCGGTGGAGGGATGGAGCACGCCTGGCGGAACAACGACGCTCCGGGGATGCCATGGACCATGGACACGATATTCGGCCAAAGTCTGGGCCAGGTGGATGCGGTCTCTCTGATCCAGAGTAACTACGGCAGCCCGGGAAACCTCGAGGTCATTGCTCGATCGGGGAGCAACCTGTACGCTTTTTGGCGCGACTCAGGGCCTGAGTTCATCTGGCATGGGCCTCAATTCATCACCAGCGGTGTGAGCGGCGTGCCTGCTCTCATCCAGAGCCGTTTCGGGAGCCAAGGCAATTTCGAGGTTGTCACTCCTCTTGCCAGTGGAGGACTTGAGCATCTTTGGAGGAACAACGATGATCCAGCTCTTCCATGGCACGTAGGTGCAGTGTTCGGCCAGGATCTGGGTCAGGTGCAGGCAGTCTCCTTGATCGAGAGCAACTTCGGCAGCCCTGGGAACCTCGAATTGATCGCGAGGTCCGGCAACAACCTCTACGCGTTCTGGCGCGATTCTGGACCTGGCTTCGTCTGGCACGAGACCGGCGAAATTCTCAACGGAGCGAGGGGTAATCCGGTCATGATCCAGGGTCGCTACGGCTCCAGGGGCAACTTCGAGTTGGTCACGCCCACAACGAGTGGTGGATTGGCACACATGTGGCGCAACAACGATGCTCCTGACTTGCCTTGGAGCCAGATCATACCCTTTGGCGAGTCATTGGGCCAGGTCGATGCTGTCTCTCTCATAGAGAGCAACTATGGGGATCCGGGCAACCTGGAGGTGATCGCCAGAACGGGCAATGTGCTCTGGACCTTTTACCGGGATTCGTATTCGCCATATCAGTGGCATGGTCCGCTCTAGAATCGCTCTGCCAGAGGGTTGTGGAGGCGCTGCGCCGGTCACCGGGAAGTTGCCAGTCCGCATCCGGCTCAACTGGGCGACACCGACCACGAGAGCACTGAGGGAGGTATCGTGGTGGTGGTTGTCGCCTAGGTTACAAGCTGCCTGGGAAAGCGGTGCGTAGCGCTTCGTCGCCCGATCAATAGACCGAACGAAGGCTTGCGCGTCGTGGCCGTGGATCGGCCGGAGCAGACATGGGCGCACGGATCATGCTTCCGTACGAGAGTCCGCATCCGGTCTTCGCAATGTCGCAGCAGCACCTGAATCGCGCCCAGGCTGGCGGGCAACTGGTATGGGTTCTGGAAGGCTAGGAACGGGAGAATCGCCCTCCCGGCTTTGGAACGATCAACCAGAGGAGCAGGTCGTACAATGGATAGCCGCTTCGGGCTGCAGGTCACCGACCGATCGCTCAACGTCGGCGAAGCTCGAGCGCCGTCTTGCCTGACCGTAGAGACAGGCGGGACGATCCTGTTGTGTCTGCGTTGCCGGTCAATCGAAGAGCTGGTGGAGATGCGCTTGAGGGAGCGCGATGGACACGTGGTCCGGTGGTGACACGGCGGAGGCCTCGCCCTGTTGAGTGGTGCACGACCGACCATCGTGTCATCCGTGAGGATGGGCCCACTGGTGCGAGCTCTGACACCACCTCCTCTTCGACGATCCGCATCTGCGCCGCCGCGAGGGAGTTGGTGCTGAGGTGGAGGCGCGGCGTCGACGGTCAGCTCTGGCACGAGTGGTGGGCCGGCTCGGGGTGGAGCGGCTGGGAGCCACACCTGCTCTAGCGCACCGGTCTCCCGCCCCGACCGACGCGACCCCGGGGCGCCGGCCGACCGCCGGAGGCGGGCGGCTCGGGCCTCGGGGCGCCGCGCCGCCCTGGCCCGGAGTCTTTGGCCCCCTCCTCCGAGGACCATGGACCAGGGCGGGAGATGCCTCTAGCCGGGTGGGACCCGGCGACCGTCGCTCCCTCCACGGGTGATCCTGGAACCCCGGAGCGCGAAGAACTAGAATCAGCCCCCATGGTTCCCCAGCCAGTTGACTACAGCGCGCCCTTCCAGCGTGCCATCGAGTTGATCGGGAAGCGGTGGTCGGGAC
>DASRCF010000127.1:0-15682 GCA_035653255.1 Chloroflexota bacterium
TTCTGCGATGGCTTCCGCGGCAGCTTCGCCCACCATCTCCCCAGAGGCCGTGGTCTCGAAGGTCGAAGGGCGCTCGGTCTCCTCAGGGGAGCCGTCTTCGCCCGCTGTGGGCTCTGCTGCCGGGGTCTCGAGCGGAAGCTCGATTGTGGGCGCGCCGACTTCGGCGACGAAGGCTTGCTCAAGCGTCGCGCCGGAGTTTCCGGGCTCCTCGTCCTCATCCGCGTGCGGTGCGACTTCGAGGTCTTCATCCACGGCTTGGGCCGGGCTCTCGGAGTCGGCGCCGCTCTCAGCTGCTGTTTGGGCGGACTCGTCCGCGAACGACACCTCGTCGAAGCTCTGGATCCAGCGAAGAATTCGACGGTCGTCCGGAGCGATCTGCGAAGCGATGCGCAGAGCATGGATGACGTCTCTCCTCTGGCTCGCGAGTCTGGCCTCCATCAGCCACAGCTCGGCCGAATACGGTGCGAACTCGAGGGCGCGGTCGACGAGCGGGCGAACCCGTTCGGTCTTGCCCAGATTGACGCTGTGGTCGACGAGCCGGCCGAGGGCCTGTATGTGACGGCGCTGCAGCCATAGCTCGCTATCGTCTATTGACCCCGACAGACGGTCAAGGACGCCATCAATCGAACTTGTGGAGGTCTCGATTGGAGTAACCGAGAGGGAGGTCATCTTCTCCACGGCCTCGATGGCCTCGGCATTGCCGGGATCGGGAATCAGAACGGTAACATCCGTATCGGAGGCCGCTATCGCGGCGACCTTCAGCCGGCGGGCGTCCGGATACGGAATGAGGGTCACCACCTCGGGCGGCAGCGCCGCCAGTGGCGACCCATTGAACGGTGACTCAGTCAAGCTTCCCCCGCAATCTGTGACTTATCGACGAAATCAATGTAGCAACGTACGGAAAATTCCCAGTTCAGAGGTGGGTTGGATAGCAGTATAGAAGGCGTCCGACTTCGTCCAGGTTTCTTAACCCGAGCATGGCTCCGGAAAAGGCAGAGGTGAATAGCCCATCCGGGGCCGGCAGTATCGATCTTTTCGTGCCACACAACCATGGCGCCAGGGTACGGTGAAACCCGTAAACCTCTCGGATCGGTCCAAGAGCCGGCAACGGTGGGCAGGCGTGAGGAAGGGTCGGTAGGGAGATAAAAGGGAGACGCATGGGTGGGGACGCGAGCGCCCTCGATGGCGCGTGCTTCCTATTATGGGCCGTTGACGGTCGAGCTGCCTCACCCAGCCACCGCAGCCCGACTCCTCTGTGCCGAGCATGGCCCCTCTGCCCACCGGGGCACCCACTCCCCCGGCTCCTCTGTGGCCCTGCCCCTCCCCTTCGCCAACGTAGTCCGGCCCCTCTGTGGCCGGGCGTGGCCCGTTTGCCCACCGCTCGCCAACGTCTCCCGACTCCTCCGCGGCGCCATCCTCCCCTGTCGCCCATCCATCGCCAACGTGCCCCGTCCCTAGGCGGGTACGATCCCCCCTCCCCTTCGCCAACCTACCCGGCCCTCTGTGGCCGGGCGTGGCCCCTTCGCCTACCGGTCGCCAACGTCCCCCGGCTCCTCCGCCGCGCGATCCTCCCGCTTCGCCCACCCGTCGCTACGGCGCGCGGGTCTCTCCGGACCGCGCTCCATCCCCTTCGCCAACGTAGCCCGGCCCCTCTGTGGCCGGGCGTGGTCTCTTTGCCCACCGCTCGCCAACGTCCCCGACTCCTCCCTGGCCGTCCTTCCCCGTCGCCAACCTACCCCGGCCCCTCTGTGGCCAGGCGTGGCCTCATCCCACGCTACGGGTGGTCGCTCCGGAGCGGATCAAACGGCCGGCTCAGCGATTGAGCTGCCAGGGATTGGAGAAGAACAATAGGTTGCCGAGGGTGCCGTAACGCGCCAGATAGCCGGAGAGCACCTCATGGGCCAGGCGCCGTGAGACCGTTTCGAAGGGCTCGGAGGCGTCGATCACCGTGAGGCCTCGCTCCCGCGCCAGCCGCCGGTAGGCCATCATCTCGGCTGCTGGATCTCCCGCTCGCCGGTCGAAGTCTGCGCGGCCATGAGCAAGGGTGCCTTCCAGGTCGAGGAGGAACGCTTGATCCGGGTTGGGCGCCACGATATCCAGAACGCGGAGCAGCAGGGCCGACAACTGCCGGCATTCCGCCGCCTTCCCATACAGCTCGATCTTGAAGTCCGGCAGATACCGATCGGCGATGACGATGTCGCCACGGAGCAACCGCCAGCGGACTCTGAGCAGCCAGAGCGCAAAGTCGGCCGCGCTCATGCCCGCCCACGGTGCCAGCGACCAGCCCTCCCTGGTACGGTTCGCCGATTGGCCATCGGCTTCGCCTTCGCGCTCGACCGGAGCGAGCCGGCGTCGATAGGTGAGGCTGAGGCGATGCATGAGCGGCGTCGCTCCAAGTCGCGCCCACATGACTCTGGACCGCAGCTCCGCCACGTCGAACGACTCCTTCAGCGCGTTCGCCTGGCGAGTCTTGCCGCTGCCGTCCAGCCCGCTGAGGGTTACCAGCCACGAGTTCTGCGGATGGGCGCCAAGCTGACCCTTGATCCCTCGAATGAGTGCCAGCGATGCAATCGAGGGCTTGGCCAGTGGCCGGACGCGGCGGTCCGACCACACCTTCTCGAAGAACATGGTCTTGGTCATCACAAAAGAGAGTGGCATCGGAAAGCGTGCCGGCCGCTCCGCCACCTCTCGCCAGTAGCGGCCGTATCGCGATTCCTGCACGCCCGACACGACCTGCTCAAAGCGCCGCTCGTCGATCGCCCAAGTCGGCATCGTTTCGCGCTCCAGCCGCCCTATGGTGGCCAGTCCAAACCAGAGACCCAGGCGCCAGCCTCGCTCCTCCGCCACGTAGTCGATATACTCCCAGTCCACACCGTCGCGGATGGCGGCTCGCACCTTGGCCACGTCATGGAGGCCGATCTCCTTGTTCTCATACAAGGCATGGGCGACGTTGATGAGCACCACGTCCTCCGGCCCGGGAACCCCGGTGAAGACGTCATCCTGTGCCTGCCGCCGGCGCCGCCAGATCTCGGGCTCGAGCATGAATCCCTGTCCCCATCCCACTCGGGTGTGGAGATGGATGGCGGAACGGCTGCTGCCGGCCTCGAACAGCCTGAACATCCATTTCTGGTGTTCCTCGATGTTTCGCAGCTCCACGTAGCCTAGCTCCAGCAATGTCTGCCGCGCTGACGCGGCGGCATCGGGCTGGATGAGAATGTCGATGTTCTCGCTCGTGTACGGGAAAGACGGGGGTATCCCCGCCGACTTGAAGCAGATCGATGCGACCTCTCGACCAGTCCAGCCATCCGCCAGCTCGCGAAAGTGGCGATGAGCTTCATCCAAAGTTCGACGGTCCTCCTCCACAGCGTCTTGGAAGGCTCTGTCGGCTACGAGCCCGAATGCGGCGCGCGGCCCGTCATCTCGCCAATCCAGAGCCTCAATTGAGAGCAGTGGCACGCCATTCCTTCGCAGCAGCCGGACCAATTGGCCGGCGTCAACTCCGGAGCCCGATTCTTGGAGTACCCGGGCGGCGGCCGAGAGAACGTCGGATGTGAACATCCGCCTTCGCTCTTCCGATGGGCCGGCGGCAGCGTCAACCGTGTAGATCGTCACCCTCCAGAGTTGCGACGCCGGACCTTCTCATGCAATCACCCGAATCGGACACGTCGAATTGGCGGCCGGACGGCCATACTGACGTGTCACTCCTCGCGCGGGCCGTCGTACGCCGTCGCCCACCGTCCTGCACCCAGAGAATGGACTACGGCTCATTGTGAGCCACACGCTTGAACGGAGCAGCATGTCCCACCGACAGAACACCGGAGCGCTGAACCGCACCGTCATCTTCAACATCGCACTCACGATGATCGCGCTGGTGTCCTCCGGTCTGGTGCCCTTCGGCTTCAACCTGATCGTGGGGCGCATCGACGGAGCGGCGGCGCTGGGAGAGGTGAGCGTCGCCCTGGGGCTGGCGCTCTTCCTCGGTCAGATCCCGGGGACTGTGGGCTCGGCGGCGACCAAGTTCATGGCCGAGTCCCTGGGCCGGGACGATGTAGATCGCTCGCGGGACGTCTTTCAGCTCCTCCTGGTGCTGACCGTGGCAGCCTCCGTGTTGCTGGCGGTGGGCATGCTCGCACTTGCTCCCGTGCTCACGTCCGCCCTACGGATCTCATTCGC
The DNA here is from genome assembly GCA_035653255.1 of Chloroflexota bacterium. Taxonomy (GTDB): domain Bacteria; phylum Chloroflexota; class UBA5177; order UBA5177; family JAJPKF01; genus DASRCF01. Next base: position 4,174 of record DASRCF010000127.1, read on the forward strand.
CGACGTGGCTCTTTCGGCCGCCCTGGTTCCGACGTACACGCTATATCTCTACTTCAAGAGCGTCTACTACGGTGTGCAAAAGGTGCGCGCCTACCTGGTCAATGAAGTTGTGTCCGACGTCGCCTTTTTTGGCGTGGTGGCCGGCGTGTTTCTCGCGGGTGCCTCACCCTGGCTCCTGCTGCCCTTCGTGCTGAATAACGCCATCTTTGCCGTCATCGCCGTACGCGCGGTGAAGGACTACTTCTCCCCCTTCCACTGGAGGCCGGCGGGCGGTAGCTGGGAAGTCCTCAAGTACTGTCTGATCAACGGCAGCGGGACAATCGCGAGTCTTGGTCGCTGGAGCTTGGGGATTACGATTTCGGGGCTGTTTCTCACCCACTCGGCTGTGGGTATCTTCGCCGCCGCCCTCGCCGTGACGGCGCCGCTTCCGCTCCTGCCTCGGGCCATCTCCCTGGTGACCTTCGCCGCCATGGCTCGCCTCCATGGAGCGGGAGAGGCGCACAGCGTGCGGCTGCTGTTGCAGCAGTCCACCGAATGGCTGGTCTTCCTCCTGGGAATCCCCTTTGGCGTCGCCATCATCAACGCCGGCGCGATTCTGTCGGTGCTGTTCCGGCCGGAGTTCGCCCGGGGCGCGCTGGCGGCACAGATGATCATGCTCGGTCAATATGTCACCGACATCTCTCGGCCCTCCATCGACTCCCTGTCGAGCACCGACCACGTGCGCATCCCCACGATTGCCAGTTTTCTCGGACTGGCCGTCAGCCTCGTGATCTGGCTGGTGCTCCTCCCGGGTCACGGCGTGGCAATCGCGGGCATAGGATTCGCGGCCGGGGCCGTTGTCACCGCCGTTATCCCGGCGTACTATGCCTACCGCTTGATCGGTACCCGCCCGTCGGTCTTCATACGCCCCGCCGTGATGCTGGCCGGATTGGGAGCGCTCATTGCCGTGAGCAGCCAGGCGCCGATCCTGGCTACGATTCTGTTCCTTGCCGGCATCTTTGCCCTGTACGCCCATATCCTGGGTGACCTGGCGAGCTACCTGTTGGATATTTACCGCCGTCGCAAGGCCGGGGTCCTCCAGCGCTCTGTCTGACCTGATCATGAAGCGGCTCCCCCTCGTGCTCCTGCTGGCCCTGTGCCTGGTCGCAGGGGTCGATCTGGCACATCGCGGATCAGGTGCCTACCCGGCCAGACTGCCGCTGTCCTACACGGGCCTCAACTATTACGATCCGACCGATTACTTCACCGGATGTCACGAATGGACGTGGCTGGAGCCGAGATGTTATTGGACCGGCCTCCGGGGCCGCTCGGATCGGGCTCAGCTCGTATCCGACCTCAACTTCGTCCGTCGGCAGCGGCTGGGATCCCTTCTCCGAGTTTGGGTGAGTCTCGACCAGCTCATGCGCATCGGCACGGACGGCGCCTTCGCCGGCTACCAACCGCCGGCGCTGCAGGACGTCGACGACATGCTGCGGCAGTTTGCGTCTCACCGGATGCGGGTGGTGCTGGTCCTGCTGGCTTACTCGCCCCAGTCCGGCTGGCTGAACCAGTTCAAGCCTTGGGCGCTGGACGGCAGGCATCCCGGCCTGCGGGCCGGCTATCTCCGGGCGGTCCGGCTGTTCATCAGGCACCTGGCCGCCAACCCGGGCGATGTCCACACCGCCCCAATCATCGAGCTGCAGACGGAGCCGTACTACCAGCTCGAGCAGTACTTCGCCGATCCGACGAAGCTGGGCGCCTTCGCTTCCTGTGGAAGCAGCATCGACACCGGGCCAGTGAGCAACGGTTGCATCGACCGGCGGATCGTTCATCCGTGGCTCGTCGATCTCTACAACACCGCGCGGGCCGCCTCGAAACGTTTTCTCTATACCGAAGCCGATACCGGCAGGCTGCTGACCACTAACGCCGCCGACCAGCGGTATTGGATCTCGATGTATCCGGCGGACGTCTATGACATACATGCCTACGCCGGCACTCCCTGGCTCGAGGCGGGACGTTGGGCTTCGGGACGCAACCTTCCCAAGCCCTGGTTTGCCGGGGAGGCCGGGTGCGGGTCAGGCAACATCGGCTGCACCTACAATGGTCGGAATGCAGCACCGGTTGACAGATGGTGGCTCGAGCACCTGCGAAACGATGGGGCAAGCGCGGTTCTCCTCGAGAGCCACGTGACGCTCTGGCGGTACCCCAACGGCCCCAATAGCCAGATGCTCACGCCGACGGGGCGCATCCTTGCCTGCGTCAGCCGTTCGGTACGAGCCCGATGCTCTTTGCAAGGCGGCTCTGCAGGATGAGGGTGAGTGATGGGGAGCGGTTGAACCGAACGCGGCACTCGCTGCGGAGACCGCAGAGAGGAGGGCCGATGAGCCTGCAGTGCCATGGAGATAGCGAGGGTGGCCTCGTGACGGTGGGCTCGACCGAATGAAGCGCAGAATCCTCCTCACCTTCGGCACCCGACCCGAGGCCGTCAAGATGGCCCCGGTCGTGCGGGCGCTGCGTGAGTCTTCGACGCTGGAGCCGGTGGTATGCCTGACTGGCCAGCACCGAGAGATGGTCGAGCAGATCCTGCCGCTCTTTGAGGTGCGCTCAGACTTCGACCTCGACGTCATGTCGCACAATCAGACACCCTCGGATGTCGCGGCCGCCATATTCCGGGAGCTGCCAGCCGTTCTCGCCACAGTGGCACCGGATCTGGTGCTGGTGCAGGGCGACACGTCCACCGCCATGGCGGCGGCTGTCGCTTCTCACTACGCTCACCTTCCCGTCGGCCATGTCGAGGCCGGTCTGCGGACGGGGCAGATGTATCAACCCTTTCCCGAAGAGGCCAACCGCAAGGTGATCACCGCCGTCTCGACGCTCCACTTTGCTCCCACTCGGCGCGCCGTGGCGGCCCTGGAGTCCGAGGGCATCGTCGAGGGAGTCTTCCTCACCGGGAACACCGTCGTCGACGCCCTGCACTTCCTCCTCGAGCACCTCCCGGAGCTGCCGGCGCCCGAAGGGCGCCTGCTCCTGGTGACGGCACATCGCAGGGAAAGTTTCGGCGAGCCCATGCGCCGGATATGCAGGGCGATTCAACGCATCGTCCGCGCGCACGACGACGTGGTGGCGCTGTATCCCGTGCATCCGAACCCCAACGTGCGCGAGCCGGTATATTCGATCCTCGGTGAGGAGCCTCGGGTGAAGCTGGTCGAACCGTTGGACTACCTTCGCTTCGTGCAGGTGATGGCACACTGCTACTTCGCCTTGACCGATTCCGGTGGGGTTCAGGAAGAGGCCCCGGTGCTCGGGAAGCCCGTCCTGGTAATGCGCGAGCACACGGAAAGGCTCGAGGCGGTCGAGGCAGGCTGCGCCGAGCTGGTGGGGACGAACGAGGACCTGATCGTCGAGCGGGCCGGGCGCCTGCTGGAGAATCGCGACGCCTACCTGGCCATGAGCTCCCCGACGAGTCCGTTCGGAGACGGCCACGCGGCGGCCCGGATCGTCGACGCCGCGGAAGCCTTCCTCGGCTCCTCCATTGCCGAGCCTGAGCCGGCAACTCCGTAACCGGCACACGGGGACCTCTGGCCGCCTCGATTCCATCTTCCCGGGGACCATCCGTGTGAACCGCCGACGTCCCCCATTGTCCATACCGGCCCGTGACCCGGCGGCTGCGTACGGGCATAGTGGTAGCGCGAGATCGACGGCCTGAAGGCCTGGACTACCCAGATCGCAGGCGGTGGGCTCCGTGGTCCCCGGAATTCGGCGGAGTACGAGCGTCGGCGGCGAGGGCGGGCGAGAATGAGAGGAGGAGTGGCAATGAAAGACATACTTCCGGATATCGAGCGGTGGCGGGAGGCGGGTGAGCCCGTGGCCGTCGCCACCGTGGTCAAAACGAGCGGTTCGGTTCCGCGACCGAAGGGCGCCAAGATGGCGATGACTTCCGGTGGGCAGGTCACGGGGTCCGTCAGCGGCGGTTGTCTCGAGGCGGCCGTGTTCGAAGAGGCGATGGAAGTGCTGGAGTCCGGCTCGCCCCGGCTTCTGCACTACGGAATCTCAGATGAGATGGCCTGGAATGTCGGGCTGTCCTGCGGCGGCGAGGTGGACATCTTCATCGAACCGTTGAATTGGTGAAACGGGGTTCACATCGGGAGGGCCGCTCGTGCGCCTCCTGATGTTCCGCCACCGGTCCTCGCAGGGGCTGGGCGTGCTCCAGGGCGATCAGGTGGTCGACGTCTCCGCACTTGCCAGTGCCGTCGGCATTCCCTTCGTCGGCAATCTGCGGGCGCTGGTGGAGCTCGGCGACGACGGACTCCGAACGCTCACCGCGCTGCTGGAAAGATCCGCGGAGAGCGCATCAGCAGACGTCAGACTCCCAGTGGGCGAGGTGGAGCTGCTGCCACCACTGATGCCGGCGGGCAACGTTCTGGCCATCGGCCGAAACTACGCCGAGCACGCGGGCGAGATGGGCCGCGCCAGGGCGGAAGCCGCCGGAAAGCCAACCGTCTTCACCAAAGCCCAAACCACCATCAATGCCCCCAACGGCAGCATCTGCGTCGATCCGGATGTGAGCAGCCAGATCGACTGGGAAGCGGAGTTGGGCGTGGTGATCGGCCGGACCGGTCGAGACATTCCGCCGGACGCGGCTCTCGAACACGTCTTCGGCTACACGGTGGTCAACGACGTTTCGGCGCGAGATATCCAGTACGGCTGGGGCGGGCAGTTCTTCAAGGGCAAGAGCCTCGACGGGTACTGTCCTATCGGTCCGTGGGTCGTCACCCGCGACGAGATTCCTGATCCCCAATGCTTGCGCGTGACCCTTCGCGTCAACGGGATCACCAAGCAGGACGGCAACACCCGGGACATGATCTTTCCGGTTGAGCGCCTCGTGGCGGATCTATCCAAAGGGATGACGCTCCCGGCCTTCTCCCTGATCGCGACCGGCACCCCTCCGGGAGTGGGCTATGCGCGAGAGCCCAAGGAGTTCCTCAGGCCGGGAGATCTGATGGAGACCGAGGTCGAAGGTATCGGCGTGTTGCGCAACCCCATCGTCGGTCCATGATCCGGCATCCCGGATGGGAGTGATGGTCATCGGCCTGCCTGCCGAGCTCGAAGGGTACCTCATCGAAGCTACGCTGAGGTCGGTCCTGCCCGCTCCCGTGATCGTGCCGTGAACAAGAGCCAAGCGAGCCGGCTCGCGGTGATCGGCGCCGGGACCATGGGCGCGCAGATTGCCGCTCAAGCCGCGCTCCATGACTTCGAGGTCGCGCTGATCGACACCGACGAAGAGAGCCTGCGGCGGGCGGAGGCGGGGAACCGCAAGCAGCTCCAGCGCCGGGTTGAGAAGGGCGCCCTGAGCCAGACGCAGGTTGACGAGGCCATGAACCGCGTCCAGGGCACGACCGACCTCTTGGCGGCCGGCTCGGCGTTCCTGGTGATAGAGGCCGTGTTTGAAGATTTGGACACCAAGCGCGCCGTCTTCAGCCGCCTGGTCGAGACCTGCGGTCCCGACGCCATCCTCGCCACCAACTCCTCGACGATTCCAATCTCACGCATCTTCGACGATCTACCGTACCCCGAGCGCGCCTGCAACATGCACTTTTTCCACCCGGTATTGGTGATGAAGCTGGTCGAGATCATGCGCGGGCCGGAGACATCGGATGAGACGGTCGAGTCCGCCGTCGACTTCGTCCGGCGGATCGATCGTCAGGCGGTGGTCGTCGAGCGTGAGATTCCGGGACTCATCGTCAACCGCATACTCGGAGCTCTCAAGCGGGAGGCGCTGTGGCTGGCCGATGAGGGCTATGCCTCACCGGAGGACATCGATACGGCCGTCAAGCTGGGGCTGAACCACCCCATGGGTCCCTTCGAGCTGACCGATTTCAGCGGTCTCGACGTCTTCTACAGTATCATGCTGCAGCGCTACCAGGAAACCGGGGACGAAGCCTGGAAGCCGTCGGCGCTACTCGAGCGCAAGGTCAAAGCCGGCCATCTGGGACGCAAGACCGGCAGGGGCTTCTACGAGTACGACTAGATCAACCCTTGACGTAGGCCAGCTTTTCGTGGACCTTGCGGTCACGAACGCGAAAGACGTCGACGCCGCGTAGACGTTGCCGCTTCCCTTCAGAGTCCGTGTAGTGATAGATCCAGCGCACCGTACACCGGTCCCCGGCGATGAAGGAATCCTCGCCCTCGAAGTAGGCATCCGGCGAGGCTCGGAACAGCTCCACCCAGCACTTGCGAACCGCCTCCTGCCCCTCGAACCGCTCGCCCGAGGGTGGCGCCGTGTTCTCGAAGACGCAGTCTTCGGTCATGCAGGACATGATGGCATCGACATCGTGACTGTTGAAGGCTTCGTTGAAGCGGTCGACGGCGGCAACGGTGGCTGATTCAGTGGCATCCGCGCCGGTCACCGGACCACCCTCCAACGCCTGCTGCTAAGTCCCTCTAACGTACGCCAGGCGTCAGGCCGTGAGCGGTCGGTTGGGGCTCGTCTCGGTTGCGCTCCCCCGACCGATCAGCCGTTGGAAGAACCGCGGCACCTCTCGGTTGTGCCACACCACGAGGATCGGGCTGGCGTTGAAGATGGAGCTGTACGTGCCCGAGATGATGCCGATGAGCATGGCCAGAACGAAGTAGCGGATCGACTCGCCTGTAAACAGGAAGATGGCGCCGAGCGTCAGCACCACCGTGAACGAGGTGTTGATGGAGCGCACGAACGACTGCATGATGCTGTGGTTCACCACCGACTCAAACGGCTCGCCCGTCCGGCGGCTGACGTTCTCACGGATCCGGTCGAAGATGACGATGGTGTCGTGGACCGAGAAGCCGATGATGGTCAGCATGGCCGTGACGAAGGTGGCGTCGATCTCGACGTTGAGGACCTTGCCCAGGATGGAGAAGATTCCCACCACGACCAGCACGTCGTGGAGCATGGCCATGACGGCCGCAACGCCGTAGCGGATCGGATGCGTCATCTTGCGGAAGGCGAAGGTGATGTATGCGAGGATCGCTACCGAAGCGGCGATGACCGCCTCGATGGCGTTCTGCGTCGTTGAGCTGGCCACCGTGCCGCCGACGCTGGTGTTGGTCAGCACCTTCCCGCCGGGCCACGTCTTCTTCAGATCCTTCTGCAGGGTCACCGACTGGCTCTGAGAGAGCAGCTTGGAGCGAATGATGTACCGGCAGTCCGTGGGACAGTGCGTCCCCAGAACCGGCTGCACAAAGGACACCGTGGTCTTCAGACCGGTGACCAGGTTGTTGAGCTGAACCGTCTGGTTGGCCTGCGGAATCTTGACCTCCAGCTCCGTTCCTCCGGTGAAGTCGGGGCCGAGCTTGAGGTGCCAGACGGCCAGCGATACGACGCCCGGGACGATGACCAGTGCCGAGAGCAGGAAGTACCAGTAGCGTTTCCCAATGATGTTAAGCAACGGAACCTCCAGGCACCGGCGCTTCACCGGTCGTTAACCGCGTCTCCGGCAGCCCGTACAGCCAGAGCGGCCAGCGTGCCGCACCCCAGGTGACCAGGATCCGCAGGAAGGTCCGGGTGACCATGATGGCGGTGAACATGCTGATAGCCACGCCGATGAAGAGCGTGGTGGCAAAGCCGGTGATGATGGTGGTGCCGAAGTGCTGGCCGAACCAGTACAGGATGATGGTCGTGATCATGGTGGAGATATTGGAGTCCCGAATCGACGTCCAGGCGCGGTTGAAGCCCGAGTCGATGGCGGCTCCGAGAGTCTTGCCGGCCCGCAGCTCCTCCTTCAGCCGTTCGAATATCAGCACGTTGGCGTCGACGGCCATACCAATGGACAGGATGAAGCCGGCGATGCCGGGGAGCGTAAGCGTGACGGGAACGACCTTGAAGACGGCGAAGACCACCAGCGCGTAGATGACCAGGGCAACGTCGGCCAGCAGGCCCGGCAGACGGTAGTAGACCAGCATGAAGAGCGCCACCAGAATGAGCCCGATGACGCCCGCGACGATGGCTTTATGTACGTATTCAGGCCCCAGCGTCGCGCTGACCGTCTCGACGCCGACGCGATGGAAGTTGACCGGCAGGGCGCCGTAGAGCAAAAGGGTCTTGAGGTTGTTGGCCTGGCTCAAACTCAGTCCGGACACTTGAGTCTGTCCGCCGCAGATCGCCTGATTGATGGTTGGGTCGACGATGACCTTGTTGTCCAGCACCACCGGCGAGAAGTAGTTGACGTGGTTGGTGGTGAAGTTACACCAGGCGGTCGAGCCGGCGCCGTTGAGGCTGTAGTTCACCAGAGGTTTTCCCGTGGGATCGAAGGTGATATTGGCGCTGCCGGGAGTGATGTCTCTGCCCGGCACGATGATCTTGACCTTCTGCGGCGTGGTGGCGGCGTCCGGAGCGCCCTTGACGAGCTTCACGACTTGACCGGCTCCCGGAGGTGTTCCTCCGGTTGCGCTGTTTCCGGACTGCTGGACGTTCGTCCCGCCGAGCACCAGCTGCCCCGTCTGACCGATGAGCGAGATGGCCTGGTTCTGGTTCTTGACGCCCGGTAGCTCGGCGTCGATGCAGTTGCCGCTCACCACCGAGATCTGTGGCGCGCTGAGGCCGCTGAAGCCGCTGGCCCGGTTCTCGATGACGTCGCGGGCGGCATTCATGGACGTCGACGTGACGGTCTGGCCCTTGTTGGCGCACAGGAGCACGCGCACACCTCCCTTGAGGTCGAGGCCCTGAGAAACGCTGACCGCCCGGTTGACCACGGGCAGGCGGTGGGTGTTGGGAAGGTCGATGTAGACGGCAAGGATCAACAGGATGAAGATCCCCAGAAGAATCCAGCCCGTGCGTCGCATACGGTAACTCCCGCGAACGCGGAACCCGTGGGCAACGGGTCCGGCGTCGATGTCTCAACAGAAAGAACGCCAGGTATGACTACCTGGCATCCCGTGTCTCAGTCTAGGCCGGAGGCGAAACTTGAGTCAAACGTCGGCGTCGTGAGGAGACAGGATCGCCGGCCCATGCGTCACTCCAACCGCCCAGTCCCAAACTACTGACCGACGAGGAGGACGTCCGGGCTGGATCTGGGCCAGCGCAGCGTCTGGACCTCAAAGCCCGCCGCGCGCCAGGCCGCATGATCCAAGCAACAACGCATATCCAGCACCCGCTTCGTGCGCATGCCGGCGGCCGCTCTTGCCTCCGGCCGCAGCCCGCGGTACTCCGTGTGGTCCGTCAGCACGACCATCAGGTCACTTCCCTGCAGCGCCTCGTCGATGCCGGCGGTCGTGGATAGTCCGGCCGGAGACTGAGTGACGTAGGGATCGTGAATCCGGAGAGTGTACCCGCGCTCGGTGAGGATGCCGGCCACACGAAGGGCCGGGCTGTCGCGCAAATCGTCTGAGTCGGCCTTGTACGTGAGTCCCAGCAGCGTCACGACCGGATCGGCAAGGTCTGCCGTAGCGGCGCCGACCAGCTCCGCAGTCACGTAGGGCTGACGGTCGTTGACCTCGCGCGCCGTGCGGATCAGCGGACTGACGTCCGGGGCCACATCCACCAGGAACCAGGGATCGACGGCGATGCAGTGGCCGCCGACTCCGGGGCCCGGCTGGAGGATGTTCACCCGAGGATGGCGGTTCGCCAGGGCTATGGCCTCCGAGACGTCGACCCCCTGCGTCTGGGCGATCCGGCTGAACTCATTGGCCAGCGCGATGTTGACGTCCCGAAAGGTGTTTTCCATCAGCTTCACCATCTCGGCGGTGGCGCTATCGGTTACATGGATCTCGCCGGTGACGAAGCTCGAGTAAAGGTGTTTGGCCGCCTCGGCCGACTCCGGAGTAACTCCGCCGACCACCCGGTCGTTCTCGACCAGCTCGACCATGATGCGTCCGGGAAGGACCCGCTCCGCGCAGTACGCCAGATGAAAGTCGTCGCCGGCTACGAGGCCGGTGGTCTCCAACAGAGGCCGGACCACCCGTTCGGATGTGCCGGGAGGCGACGTGGATTCGAGAATGACCAGATCCCCGGATTCGAGGACCGGAACAATCGACTCAGTCGCAAGCCTGACGAAGCTGAGATCGGCCATCGGCGTCTCCGACGTGCCGGCATGACCACCTCTCAGCGGCGTGGGTACCGCGATGATGAAGGCATCGGCCGTGCCGGGACCGGAGGCCACCTGCAGCGACTTGGTGGACAGCGTGGCCTGAACCACCGCGCTGAGTCCCGGCTCCTGAATGTGCGGACGGCCGGCACGAAGCTCCTCGACGATCCATGGATTGACGTCGACGCCGATAACCTCATGACCGTTAACGGCGAGCATGGCTGCCGTCGGCAGGCCGATGTACCCCAACCCGATCACGCAGATGCGCATAACGTTCACATTCTAGAGTTCGGACGGAAGCAGGCGTAAGAAGTAGAGCACAGGGAAGCCGGCTACGTCGAGCTCACCTTCTCCCTGCTGGGTATGCCCCACCGGCAGCCGATTCTCCAATGGACGCCGAGATACCACTCCCAAGACTCTTTCCCTTTCTCAATCGCCGGCTATCGACGCGTCCGGCTGTCGAATAGAATCTACGGACCGATGCGGCAGGGACCTGCGAGTGGATGACAACGTGATGGATGCCTCGTTCGGGTCGCGTTTCCGAGAGCGTGTGGAGGCCGGCATTGCCGTTCAGCAGGCATTGCTGGGGCAGGCGCCGCTGCTGGGCGAGATCGCCGATGCCCTGGTGGCGACGTTCCGGCAGGGCGGCCGGTTGTTCCTCTTCGGCAATGGCGGCAGCGCCGCGGATGCCGCCCACATCGCGGCTGAGTTCACCGGCCGCTTCTATCTGGAGCGTCAGCCGCTGCCGGCAATTGCCCTGGGCACGAACATATCCTCCGTCACCGCCATCGGCAACGACTACGGCTTCGAACACGTCTTCTCACGGGAGCTGCGAGCCCTGGCCAAACTGGGAGATGCCGCCATTGCGATTTCCACCAGCGGCCGTTCCCCCAACGTCATCCGCGGCCTGGAGGCAGCCAGGGAGATCGGCGTTCTCGCCGTCGCGCTGACCGGAGGCACCGGCGGCGATATCCCGCAGCACAGCGACTACTGCGTGTGCGTACCGTCGCCCGACACCCCCCGAATCCAGGAGGCCCACGCCTTCATCGCCCACACCTGGGCGGAGTTCGTCGAGGAACAGCTCTTCGGAAGCGGCTAGGCGCAGAGACGAGGAGGCGTCGCACGTGGAACGTCGAACGTCAAACGTCCAGGGAGTGAGCCATGAGCGCTACCGGATTGGCGATGCTCATTGAACACTGAAGGTGGAACCCTGAGCGGGCTGCTCCATGCGACTACCGTTGTCATCCGCCTGTTAGAGGTATTGGCTACCATCGCCCAGGCGGTTGCCGTGCCATTGATAGGGTGATTGGCCCTCCGGTGGACCAGCGGCCCACGTGGGCCGCTCTGGGGACTCACGCTAGCTGCGTCTACATTAGTTGTCGGGATAGGGCTGGCGGGAATTGGCGGCGCGAACCTGCTAGGCCGACCGCCACGCAATCTACGGCGGATGTGGTGGATGGGGCTTGCGCTTA
>DASRCF010000128.1:0-2004 GCA_035653255.1 Chloroflexota bacterium
TGGGGTGTCCGGCGGGGTCGCGCCGCTCCGGCTCGGGCGGCGGCCGGTAGGAGCTGTGCGGCAGGATGCGTCGAATCCGGCTCTGGCGCGGCCCGATGAGCTTGAGCGCGCCCAGGATCGTATCCTCGGAGTCGGCGAGGATGAGGTTGCTGCGATTGCCCATCAGCTCGGCGATGAGGCTGACGGTCCCGAAATCGTGCGTCGCGATATCGAACGTGAGGAGGCGCTCGAGGTGCGCCTGCCGGACGGCTTCGATCCGCCCACCCAGACAATACTTCCGCAGCAGCATGATGAACGGCGTGGGCGTCTCCATCCCCTTGGCCACCTTGGTTTCGGTGACGTAGACGTGGGGAAGACGCGGGTCGGCCGAGGCCACGAGCCAGCCCGAGTATCCCCGGCCCCACACCTTCAGGCCGACGCTCAGCTCCGACGGAGCCAGCACCTTGTCGATGCGGCAACCGGGCAGCACCTCGGAGAGCTGGTCTGTCACGGCGGCGATGGTGAAGATGTCAACCGGCATGGCGGAGCTCCGGGCTAATGTTCAATGTTCAACGGGGCGTGTTCAATGTTCGATGTTGAAGGTTCAACGGGGAGCCGGGGCGGCCTGCAGAGGCCTAGGGCCACGTTGCCCTGGTTGTAGGTGATCATGGCTGTGCCCCTTGTCCTCCTGTCCCTAGAATGATCCATGACGGTCCAGCGCCAGTCCGACGCCCCGGCCGCGCCTCCACTGGGATCGAGCTGGGAGGATGGTGGAGCGGAGAACGAGGAGCCGGCGCGGGAGACGGCTGAGCTGCTGGTCGTCCTCAGCGGGCCTTCGGGCGTCGGCAAGGACACCCTCATCCGTACGGTAAAGGCATCGGGCTTCGACATCCACTATGTGGTTACCGCAACGACCCGTCCACCCCGCCGCGGAGAGGTCACCGGCCGCGACTACTACTTCGTCGGGGACGCTGAGTTCGACGGCATGATCGCCCGCAACGAGCTGCTGGAGTACGCCGACGTACACGGAAGGCGCTACGGCACGCCGGTATCCGAGGTGCGCAATGCCTTTGCCCGTGGAGAGGATGCGCTGCTCAAGATCGACGTGCAGGGCGGGCTGCAGGTACGCCGCCGGATACCGCAGGCCGTCTTCGTCTTTCTGGCGCCTCCGAGCCTGGAGGATCTTCTCCTCAGACTGAACCGGCGGCATACTGAATCGGTGGAAGAGCTGGAGCATCGCACCCGCGATGCCCACTTTGAGATGGCACAGCGGGACGCCTATGATTACGTCATCGTCAATCATGAAGATCACGTCGACCAGGCGGCCGAGCAGCTGAAGTGCATCATCACCGCCGAGAAGCTGCGCATCCACCGGCAGCCGATCGAGCTGTGAGACCTTCACCGTGGAATTGCGCAGCTCCAATCAACTCGATACCGTCATCACCATAGGGGAGGAACGGATGGCGACAACCGCCGGCACGCGTCACCGCAGGCCATCTCCGGCCGCGGCCGCTAATGGGAACGGCATCCCGGAGGACAGCTCCATCTCGCGCAACCTGGCCATGGAGATGGTGCGGGTCACCGAGGCCGCGGCGATCCGAGCTGCTCGATGGGTAGGAAGCGGCGACAAGATCGAAGCCGACCGAGCGGCGCGGGATGCCGTTCGCGACGCGCTCGAATTCGTCGATATGGACGGATTGGTGGTCCTGAGCGAGGGCGAGAAGGATGAGGCGCCCATGATCAAGTTGGGGGCACACGTGGGCAACGGCAACGGGCCGGAGGTCGACTTCGCCGTCGATCCCATCGACGGCACCACCCTGACCGCCCGCGGTTTGCCCAACGCCATATCGGTGGTGGCGGCGGCCGATCGGGGCGCCATGTTCACCTGTCCTCATATCGTCTACATGGAGAAGATCGCGGTGGGCCCGCAGGCCAAGGGCGCCATAGACATCAACGCTCCGGCCAAGGACAACCTGGTGCGCATCTCGCGCTTCATGGACAAGCACATCAAGGATCTGACGGTCG
>DASRCF010000129.1:0-24664 GCA_035653255.1 Chloroflexota bacterium
CCCGGCGGTGGTGTCGGAGAGCCTGGCGGAGTCGACCGGATATCGTGAGAACTTCCCACATCAGCTGATCGACGTGCCACCGTCCGACGTCCTGCTGCCGGCGGCATGCTTGCCTGTCTACCCATTCCTCCGTGGCCGAGCGCTCCCTGCATCTGTCCTGGTGACCGCGAGCTGCGCCCGCCACGAAGGTGGCGCATGGGAAGCACCATACCGGCTTCGGACGTTCCACATGATGGAGCTGGTGATGGTGGGTTCAGCAGCGTATGTGGGCGCTGTACGCGCGGAGGTTGCGGAATTCTTCGAGCGGACGCTGCCACGCCTTGGGCTGCCTGGGGAGATGGTTGCTGCCACGGACGCGTTCTATTTGCCTGGCGGCAGTGGCAGCCGCATGATCCAGAAGCTCAAAGAGCTAAAGCGAGAGTACGTCGCCTCCCACAGCGGGACTGTTCTCTGCTCCATCAACAACCACGAGCGCTATTTTGCGTCGCGCTTTGGTTTGGGTGACGACGGTACGGAAACCGGCTGCATCGCCTTCGGCATCGAACGCCTCGCCTTGGCTTCGCTCGCCTCGTGGGGGGAAAAGGAGGAGAGCTGGCCGCTGGAGCTGCGTCCCGAGTGACCTTCTACAATCGCACCCGAACCTCCCGTTCGATTCCGGAGCGGCTGATCAAAGAACACCGGTTCCACCTACTTCCTCTGTACTATCTGCTCATGACCAGCAACCTGGCCCGAGAGGGCGTAGCGGGCTCGGCAAGTTATACGTTCGCGGATCACGTCTATGGCGCACGTCCGGCTGGACGCTGGGGAATCGGATACCTGCTGGATGCAGCCATGCTTCACACCCGATCAGCCCGTGCCATGCGGCATCGGTGGACGGCCGCGCGGGATGAGATCGTCAGGTACGTCCAGGGCAGTACTGCGCCGTCCCTGCGTGTTCTGGCCGTACCCTGCGGCCTGGCGCGTGAGCTTTTCGCGGCCGACCGAGTGCTGGCCGGCGACGAGACAGCCCAGCGCTCCCGGGTCGAATGGTACGGGGTAGACGCCGATTCCCAACTGATAGAGTCTTTACAGGCTCGTGCGGTTAGTGGGCCCGAGCGGTTCGTCTTCCAGGTGGGAGATGCGTTCGACGAATCGAGCTACGACAGCGGCCTCTTCTCCATCATCCTAAGCACCGGATTCACCGAGTTCCTCGAAGACAGTCAGGTGCTGGCCTTCTTCCGTCTGCTTCGAAGCAAGCTCTCGCGTGACGGAATCCTGATCACCGCGGCCCTGGGGCGTGATGGATTCTCCGACTACCTGCTCCGCAACCTGGGTGAGATTCATACCAACTACCGGCCTCCGGCGGCGATTCTGCGACTGATTGACGAGGCCGGATTCGACAGCCGCAGGTGGTATCGCGACGCCACTGGATTGCAGACAGTTGTGGTCGCCCGAGCTGTGCCGTGAGCACCGTGGAGGAGATAAGAACGCGGCTGGTCGAGCGGAGGTTCGATTGGGCGCTGCTGGATCGAGAAGCTGGCCGCGCGAGCCCGCACGTGCTCGATCTCCTACGTGAGACCTGCCTCATTGAGTCCTACATGCCCGTGTACACCTCCAGGCTCGTCGATTTGTTCTGGGGCGACCTGCCGGCGCTTGAAGTGTTGACCATCGAGGCGTTTGAGGCATACACTCACTACCTGACGCTGCGCCGCTATCTCGATGCGGTCGGCGGGCACGCGATCGACGATGGCGAGATTAGATCCCTCTGGGAGGGACGAATCGACGAGCGATTTACGGACCCGATTCGCGAGCTGGTGAATCTGATGGCTACGGAGCAGTTCGCCGCCAACTTCTTCACCGATCTTCTCGGCCTGGTCGAGGAACCGCTCCTGCGATCGATACTTCCGGTCTTTGCCCGGGAGGAGGTCGTCCATTCGCAGCTTGCCTACGATCTCCTTGTTACCCGGGTCGAAGCTGACCCCGCCGTGGTAGATCGCATAATTGACAATGCCTTGGAAATGCGCCACCTCGGCAGCTACATTCTGCCGAGTGTCACCCCCGCTGGACCCGACAATCTGGGTACACTCCTCGAATTCAGTCGGAAGATCGAGACGCTTACGGGTCGGCCTCTGACCGCGCTGATGTTGGAGCATCTGGAGATCAAGGCCCATTGAATGATGAGCTGGAGATCCTGAGCTTCTACCGCGCGTCAGAGCTCGCGGGCGCTGTATTGTGCGGCCGGCTGGCCCTCCACACTGACGTTGAGGAGCTGCGCGGCCCCTTGACTGAACAGTGCGCCGAGGAGGCCGAGCATGCCTGGCTCATCACGGAGCTGATCGGCGAGCTGGGTTACGTGCCTCTCAAGGTGAGCGAGACTTTCCAGTCGGAGATGGCTCGAGAGTTCGGCATGCCCACCACGGCCCTCGAAATCCTGGCCCTGACGCAGGTATTGGAGAACCGGGTGCTCGACCACTACCGTAAGCACGCCTCAATGGAGGGTGTACATCCGCGCATATCCGAGAGGCTGGGCGATATGGTCAGAGACGCAGAGGCCCATGTCACCTGGGTCGAGCGCGAGGTGAGTCGTCTGCGGACGGTGTACGGAGACGTCGCGGTGGACGAAGTGTTGGCGCGCGCTCGGGCGGCCGACGAGCGGGCTTATCGGCGCTTCACCAGGGAGCGGACCTACCTCAATTACTTCGGTCCCTCACTGTGATGGATGAGATTATCGAGATCGTTAGCCGCGAGATTATGATTCCTCGCGACGAGCTATCCCCGGATACCCGGCTAGAGGACATCGCCCAGGACTCGATTGACATAATGTCGCTCATCGCAGCCATCCAGTCCGAGCTGCACGTCTCGATTGATCCAGCGGACCTGGAGCGCGTGGTGACGGTCGCTGACCTGGCCGAGTACGTCAATGGCAGGCGAGGTGAATCGGACTCGCGGGCTTCACGGCGCTTGTAGGGTAGCTGAGTAGGAGACGGCATAATCGACCTGGGCATACTCTTCCCATGGAGGGTGGTTTGGCTAACGAACTTCGGGTGACCCTGGAAGTCGGACCGAAAGGCAAGAAGGTCGTCGCGGTGGCACCCGACTGGCCCGGCCTCGAACGAGGCGGGAAGACCGCGGAGGCAGCAACGGGAACCTTACAGTCCTATGTTCCACGCTACAGAAGGGTAGCGGAGCTGGCCGGGATGGAGGCACAGCTCGCGGCGATGACCAACGTGGACGTGGTGGAGCGATACGCCGGCACCGGCTCTACCGATTTCTGGGGCATCTCGTTTGCGTTTTCGAGTGTCGATCAGCAGGACATGTCGAGCGAGGAGCTCGAACGCGAGCTGACCCTCATGCGCGCCTGCTGGACGTTCTTTGACGATGTTCGAGCCCGTGTGTCAGATGAGATGCGCAAAGGTCCGCGTGGCGGAGGACGTGATCGGGACACAATCGTTCTTCACGTCCTAGCGACTGAGCAGGAGTGGGCGAACAAGCTCGGCGTCGGCACCAAGCAGGGTGCGAGGATCACCGACAGAAGGGGGGTGGAAACGTTTCGCGACGCCTACTGTACGGCGATCCGGACGTTCCATTCCGAGGGGAAGAAGGCCCGGACTTGGCCCTTGCGGTTCCTGATTCGGCACACCGCGTATCACACCATGGACCACGCCTGGGAGATGGAAGACAAGGACCTGACAAGCGCCGCCGGGAACGGTCCGTAACTCCTCGAGCGCCAGGTCGGCCGGTCGATGCGGCCGCCATCCTGGCCCCCGCTCTGAGGTCAGGTGCCAGAGATCCATGCGGCTCAACGTGAAGCGGCGCCATATCGCATCCCCGTGAGACATTCGCCGGCCGTTCCACCGAACGTTCTCCGAGTAGCGGCCACGTACACCAGAACCATGGCGGCCACGATCACTGCCGCTTTCAACACATCATGGAGGCCGAACCACACTTGAAGCAGTACTGCTGTCGTCGAAGCGAGGCCGGCGGCAATGAGGAGATCCACGACGATCGATAAGGTCAGAAGCAGGGGAATGCCGAGCCGCACCGACGGGTCATAGTGGCGGCGGGACGAAGGAATGTAACGGATTCCAATCGCGACGGCAAGACCAATAAGGAGGAGACCGACGGCCGTGACCGTAACATGTTGGACGCCGTTCAACGTCGCTAGGACGGGCCGGCCTATCACGACGCCCAGGAGGGTGTAGGCGCCCAACCAGATAATGATCGCCGGCACGACCCCCACGAAGAACGTGCCCCGAGGGACGCCGGCCGCACCGGCCACCAACGAGGTGTTGATTCGAAGGCCGGGCACCAGTCGCGCGACGGTGATGTGCAGCGGGCTCGCGCGGCCCAGCCGGACGGTGGTCCGTTCGAGCGCCTTTCGCGCGCGCAGCTTGTCGGCAATGATCTCTAATCCTCGGTGACCGATGGTCCGGGACCAGAAATGGGCGATCATGACGCCTACCACCTCGGCGACAAACGCCGGCGGGAAAAAGGTCCATGGCGAGATGCTTCCCTTGACGATCAGTATCCCGGCGAGCACGAGCAGGACGTCGCCGGATAGCAGCGGTACCGGCACGCCTGTCTCTTCCACAAAGAGGAGCGCGCAGATGAAGACTAAGGCGGTTGGGCCATGGAGAGCGGTCAACGTGTTCATGCTCGAATATTCCTGCCCACCCGGTGAGGCTGGATAAGATTACGCCACCTTCCCCCAAGGCCCAACACACCCGAAACTGGGAACTCCTGCCCTGAAGTCGAAACTCCGTTCTCACCGGCCGGCTCTGCCCTCAAGGCCGGATCGCAAGAGCTCAGGGCTCCAGAACACTCGACGCTCGAACTCGTTGAACAGGGGCGGAAGCGAACCGCATGTGTTCGCGGAATCCTAATCGTTCGTATAGCCGGAGGGCAACGGCATTGTCTACTGCCACATTGAGAGCCACGTCGTGGCAGCCACGATCAAACAGCGCGCGCGTGAGATGCGCGACCAGACTCGCAGCCAGTCCTTGCCCGCGCTGATCGGGCCGTGTCAGCACGCCGCCGACAACGGCAATGCCGTACCGACAGGTCATGACGTGCGTGCCGGCAGCCGAGGCAAGTCGGCCATCGGTCCGGATGCCGAAGAATAGCCCGTGAATCAGCTGTAGGTCCGGAAACGGGCCGCGGGCCAGCGGACCATAGAACCCGCGCAGCTCGTCGCGGTCGTGCTGGTCGAGCTGCTCGATCCGTGGATCCCTCTGGACCGGCGCCGACGTCTCCGGCGTCACATTCATGCGCACCATCTCCTGCCAATCGCCCAGCGGCTGGAAGAGGCCGTCCAGCGCTTGGAGGTGTACGTGCTGGATCTGACAAAAGGCGTCGTCGGGCAGCCACAGTTGCGCTAACAGTGTGCGCACCCCGTCGCGGTCGCCGAACGGAGATATGACGCGCAGGTCGGACCGGTCGAGAACCGTGAGACTCGCAACCTGGTCGCCGTCGCGGGCGAAGCTCACGGTCGTATCTTGCCGGAAGGGCGGCTCGAGGTCGGCGATGCCGAAGCAGTTCCAGACTCGATCCCGGGCCAGGACCTCGTACGCAGGGCCGTCCTCGGCGTCGCGCACAACCTCCCATCCCATCCTCCAGACTACGTGAGCCGACTGGTGAGATCTGACATTGCCCGCAGCTCTAGGGCCGGATCAACTCCGTCTCATGCACCTCGGCAGTTACTGCAGCGCGGAGGTCCTGCACTTAGACGCCTCGAGCAAGCAGCAGGCTTTCGTCATGGATGAGACCAATAAAGTGTGCTGCGCCCCTCATCGTTTTGCTCCTGGAGTCGTGGATACTGGTCCTCTCGTAGTCCAACAGGCCGTCAGGACTGTCTGACCAGCAGTCCTTGCGGGCCCATAGGCCGGGGTTCCAGGCCAACGGCGCTATCCGAAACCGCGAGCCGGATGCGGGAATCCGAGTACCGGGTCCGTACGGTTCTTGTCGCAGCCAACCTCACTGTCGACTCGAGTTGCGCTCGACAATCGCGTGCCACTGAGGTGGGGTAGCCGGCAGCGCGTTCGGGCATGAAGGTTCCCTGAGTCGGCGGGAGCCGAGAGCAACAGCGACCGAGTCCTCGGTCGGGGCTGTGCCCCCATCGCATTTGATCGCGCTGTAGGCATCCACGCCCAGCGCCTCGATCAGGCGCGCCTCGACGTCCTCCATCAGCACTTGCAACCAGACCAATCCGTAAGCGAGGTCCCTCTCTGCTCGAAGGCGACCAGAGGCGCCAAGAAGGTAAGCCGCGTTCAGAGATTGCCCCTTCCCAGCCAGAACGCCTGCCACCAGCTCCAGGCTTTCCGCGACACCCTTCACGTCGTCGATCTCATGTCGCATGGTCAGCGCCTCACGGGCCAGCCGCAGAGCCTCGTCGAGGCTCCCCTGATAGAGCAGCGCGAAGCCCAGGTTGTTCATTGCCCGGCCGGTGGATCGAACGTCGGCGTGTGATCGACTGAGGGCAATGGCTTGTTGGAGCGCTCGCGACGCCTCGTCATACTCCCCCAACGCCAGATTTGCCACGCCCAGATTGTTGAGGGCGCCGTAGATGCCGCTCACGTCTTCAAGGGCTTCTCGCATCGTCAGCCCCTCTCGATACAGAGATCTGGCCTCCTCAACTCGGCCGCCGAGCATGTGGACATTTCCCATCCTAATGAGGGCTGTGGCGAAGTCGGCTCCATGGGGCAGAAGCCGGTAGAGTCGTAGGGCGGCGTCTCCGTACTGCCGCGCCAACTTCTCATCTCCTCCAGTCCAGGCCATACCGCTCGCCGCGACGAAAGCGCGAGCGAGCGTCTCGGAGTGCGGTGAGTCGGCTTCGTCGGAAGCAAGCTGTGGGTTTGACGAGACCAGCTCGAACAGCGACTCGAGGAGGCGCAGCCCGTCGGCCCGTCGCGGCTGTGACTCCCAGAATTGCGCGAGCCAACCGGCGATATGCAGACCACGTAACGGGTCGAAGCCGGCGGACCACTCGACGGCCGAGATGACATTGGCAGCCTCGTCTTCGAGCCGTCGCATCCAGCTCTCCGGGTCCGGGCCGGCTACCCCAACGGAGAATTGTTCCGCCAACCTGGCCATCAGATCGAGGTGCCGCCGGCGCACATCCTCTTCACTTCTCATTTCTCGCAGCTTTTCCAAGCCAAAGTCACGAACGGGCTGCAGCATGACGAACCTGCAGCCCGCTCGGCCTTCATCGCGCCATAGAAAGCTCGCGTCTACGAGAGTTGCAATAGTATCCTGAGTGCCACGTTCACCGAGACCGAGGATTTGTGCCGCTCCCTCGAGCGTGAAGCCGCCGAGAAAGACGGAGAGGGAGGCGAAGGCCCGCTGCACGGGCTCGTCCAGCAAGCGGAAGCTCCACTCGAATGTCGCCGCCAACGACTGATGTCGAGCCTCCGGCTCCTTCTGACTAGCCGCTGAATACAAGATTGGCTGCCGTAGCTGGCCGGTGATCAGCTCAAGCGGGAAGATGCAGGCACGTGCGGCAGCCAGCTCGAGAGCCAGCGGCAGTCCGTCGAGCAGGCGGCATACCTCGGCGACCAGCGCCGCGTTGTGCCGGTTGAGACTGAACGTCGGGTCGGTGGCGCGGACTCGGTCGAGGAATAACCTGGCAGCGTCGGAATCGGCAACCGCCGCCACGGGTTCGCGAGCCTGATGAGTGCCGGCGTGCGGCGCCCCGATAGCCGGCTGGGTGTAGCTCCGTGACGTTTGCAGAGCTCCTCCCCGGGGAGCGGCCAGGGGACGCACCGCGAAGACGTGTTCGCCCGACTGGCCGAGTCGAATCCTACTGGTAACGAGTGCTCGGACATGCGACGCGCGTGTGAGCACTCCCGCAATGGCCGTGGCGGCGGGTAGGAGATGTTCGAAATTGTCCAGCACCAGCAGGAGCTGCTTTTCCGCGAGGTACTCCCGGAGCACGTCCGTGACCGAGATGTCGGTCCGGGGCTTCAGACCGAGCGCGCTCACGATGGCGCCCGGCACGGACCCAGGATGTGTGAGGGCATCCAGCGGCACAAAGATAACGCCATCGTCGAAGTCGTGGCGCAAGGAACGTGCAACTTCGACGGCAAGCCGTGTTTTGCCTACGCCACCCGGCCCCGTCACAGTGACCAGCCGAACGTCGGGCTCGCTCAGCATGTCGCGCAGCACGGCGATCTCTCGCCTTCTTCCGACGAAGGATGTGAGCGCCCGAGGGAGCTGGCCATCAAGCGCAGGCTGAGTACCGAAAGCGGCCGACCGCATCTGCTCGACCTGGGACGAACTGAGATCGAGGGCCCTGGCCAGGCTGACTACTGTTGTCTCGGGTGGGAGCCTTGAACCTCGCTCCAGCATGCCGATGTAAACGGTGCTGAAGCCGGCTTCGGTCGCGAGCTGCGCTTGCGACATACGCGCTCCACGACGAAAGGCACGGAGCAGCACGCCGAAAGGCGCCACGTCAGGATCCTCCGAGCCGGTCATCGATCCTCCGTTGCGGGTTCCGACTCCTTGATGCGGTCGCATGTCTTGCCGTCAGTATATGTCGTTTGTATAGATTGTTTGTATTCCGGCCGGTTGGAACCTCCCTACCATTAAACATTCAGCATGCCACTAAGGCCCCGGCCAGCCTGAGGAGGAAGAAGTGATTCGACACCCCCACGAAGCTTGGCGGCGAAGTCTCAGGTCGAGCCAAGGACATGGGACCGGATCCGCGCGGTCGACAACAAATCCAGGTTGGTCTTCATATGACGCTGCTTCCGCAACAAGGCGTCAGAGCACCACCTAACTTCCGGGAAGGCCGGCACGTCCGGGAACTTCATAGATCAAGAACGAAGAGTAAGGGAGCCAAGTATGAACTTCAGCCACAGGAATCGCTTCAAGCCGGTGCTGGCCGCCGTCGTCTTCGCTTTTTTGCCGGCATCAGTTGGTTTCGCCTACACCGGAGGGGTTTTCTCCTCGTCCGCCGCCCCAACCTCGCCCACCACCTTCGTGGTGAACATCGGAGGGGGCCACAACAACGACAACTTCACCAACGCTCTGTATACCCCTGACACGCTCAACATCTATGTGGGCGACCGGGTCACCTTTAGAACCCGGGACAAGATCGAGCCACACACCGTCACCTTCGGTCCCCAGAAGACGCTCGATCGTCTGGCAGCCAACTTCATCACCCCGATCCCGGGCAAGAACGGTCCGCCGACGCTGGCGTTTGAGAACCAGGTTATCCTACCGACCACGCGCAGGACCTATGACGGATCCGGCTACGCCAACTCGGGTCTGCTGTCTTCAGACTATCCGGGAGTCCTAGAACACACGGCGTGGACCATCACCTTCACCAAGGCTGGGATCTACCACTACTACTGCCTCATCCACTTCCCGGGGATGACCGGAACCATCATCGTTCACGCGCGGTCCGAGGAACCCCTCTCGCGACAAGCTCACATGTACTTGGTTCAGGCCGGTTATCCGAGCGTCTATCCCACCTCACCCCTCATTGCCGACACCTTCTTCCCCGAAGATCTCACCATCCATGCCGGCAGCACGGTTGTTTGGCCAGCCGCCTTCCACACCGTCACGTTCGCGCCGAGCGCTAGGATCAAGCAGCTCCGGCGCGCGTTTGCACTAAAGCGGACCGTGAACGGCAAGGTCCAATACTACATCAATCCCGAAGACGCCTTTCCGAGCACGCAGAACGGTTGCGGGGCCTCGGCGAAGACCGCCTGCTCCTACACCGGCGGCTTCCTGAACTCCGGGATTCTCGGCCAGGGCGGGCCGCAGAAGTACTTTGTGACCTTCCCCAAGGCCGGAGTCTATCGCTACGGCTGTCTGGTCCACAAAGGAATGGACGGCAAGATTACGGTTCTCGCCGCCGGCAAGTCGTAAGCGCCGCTGAGCGGCCGGCCCTGAACGCTCGCGTCCAGAGCCGGCCCGGCTCGGTCGGAGTCTCCAGGGACGGCATCCCAGGCCGGTCGTGGTCGGAAGGGTGTAGTGTCGGGCGTAGATCTGTGGAGGACCCAATGGCCGAGAAACCGGCGGAATGTCGAAGGTGACGTGTCAGATGGCGGTAGTGAAAGGTGCGCAGGCCTCCCTCGTACTCCTGGTCGTCATTGTGATCGGAGGATGCGGGTCACCCGCAGCCCGACCATCTTCATCGAAGTCCAGGCCTCTCATCACATTTAGCCCCCACGTCACCACGTTTTCCGGAACGCTGTCGGGCGGGATCAGGCTTCGAGGCAGCCTCTATCCGTCCATTCCCGGCTACACAAAAGGGCTCGGACGCAATCGGATAACTCTCGCTCTCTCACGTCGAGGATCGCGTATAGCAGCCGGTCTGCTGACTCTCACTTCCACGATGCCGGGGATGGCGATGAAGCCGGACCACGCCAGCGTCCGGCTGAGGAGAGGGCGCATCGCCGCCAATCTGCTGCTCCCGATGTTCGGCTCATACCGGATACAAGTTGATCTGCGGCTCGGGCGGGCCACCCGCACCGGCGTCTTCCTTCTCGACCTTCGCGTTCCCCTCGCCAGGTAGCCTGACCGTCGCATATGGACCGGTCGCCTCAGGCGGGCGATGCTTGCCTGATCTCCTCCAGCAGGGTATCCAGCGGCACGGTCTGACCCACCGTCCACGCAGAGGTGTAGGCGGAGGGTTCCATGGCTGCGCGCAGTAGGCTGAGGGCTCGATCGTGGTGAGCCTGGTCGGCGGGATGGCGGTTCACGCCCACGTCCTTGCGAAGAGCATCCGCTCCGGAGTAGAAGCGTGCCGATTGGTCCAGCCGCCCTCTCTCCTGAGCGATCCTTGCAGCCAACTCCAATACTTCGGTCAATGCGGAACGCTGACCCGCTTGTGCGAAGGATTCCAAGGCCTCGATCAGTAGGCTCTGTGCCCGGTCGAGATTGGAGCGCTCGACCTCGGTCCAGGCCAGGTCGCCGAGGGAGGTCGCGGTATTGAGACGGTCGCCCATGGCCCTCTGCATCTCGAGGGCCTCTTCGTGGATCGCGGCCGCCTCGTCGTAGCGACCCTGTCTTCGGGCGAGGCTGCCGCGATTGCCCAGGATGATGGCCAGACTCTGCTTGTTTCCGGCCCGCCGGTAGAGCGCAATGGCTTCGTCGAAGAGTCGCGAAGCCTCCTCGAAGTCCCCACGCTGCATGGCAATGGTGCCCAGGTTGCCCACAGGCATGGCCACCGCGTAAGCGTTGTCCGCTAGCCGACCCTGCTCCGCCGCCCTCTCATAGTAGGTGGCCGCGGTCTCGTAATCCGTGTGCTGGTGAGCGACGGTGCCCAGATTATTGAGCACGACGGAAGCGGTTCTGGCGTCACCTTCGCGCTCGTACCCTTCGAGTGAGAGCTGGTAAAGAGCAACCGCCCGCTCCTGGTCGTTCTGAATCGAAGCCATTCGCGCTGCGGAGAGGTGCGCGATCGGTGGCACGACAACGCTTCCGTCCTCCTCAGCCAAAGTGATGAGCCGCTCCAGCCACTGGCGTCCCTCCCTGACATACGCCCAGCTCACCCAGAACTCGAGCAGCTCGGCCGCCATTTCCAACGCCTCCGACAATCTCCGCCTGTCCGTGAGCCAGCGCAGCGCGTCGACGATGTTCGGATGGTCCGGTTCGAGTCTCGGAGCAGGCTCGGAGATGCCGTGTCCGAGCTGCTCTTCGTAGGCCGCTCGCACCACCCCACGGAAATGGGTGGCATGCTGCTGTCGCAGATCCTCGAGCTCGCCCGCCGTTTCCGCCTTCTCTCGGCCATACTCGCTGACCGTTTCGAGCATCGTAAACCGTGGGTCGCCGGAATGGGTCTGCCGATCGAGGACCAGGCTCTTGGAGGTGAGCGAGTCGAGCAGGCGCAGGACAGAAGTGGTCTGCATTCCGGAAACGGCCTCAATCGCGGCAATGTTGGCACCGGCGCGGAAAACCGACAAACTCCGAAACAGCCCCTGTTCTTCGGGTTCGAGTAGGGCATAGCTCCAACCGATGGCGGCAGCCATGGTGCGCTGACGTTCAGGTGCATCGACAGGCCCCGAGAATCCGGTATCCATGCCGCCCTCCAGCCTTCGGAGAAGGGCGGCCGGAGACAGGTGCCGCATTCGCACCGCTGCCAGCTCTATGGCCAGTGGCAGGCCGTCCAGCCGGCGGCAGATCTCCACCACCGCTCCCACATGTGCATCTGTCAGGCGAAACTCAGGACGCACCGCCTGCGACCGCTGGACGAAGAGTGCGACGGCGGGGTAACCCAATGCCGCTTCGGTGGACAGGTGATGGTCGCGCGGGAATTCCAGAGGTGGCACATCGAGGAGCTGTTCGCCACGCAGATTGAGTGGAGATCTGCTGGTGGTTAGGATCCTCAGCCGCGAACACCAGGTCAGCAGCTCCGATAGCTGCAGCGCGATAGGCTCTAGCTGCTCCAGATTGTCAAGCACTAGAAGCATCTCTCGATCCCCTATCCGTTCGGATACGGCCTCCATCGCGCTTTGGGAGGTGATGGTGATTCCAAGGCCTCTGGCAATCGCGCCTGCCGCATCGTCAACCTCGGAGATGGCGGCCAGCGGTACGAAGGCGCCTCCATCCTCAAATTCATTCGCCATCGTTCGGGTGACGCGAGTGGCGAGCCGGGTCTTGCCCACGCCGCCGGGACCGACCAGGTTCAGGAGGCGCACATTGGGCGAGCGGAGCAAGTGTATGGCGGCGGCCTCGTGGCTCTCGCGTCCAACCAACGGAGTGACGTCGGCGGGAAGACCTCGAATTGTTATCTGGGTCCTCGCTGGCTCCGCGCCTCGCCGCCGCTTTGGAACCGAGCTCAGCAGCATGCTGCGTTCCGCGTCCGAGAGGTCTAGGGCTCGCGTCAGCAGCTCGAGGGTCGCCGTCTGTGGCGTGGTCTTGATGCCGCGCTCCAGGTCGCTGACCGTGCGACGGCTGATATCGGCCCGCTCGGCCAGTTGCTCCTGGCTCCATCCCGCCTCGCGGCGGAAGCGGCGCAGCAGCTCCGCGAAGGTGGTTGCGGTTGAGTCGGACACTATCGCTCTTGAACGTCTGGCAACATCCGTACAGTCCCGTGATCGTTATGCCTACGAGAGCGTATCTCAAGCGAGGCTACGCGAGGCCACTCGTCAAGAGCATAAGACGGATTGCCGCCCGAGTGCAACAGGTTACCCGCGTTTCGTATCGTTCGTCGTCCAAGCGAAGCATGTGCGACAGTGACCGGATGTCGTCGCCCTGATGTAGGTTTGAGCATGGCAGGGCCGAACGTCGGGCTTGCCCAGGAGGGAGGGAGAGGCTGAGAGCGGCCCCCGTCTCGTGTGAGTCCGGGCCATATGGCCGCCGCATAAACTCTGCTCGCAGACCTCGGCGCATGGGCTCGTGAAGCGCCGGCGAACCAACCCGAAGTCATGCCGATGTCCTTCTCGGCACGCACTCGGGTATGTCGCGGTCAGCGCCATCCTCCTGGCGCCTGTTCTACCCATGTATGCGATCGTGCGGCGGCGCTATGGCGTTCCAGCCGCGCAGCGGTTCCGAATAGCAATGGGACTCACGCTCGGCGTCCAGCAGCTGCTCGTGGGGGTGCTACTCGTCGCGTCGCCCGCGGCTGAGAGACGACGTCTCACGATAGTGGATCTCGTCACGCTCAGCCGCGGCGTGCCGGCCGCCATCCTCACCGGCACGATCTTCTCGGGCGTACGCGACCGGCGGGGGACTGCCGGATGGCTGGGCTGGCTCGCTATCCTCTACGGGGCGATCGCATGCGATTGGCTGGATGGGCCGATAGCCAGGCGTCGTGAGAGCAGCAGGATGGGGGCGATGCTCGACATTGAGGCCGACTCCTGGCTGACGCTGTGCACAGCCTGCTCCGGCGTGGCCTGGGGCGAGCTCTCCCCAACGGTCGTGGCCGCTCCCCTGCTGCGATATGCCACGGTGTTCAGGGGGATGCGCCGCGTGCCCTATGCCAACCTCTTCGTCGACGATCCCCGGTGGGTTCGCACTCTCGGCATCGTCCAGATGCTGCTCTTCATCGCCGCCCTGGCGCCCTTTGGCGGCAGAGCCACAAGAACCATTGTCGGAATCGTTACCCCGGTCCAGACGCCTCTGCAAATTGGCGCATCGGTTGTGGTGCACTGGCATCGAGTTAAAGGCCGATGACGCCACCGGACGCAGTCGGGCCTTCCGGACGAGCGGAACTTCTGGGATGGCTCGCATTCGCCGCCTACGTAGGCGCAATGTACCTGCTCAGGCGGCTGCTCAACCAGCCCGAACATGATCGGTAAGTGGCTTCGAGACCTCGGCGGCCTAACGGTGCGGGTCGTGTGGCTCATGTTCCCCGTCGTCGCTGCCGGCGCGACTCATGTTGTGGTGCTGAAGCTGGATCTTCTCAATCGGCTGGCCATTCCGCTCGACGCTGGGGCGAGCTGGCGCGGGAAGCGGATTTTTGGAGACAACAAGACGGTGCGGGGGTCGGTGCTCATGCCCGTTATGGCTGCCTGCTTCACCTCTCTAGAGGCGGCGCTCGCCTCCCGTCGACAGGCGGGAGGGTTCGACCCTCGAGTTGAATTCGCCACCACGCCTTGGATTGCGGGGTTTCTGGTGGGCTTGGCATACTGTCTGGCCGAGCTCCCCAACAGCTTCCTGAAGCGCCGGCTCGATATTCCGGCCGGTGGCCACTCCGCACGGGGCTCCTCGGTTCAGTACGCGGTCGACCAGCTCGACTCGGTGGTCGGCTGCCTGCTCGCCCTGCGCGCTGTCTACCGTCCCCGGAGATGGGAGATGCCCCTCGCCTGCCTTCTGGGTTCCGCCATTCACGTTGGCATCGACCTCCTGCTCTATCAATTGGGAGTCAAGACGAAAAGAGGATAAGAGCAGCGGCGGCAGTTCGGGAAGCTGCCGTCCTGACTCGTCTTCAAGTCGTGGACTCACAGACCCAATAGCGTCGAACCCAGCACGGCGGCGGCGACAGGAACCACAAGATTATCCAGGCCCCACAGAAGCGGAGCCTCGATTGCGGCCAGGACGCCGGAGACCAGGACGGCAGCGAGGGGTCGAGGATCACTGGTGGCGAGACCAAAGTCGACCGCCAAGACGAACGATACCAGCATGAAGGCGCCGGTACCGGCCGGCGTCTTGCCGCCGGGCCAGCTCCAACGCCGCATCGCCCGCCGTCCGCCGATCATCGCGGCGGCGGGGTCCGACAGCGCCAGGACAAGGGCGGCAAATGCAAAGGCGAAGGGATGGGACCAAGAGATGAGCGCGGCGAGCGCGAGCCCAAGTGGAAAGGCTGTCGCTCCCACGGTTGGACGGGCCACGTCGTGGATGCTGCGCAACTTTCCCTCGCGCCAGGCCCAGGCCAACAACAGGCCGAATCCGACCGCCAGAAGCAGTGCGTCCCGAAGATGGAGATAGAGCGGGAAGGTCGCCGCTTCCGCGCCTGAGCCCATGTGAGCCAGCCGCCGGGTAATGTCGTGCGGAAGTCGACGGCGGCCAAGAATCTCCACCAGGGCAAGCAGGGCCAGAAGGCCCGCTCCCGTCGCAAGCGTTTCCGCTGTCTCCACCATCCCCACGCTCTCCATATTGTGTTCGACGAAGTCTTTACCCGCGCGAAGCCGGCTTCGCGGTGCTCGATGGGCAGCGCTCTGACAGCCTTCTTCCTGCGTTTGCGGTAGGCCTGTCTCGATCTGACCGATGCAACGGCACAGACCACACCGCGGAACGGGTGCTGGATTCGAAGCTCTGAATCGCCATGTGCCGGCGGCGTGAAGGTACCGATCCGGAAGTCGTCTTGCAACTCGGCGTGCATCTGCGCTTCGATCAGGGCGTGACCGGCGAGATGTCGTCTATAAGGGAGTTAGTTGCGCGTCAGGCAGACGAAACCCGGACTGGAGAGTGGAGATGCGAGGCTTCAAAGAATTCTTGCTGCGTGGCAACCTGGTGGATCTCGCCGTCGCGGTCGTCATCGGACTCGCCTTTGCCGCGGTGGTCTCGGCGCTCGTCAAGGATCTCATCACCCCGCTGATTGCCGCCATCGGCGGTCAGCCAAACTTCGCCGGCCTGTTCTTCACCGTGAACAAGAGCACCTTTCTCTATGGAGACTTCCTCAACGCGTTGATATCGTTCATCGTCATCGCCGCGGTCGTCTACTTCCTCGTCGTCCTGCCATACGGCAGGCTCATGGACCGCTTCAAGAGCGAGACGCCCGTAGCGCCGACGCGGGCCTGTCCACGCTGTCTGAGCAGCATTCCAGCGGCGGCGACTCGGTGCGCGTTCTGTACCGCCGACATTAGCCCGGAGGCGCCGGGACAGTAACTTCGGGTTTCGGGTTTCGAGTTTGGGACTCCGTCGTTAGCCTGGAAGTAACCGCAGACCCAAGAGTCACATCCGCGCTAGCCGACCTTGGCCGCCAGGGCTTCATAGGCAGGCTGGAGCTCCTCCCACCGTGCATCGGCGTCGCAACGCTCCCTGCCTGGGAGGCGAGCCGCCAGGTCTTCGACATGGACCTGCACCCCGGCCCCGTAGGCAGCAAGCAGGTTCAGGGGCATACCACGCTCCTCCAGGACTAGGACGGTCTGAGAGCCCTCGGAAGTCAGCATCACTTCAATAACATGCTCCTCCTGAGTCCCGGCGTGCTTGGTCACGACCTCGAGGTGCCGGGGCGGCTCGCACGCACTCACGCGCCCGGTGCCCTCCCATCCTGAGGCCAGGTAATGCGCGTGGAATCTACCGCCCAGGCGCAGGTCGCCCTCCACAGTGCCGAGCCACCCAGGGAGTCGGCGTGGATCCGTGAGCGCCGACCACACCTCGTCGGTGTCGGCGTCGAGGCAATCCTCCATGCGCACGATGCCCTTGCCCTGCGCTGACCCAAGGCTCCCGAGGATGGCGCTGTCTCCCGCGGATGTGCCGGTCATCGTGTGCTGCTTCGCTCCCCTCGTCCGGGCTATAGATGTGGCGAGGCCGACAGAAGGAGTGGCAGCACCGGGGCCACCCTTCCGCTTGCCCGCTTCATGGGCCTGTGCGGAATCTGAAATAGAAGGCCCCGAACACAAGGACGATTCCGATGTTCACCATCAATCGCTCCCAGAAATGGTTCCTGAAGAATAGGACGTCGACGCCGACGATAACCGCAACCATCGTGACTAGGTAGAGCGCATAGAGCCCGGCATGTCTGGTCATCGTTCCATGCTAGAGCCTGGGGTGTTGCGCCTTGAGTCTGCGTTGTCAGACTGTTGGAACGGTCGTATCGGCAGGCGCCAGACGAAGCCTTACCTGCAGGGCCGAGCGTTCAAGCCTCTAGGAGGAGGGACCGGCCCGGAGGTGCGGCTCAGTCGAGCCAGGTGAATTGCGTGGTGGTACCGGTGGCGCTGGTGCCGTAACGTGACGTCACGGTGACGTAGGCCGTGACACCCGAGTCAAGACCGGGAGGGGAAACTGCGACGATAGAGGTATCGCTCTTCACTTTGTACTTCGCCGCAAGGCCGCCAAAGCTGACCGCCGTGGCACCGGTGAAGTTAACGCCGGTGATGGTGACGGAGGTACCGCCGTCGACCGTGCCCTGGTTTGGGCGGAGGCCGGCGACCCGAGGTGTGAGCACGAATGTGAAGCGGTCACTTGAGTTGGTGAAGCTCTTCCCTCGGGGACTGGTCACGGTCACGTTTACGGTTCCGGAGCGCACGGCCGGGGCGACCGCCGTGATGGTGGTGTCGCCGTTTACGGTGAATCGGCGAGCGGCCTTGGAGCCGAAGTAGACGGCGGTGGCGCCGCTGAAAGCCGTGCCGGTGATGGTGATGGTCGAACCCTGCGGGGCCGAGCTCGGAGAAAGACCGGCCACCCGGGGCGCCGGAACGAAACCCTTGGCCAGAGCGAGGTAGGCTTGGTTCGCCTGGTTATAGAGGTGGTTGTGATGGACGTCATACACCGATAAGGTTGGGTTGTACTTCGCCGTGGTTGTGAGCGTCCGGTAGGTGACCAGAGTCGCCGTGAGATCCCACGTGGTGGAGATCCAGGCCGAGTACGTGTGACCAGGACCGCCCTTACCGGTTGAGCAGGTCGTCCACAGGTATACCTCTCCGACCGGGTAGCCTGTGCGTTGGGCGAAGCCCAGGGAGTAGACATGCTCCTGAATGCCGCCACACCAATGGCCCAGCACGGCGAAGCCCGTCGCCTGAGACACGGTGAGCGGGGTCGCCGAGGCGAATGCGCCACTCGGGGCCAGGCCCGTCCACAGCAGCCCAATCGCTGCCGCCAGGGACGTCCACGCGAGTCCACGATGAATCTTCATCTCTTGCATCAATTATGCCTGACAGTGCGCCAAGATGGACGCGGAATATTCGAATGTTCGAGCGACCCTTGAGCACCTCCTCTTGTGTTTGCTGTTCTTCCTCTACCGGCGGTCCGTTTCCAGCCGGCTATGGGAAGTGATACGGTGAGCCGGCGCCTCACTTGTTGTAGATGCTTTTGGCCTAGATCGTCTTCGTCAACCGGCCGTGATGTCGACCTGCCAGCCGATACCGAACTTATCGATGAGTGCGCCGAAGATGTCACCCCAGAACATCTTCTCCAGCGGAACCTTGACGGTCCCACCGTTACTCAGCTCGTCAAAGATCTTGCGCAAACCTGCCTCGTCGGATCCGACCACCGTCAGCTCGATCCGGGTCTGGGGCTCTTTGGTCGCGTCACTCCGGTCGCTCGCACGCAGTATGAATTCTCCCGTGTCGAGTGCCGCATTGATGAGGAGCTGCTTCTCGCTGTCGGGCGCCGATGGATCGACGTCTCCGCGACGAGTGGTCGACAGGTCGCCGCCGAAGATGCCCTGGTAGAAGGTCATGGCTTCTTCGGCATTGCCCGGGAAAAAGAGGTAGGCCTCGATCTTCATGCTTTGTCTCCTGTTGGTTTATTCGTCCGTATCGAGACGACACTGGATAGTACCATGAGCGGTACTGCTCCGTGTAGTACCAAATCCGAACCTGGGAGAGGAGCTTCGAGTTGGGACGCACCTGATCTGACGGAGGGCGCCGGGGCTGCCGTACGGTGGGGCCTGCGAGACGACGAGCGCGTGCGGGGAGAGTCATCAAATGTCCACGCCGGCCAAAGTGCAGCCGGCCACCTGCCGCATGCCGGTTGCGCACCTGACGGCGACTATCAGCCACATGTTGGTCGACGAATTGGGACCTCGCTGTGTGTCCCGGACGTGTACCACCAGCATCCGTTCGCGGACGCCTGCGAAGCAGCTGTCGCCCCGTGGGGCCAGCTTGGGAGACCGTAGGCGATGAACCGAAAATCTGCTCAACGCGGGGCAGTCAGCCCGCCTCCGATGGTGCGCACAGGCGGGCAACGCCGACGCATCCCTCGGCCGCAGATAGGCACGGCCGACCTGCTGCATGAGGGGCCGCCCAGGTGATCGAATTGCGGGTTCAGGTTTGGGAGAAGGCGCAGATGTCCCGGCCACCGTCGCGTGCCCAGCGGCGGTTGGTGGCTCACGCCCCTTCGATGGTCACCGCACCGTGCTCATCCAGCTTCCACCCAGGGTTGTGGGCCACCTCCCACACGTATCCATCCGGGTCGGCGAACGCGCCGATGACTCCGCCCCAGTCCGCGGGTCCGGCCGGGCGCTTGATCGTGCCCCCTGCGCGTAGGGCTTCCTCCAGCACCGTAGCGACCTCTTCAGGTGACCGAACGTTGTGCGCCAGCTCGATTCCCGGAGCTCCGTGACCGCCGAGCCTGGTCCAAAGCCCAAACACCATTCCCCCGGCCTGAAAGAAGCAGACCTCATCGTCCGGTTGGCGGGCACCGGTCCAGCCCAGAGCTTCGTAGAATGACCGGGCCCTTGGCAGGTCAGAGACGCCGAGCGTCACCACGCTTATTCGCTGTTCCATCGCTACAGCACCTCACCGGCGAGCGTCAGCGCCGATCACAGGTCGCTCATGAAGGAGGCAATGCCACGGCCGACGAAATAGTCAGCGCCACCACGATTATCCATGCATCACGGGAGGCTGTCTTCGCCGTTCTTGCCGACCCAACCAGGCACGCGGCCATCGATGGAACCGGCTGGGTCAGCGAACCCCTCGACACCGAGCCGCTGACGGGTGTCGGGCAGATCTTCCGCATGGCAATGTATCACCCGAACCATCCGCAGGGGCACTATCAGATGGCCAACCAGGTCCAGATTTTCGACCCGCCGAGCGTCATCTCCTGGAAGCCTGGTTACTACACTGATTCCGGCAGCCTGGACTTCGGCGGCTGGGTCTGGCGCTATGACCTGCGGGAGACAGAATCCTGTGCGACCGAGGTCGCCCTCTCCTATGACTGGTCCGCTGTTTCGGACGTTGTGCGGCAGCGCATCGGCTTCCCTCCGTTCGCGGCGGACTACCTGAGCAACTCCCTCGGCCACCTGTCCGAGCTCGTCAGATCTAACGGCTAGCCGTCAATCAATGCCCGTACCAGGCGTCGCCTTAGCCCGCCCGCTGCTTTGAGCGCGAACTCTCATCGCGTGTCCATACGATCAGCAGCCAGGCTCCTGTGATCATGAAGGCGATGTACACCACCAGGCCGACAGCCGCGATATAGATCCCAACTCCCTGACCGGCGAGCAACAGCCCCGAGCCGCTCATCTCGGCGAGACAGCAGACTGTTCCGAAAACGACGCGCCCGACTCTTATCGCCGCCCGGTCTCCGTCCGAACGTATCGCCTGCACATATCCCGAGATGTAGACCACGGCGGCGATTGTGGAGACCACGAGCCACTCGGCGCCGATAACCTGGTGACTCTGACCGCCCATCAAGGCGAGACCGCAGAGGACGAATGCGGCCGCGAACCCGGTGAGCGTGCCGATCGCCCGATAGCGATGCGCGGCGTCCTGCGCAATGGCGTCGGCATTCAGGGTCATGGCCACGAAAACCAAGCCCGTCAGCGCCGCAGACCCGCCTCCCACCATCACGAAGAAATCGCGCCATGCTGCCGGCTCAAACGTCATTGCCTCATCATAGGGACACATTGGGGGGGTTGACTTTTACCGTCAGGTTATATAACCTATAAGTAATGGACAACGACGACATCCTAAATCGAACCTTCGGCGCGCTCGCCGATCCCACCCGCCGAACAATCCTCGAGCGCTTGGCGTCCGGGGAGGCCGGCGTGGTGGAGCTGGCGAATGCCTCGGCTCTGACTCAGCCTGCGATCACGAAGCACCTGAAGGTGCTGGAGCAGGCGGGTCTGATCGTCCGCAGCCGTGATGGCCAGCGGCGGCCGGCACAGCTCCGGCTCGACGGCCTGTCGCCAGTGGATGATTGGCTTCGCCGGGCCCACGGCGAATGGTCCGATCGCCTCGACCGCCTTGAGAATCACCTTGCCGCACAGTCGGAAGAAACCACGAATCAACAGGAGAACGAGGATGAATGAAACCCCTACGCGTCTCGACGTCAGGTCGGCGGTTCCGACGAAGCAGCTCGTGATGGAGCGGACCTTGAAGGCTTCACCCGAGCGCGTGTTCGATGCCTTTACCGATCCCGATCAGCTCACACAGTGGTGGTGGCCCAACGGCTTTAGCTGTCCAGCGGCCGAGGTAGACCTTCGCGTCGGGGGGAACTACCGGATCGCGATGAAATGGCCCGGCTCAATCCCCGCTGAGCAGCAGTTCTCTCATTACCTGGGCGGCGAGTACTACGAGATCGACCGGCCGCACCGCCTCGTCATGAGCGGCCGCGCGATCAACGACGAGCAGGGCGAGATTTTCGCCACCCTGATTGAGGTGACTCTCGAAGCACGCGAAGGAGGCACGCATCTGACCATGCGCCAGTCCTTCTTCGAACCCATGCCGCCCCCGGACGCGCTTGCCGGTGCCGAGCAAGGGTGGTCCGAGCAGCTCGATAAGCTCGAGCGACTTCTTGCCCGCTGATGGAGGAGAGAAACGTGGAGACGCATACGCTTGAAACCGCTGACGCCGCTATAGTCTTCGACGTCCAGGGCCCGCTCCCGACCACGGATGGACGGCCACCGCTCTTCATGCTGGGCCAGCCGATGGACGCGCGGGGGTTCCGCACGCTGCAGTCGTACTTCCCCGACCGCACGGTCATCACCTATGATCCGCGCGGCCTGGGACGGAGCACGCGCAGCGATGGTCAGGTGGCCCACGTGCCCACCACCCAGGCGAACGACGTGCATGCCGTTATCCAGGCGCTGGGCGCCGGTCCCGTCGAGATGTTTGCCAGCAGTGGAGGAGCCGTGACCGCGCTCGCCCTCGTGGCCGCGTATCCCGACGACGTCACCGTGCTCGTGGCACACGAGCCTCCCCTGGCGACCATCCTCCCCGATGCCGAGGCGGCCGAGCGGGCCAATGCTCGATTTCGCGACGCCTACCAGTCGAAGGGAGAAGGCGCCGGGATGGCTTCATTCATCGCCATGACGTCGTGGAAGGGAGAGTTTACGGAGGAGTACTTCGCGCAACCTTTGCCGGATCCGGCCCAGTTCGGATTGCCGCCTGAGGACGACGGCAGACGCGACAATCCACTGCTCTCCGACCAGTCCGTACCCGTCGTCATGTTCCGCCCCGATTTCGCGGCCCTGAAGGCGGGGCCGACCCACATCGTGATAGCCGTGGGTGAAGAGTCGGCCGAGACCTTCACCGGGCGCACGTCCGCAGCCGCGGCCGAACGTTTGGGTCAGGAGGCGATCGTTTTCCCCAGCCATCATGGGGGCTTCATGGGCGGCGATTCTCCCTACGCCGGCAAGCCGGAAGCATTCGCCGGCAAGCTGCGCGAGGTTCTCGATGCCGCCCAATAACGATCCCCCGAACGACGGGCCGGCATCCGAGCAGATCGACGCCATTATCAAGTCCCATGCTGACTGGCGGAGCACCACGCTGTCACAGCTGCGTGAGTCGATCAAGCAGGCGGATCCGGCCGCAGTCGAAGAAGTGAAGTGGAGAAAACCCAGCAGACCAATGGGAGTGCCCGTATGGTCGCATGACGGAATCGTCTGCATTGGTGAGGCACTCAAACGCGCGGTGAGACTGACGTTTCCCAAAGGCGCCCTCGTCAAGGATCCGAAGGGGCTCTTCAATACGCGGCTGGATAGCAAAACCGTCCGGGCTATCGACGTCCACGAAGGCGAGAGCGTTGATGAGGCTGCCCTGAGCGAATTGATTCGCGAAGCCGTGGCACTGAATCGGAAACGCGACTGAATACGGACTGTCACCAGGAGGATACGCATGGGTCAGCGAGTTATCGCGGGAATGACGATGTCACTGGACGGCTACGTCACTGGGCCGGACGATCATCCCGGTCAAGGATTGGGACGAGGCGGCGAGCGGCTGCACTACTGGGTCTTTGGAGGTCCGTGGACCTATGCCGATAGCCGGCGAAGAAGGCCTGCCCCCGTCGACCAAGAGTATATCGACCGGGGATTCGGCTCCGTGGGCGCCATCGTGGTCGGAAGGCACATGTATGAAGTCGCGGGCGGTTGGGGGGATGAGCCGGGATTCGGCGTACCCGTATTCGTGGTGACTCATCGAGCCGCCGATCGCATCGTGAAGGGCAACACGACCTTCGAGTTCGAGACGGGCGGCGCCGACGCCGCACTCCAGCGCGGACGTGCCGCCGCGGCGGAGAAGAACGTCATGATCATGGGTGGGCGGCAGCTGCTGGGCGAGTACTTCAACGCGGGGGTGGTCGACGAGTTCGTTCTGACGATCGCTCCCATACTGCTCGGCTCGGGCAAGCGACTCTTTGAGGGCGTGACTCGAACGGATCTCGAGTTCGAGCGGGCTGGGGTTATCGAGTCCCCGTTCGCAACTCACATCCGCTACCTCGTGCGCGTCTGAGACCAGTACGAGAAGACGGGTTTCCCGTGTCTAACAGCATGATTACGCGAACTTGAAGGGCGCCGTAATGCTGCATGATGTCAAGGGCCTGGCGCAGCTGCGCCCCGTCGATGTGCGGCAGCTCATAGGCGCCCCAGGAGAGATCCGGGAGCACAAGCGACTGTGCATCCCGTCCGAGCCGGGTCGCGATGAGGTAGTCGATCTCGGCGAGCACGAAGGGTGAGACGATTCGCGGCTGTGAATTCGCCAGTAGGACGGACACCTCAGCGTGAATGGCGGTCGCCGCGACCGTAATTGGCCAAGAGGCCGCCGGTATCGAGCAGGATCACCCTTCGCCGAAGCCATGAAGAAGCTCGTCGGCGCGCTCGGCAAAGTATGAGTCGCCGCTGTCGAAGATGCCCGAACGGGGTTTGAGAGCGTCGGAGGCGACAATCGCCATCTCGATGCCCCAGCGCCCGATTTCGGCCTCGCTCCGTCCAGATTCAGAAGCCGCATGCTCGAGGCGGCGCTTTAGGCCTTCGGGAACGTACAACGTCGTTTTAACCAAGCCACATGCTACGCCCATACGTATCGGCGGCGGTCGTCTCGGCTTCGGCAGATGTGGCATCCGGCGTGGGCTGTGCAGCGCATGTGGCACCATGGCTTGGTTCATATCTGCAGGTCCCGGCACTTCGCCGGCCGCCGCCGATCTGACCGGCTGGACGCCGTCCGCCCGCGAGGAACCCCTCGGCATTGTGGCCAATCTGGTAGGCGCCACTGAGGAAACGAGCTATGACCAAGGCTGACGCCGACATTCGAACCCGCTTGATCCATACCGGCGGCGACCTGAATGAGACCGCGGCCGTGACTCCGCCAATCTTCCAGACCAGCACGTATCGGATGGAGTCACCCGAGAGCGGGGCAGA
>DASRCF010000130.1:0-4015 GCA_035653255.1 Chloroflexota bacterium
CGCCAGCGACATGACGTTCTCGCCTGCCACCAGGCGCTCACATACGCCCCGCCGGCACTCCTGCGTATAGCGCTTGGGCATGGACTACCTCCCGGTAGCTCACAACCAAACTCTCGTAATGCTGGTCCTGGAAACGGGGTCCAGTCTACGAAGCAGCCCCGACGGGATTCGAACCCGTGTCTCCACCTTGAGAGGGAATTTGTGCGTGGTTCGAGTACCTGGGCATATGTGTGTCATCCCTGGTCACGGACCATTTTGATTGTCCGTCATTGTCCGTCTTCATCCACCTTGTGCGCGTGCTTCGCGCACGGATCGCGCACGCCGCTGGTATCGACCACTGGCGTGCCGCCTTGCGGCGGCTTGCCGTCGGTCCAGTCGCCGAGTTGTGGGAGCGCCGGCGAGCGTCGGCGGGCCCTGTAGGCCGCTTGCCGCTCGGCGGCATTCGCATAGACCCGAGGTCGTCCAGCACCTCGTCGGGCGCCGCCCCAGGCGTTCCTGATCCGCTCGGCCGGGTCCTTGCATTCCGTATCCGCACGTTCGGAACCAGATTCGGCGCCCTGAGCCACCGTCGGGCTCGGCATGACACGTTCGATCCGCATTGCCCGTCTTCTGCGACTGGCTCTACCCATCGGCTCGAAGCTACGGATGGGCTGCCACATTCTCCCTGTGGCCCCGTGCTCAGCCTGGGCGACCCGCCGCCGAACGGCGGCGGTCGCCGGCCAGCCGCCCAAAGTGCTCGGGGCCGACCTGCTCCGCCGGCGTTACGGTTTCAAGCCCGCCGCCGCAGCCGAAGCGCAGGTCGGAGGCGTGTGAGAACTCTCTTTACTGAAGATCAAGAGTCCCTGAGTCCCTTAGTGGCGTGCTATCATGATGGCATGACACGGAAAGTAACGACGGTCCGAATGCCGCAGGATCTCGCTGACGAGGTCGAAGCGATCGCCCGTGGGCGAGGAGCGAGCGTCAACGCCGTCATCCTCGATGCCCTCGTAGCCGAGATCGAACGAGTCAAGAACGACAAGGAGTTCATGGCGCGCCTGCGGGAGATCACCGAAAGGGACAGGGAGATCCTCGACCGGCTCGCTCAGTGAGGTATCTGACCCTTGCCGAGGCCTTGGTCATCGCCGGGGCGGTGACAGGCATCGACTCAGCGGTGCTGTCAAAGAGCAGCCGGATCGGGCTGCTCGACTCCGCTCTCAATGCTCCAGAGGCGAGCTTTGGCGGCCAGGAGTTCTATCCAGCTTTCGTGGACAAGGCCGCCGTGCTCACGGTCCATGTCGCACGTAACCATCCCCTTCCGGACGGAAACAAGCGACTCGCTTGGGGCTGCCTCCGCATGTTCTGCGCCCTGAATGGGCGGTCGCTCGAGGTCTCAGCCGATGAGGCTGTGAGCTAAATGCTCTCGGTCGCCGCCGGCGAAGTCGACGAAGAGGCCATGGCCGAGTGGCTCTCGGAGCACATCAGCTAGGCCGTCCAGCCGGTCGGCGCAGAGGCCATGCGATTCCGGGCGTCCGAGACGTCCGGAGTCCCCAACCTGGGCATCCCCCTCCCGGCAGTTGCGCGTAGACTCATTCGCCCGCATGCGCTGCATACCGGATACGTCGCGACGCCCGCACACTGGATGGCAGCGCTACGGACCTGCGGATAGCCGAACCCTTCAACAACCACTGGACAAGGTGCAGCGCTCGTCGAAGCGGCCCTTGACAGACGGATGCCACGGCGCACAATTGCACTGGCTCAGCAGTTCGAGGGTGTCGCAAAGGTGGGGGATCATGGGGAGAACGCTCCGGCGTTTGCGGAAGTCGCGCGCGCCGAAATTGTGGCGATCGCAGCTTCTGTCCGTCGCGTTCGTGTCACTGTTGTCCACAGCAGGTCTTTCGCTATTCACCCAGACGACTGCCTTTGCCGATACCGAGGTGATCGGCGACACGACGACCGCCGGCTCCACTGGATGGGTCGATGTCTGGTTCGCTGGATGCTATGACGCGACCGGAGCGCCCAGCTGTTGGTACTACAGCGAAGTCAATAAGGCGGGCAACGTAGTGTGGGAGGACTGGCTCGACTATGGCGGCAACTATTACCTGAAGCTGGTCCAAGACGGCTGGTACGGGGAGCTGGGAAGCGAGTATGGCTATACCGACGAAGCCGACGTTTACCCGTCGGGAGGCACGGCGAGCCACTACGAGTACTCGACTCTAATAGCGACAGCCTACGAGAATCCCTCGCTCGGGTGCCCGTGGCCAGCGAACCCACCCTTCGAGCCCTGCGACATTCGAACTACAACAACCAGGGTTACGACTATTACAACGCCACCGTAGACAACTTTACGGACTACGAGTCTGGATACGGGTATCTCGGCACGACCACAGAGTTCGATGACATAGTCGGGATCACGCTGCTGAGCGGCGCGTACTGAGCATCGAGGAGACCACGATGAAGCGCGTCGCACTCATCGCTGTTGCTACAGCAGTCGTCCTAGGCGCAGCTGCGGCGAGCGTCCTTTTGACCGGCACTGCTTCACGCTCTACGAATCGGCATGTGGCCCTGACGGCCTTGTTGGCTCCAATCGCCGCCGGGGCACCGGGGCAACCGACCGATCCCGTGATAGCGCAAGCGAGTTCAGCTCTTCTCACGGCGCCACAGCTTGCATCTCAGCTCGGCTCGCAGGGCGTGGCGCTGTCTGTGGACGGCTCCTCCATCTCGCTGGCCGACCTCGCCCTCCACGCGGTTGGGTTCGCCCACAACAACATTGTCACAGCAGCTTTCAATGCACAGCGATTGGGATTGGATGAGAGAACGGCCGTCGATCAAGCTGGCGGGCTCACTCTTGGGCTGCAGCAAGCCGCAGCGTTTGAAGTCTTATCAGAACTCGCGTTCGCCACGGCCCAGGCTGCTGGGGACGAGGTGGACAACTCGACAGCGGCAGCCTTCGCTCAAAACAATCTGACTGAGTATGAGAAGGACTACTCGAGTCCTTCTGCGTTCCAAGTGAAGCTACCCCCGCCAAATCCGGCAGACTTCACGTCTCCCAGCGCCGTGGCGGGGTATCAGTACACCATGACTGTGGACCAGGAATTCACCCGCATAGCCGGTCCGCAAACCGGGAAGGCAAGTCGAACGCCTGCACTGGCTCAGTGGATGAAGGAGCAACTCGCAACGCACGGACTTCGTGTTGCCGGAATTCCTGGTGTCACGTACTCTACGATTAGCTCAATGCTTCCGGAGTCTCTGTAGCGACGAAGATGCGATCACTGCCAAGCACCGTTCTCTCGCTCCTCGGCTTAGCAACCGCAGCGGCTTGTGGAGCTTCGCACGGACCGGGTCCCTCGTCGTCCGCCTATCTCCTGAGCGTCTCACCAAGAGGATCGACAATCTTGTTTTCCCGGACCGCTCCAGGAGGAGTCCTTGTCGGTGCTAGCTCCTCTACCTCGGCATGCGGGACGCGCTTGATCACAGCTGCGATCAAGCGAAGAGGCTCCACACAATCGGTTCAAGTTCCCGTAGAGGGCCCGCCGCCAACGTCGATCGTGTTGGAGGCATGGGCTCCGCTTGACGGTCTCCTGGTCGCCATCGCTCCCCGTGGGACCACGAGTGTCGTCTGGAAATCTGATGCGAACGTTCCTTACGACGCTATGGCGCCACGGTCCAATGTCGTAGCAGAGGTCGGACCCTCCTACTCACTGAGCCCCTCAACGAGCATGGCACTTGGGCAACTCGTCGCAATGGACGGTAGCCGGGTCATTGCTACGACAGCAGTGAGCAATGTCACGCTCCCTCCCCCGACTCTTCCCGGACAGGGGTGCGGACCCTAGGCCTTGCAGAGGATCGTTGGACGTCAAGCTGCGGGCTGCACGATCATAGGCAGGAAATCATTCATCATTGATCTACGTGGCCGGCATATAACTGCAATTCTCGCCCCCGCACTTCACGTGCCGATATGGGCCACCAGTTCAAGCGGACGTGCCCACAGTGAGAGACTGGCCGTCAGATGATCGTGAAGGTCGGGTTTACGGTTCTG
>DASRCF010000131.1:0-14321 GCA_035653255.1 Chloroflexota bacterium
GGGGTTTCATTCAGCGGCGCTTTGCCGGGACATGCGAGGTCGGGACTGGTCCGCACGACAGCAATCAGACCGGCGCTCGCGGGACGCGAGTCGTCCCGACCGAAGGTGTATGAGTCGCTACTTGTGTGGGCAGCGAGAGTCGACGGGCTCTGTGACTTTGCTTCCGCCCTTCACGTGATGGCCGCAACTCCGTAGAAGGCGGCCAGCCAGCCAAAGACATCGGGCCCCAGTGGTGTCGTCGACTCCACCACCTCACGGCACAGCGCAAGTCCTCGCTCGCCATTGGTCATGATCACGACCCCGGACCCCAGCCGTCGTGATGCTGCCACGAAACTCTTGAATCCCGGATTGTCTCCCCAGTGCCAGATCACCGTGTCGCCGTCGGTGATTTGGAGTCCCCAACCCAGCCCCCAGGCAATGCCGTTGTTCAGCCAAACCGATGGAGTAAGCATCCGGTCGGCCACTCTCTGCCCCTGAGTCGTCGAAGCGCCGGTGGCTGGCAACCACAAGCTTGCCGTCAGCCCCGCGTACTCACCCGCTGTCGTGAGAAGAGAGTAGGATCCGGCCGGCCGACTCGGCCTGCTCGGTGCGCGGGGTCGACGGTCTGCATTGTGTCCCACCGCTGCATCGCGTTCGAGTGCCGGCTGCCAGACATACGATGTCCTCCTCAGCCCGAGGGGTTCAAAGAGCCGGTTGTGCGCCAGTGCTTGGAGTGACTGACCGGTCAGGTGCTCGATCGCCGACTGGAGGTACAGGTATCCCTCCCCTGAGTAGCCGAAGCGCTCCCCCGGCGTCCACTGAAGGCGCAGCTGTTGTCCTCGCCTTCTCCAGTTGGGAAGACCACTCGTATGACTGAGGAGCATTCTGGCGGAGACGGCATCCGCACCAGCAACGTTCGGCCGCCGCGAAGCAGGTACCTGGTGATGCAGGGGCGCGTCCAGATCAAGCAAGTCCTCGTCGACCAGTTGGAGGGCGATGTAGGCGAGCAGCGGCTTCCCAAGGGAGGCAGCCTGAAAGACGGTCTCCGGCGTCACAGGCTGGCCGGACGCGGCCGAACGTTGGCCGAAGGTGCCGACGAAGTCCACCACTCCATCGTGAAGGACCGCCATGGAGCAACCGGGGACCCGCGAGCGTTCGAGCAGGCGTTCAATTTGTGACGAGATCAACGCTCAGTGCTCCACCAGCTCCAGCCTACGGTGCCCAACTCAAAGCTGCTCTCGTTCTCTCTCTAAAGGCGGTCTGTCGAGGATAGCGTTCTCGATTCCTGCATCGCCGTAGAATACTCGACGTTCACCAGCTACCGTTCCGTTTCCGCAGTTGCAATCGACTCGGATATCGTGCCTCGTCACAGCATTTTCTCGTCGGGGCCGGCTGATCCGTGCGATGGCGCCGCACGCGAGCCGCGCCCCAGGTACCCAACTCTGCCGCGATTTGGGCCTGCGGATGCACCTATCTTGACAGCGCTCCCATGAAAGCTCCTGGCTATTCCAACAGGCTCCGAGAGCTGGATGACTAGCGGTCCGGCTGGTGCGCAAGAGGTGCCGGGAGCCTAGGGTGATAGGTGTAAGCACTAATCCGCCGCGGACCCGAGATGAAGCAAGCTTCACCTAGAGCCCTCGAGCGACAAGAGAGGTATCGCAGATGAAGGCCGATACGGACGTTCG
The DNA here is from genome assembly GCA_035653255.1 of Chloroflexota bacterium. Taxonomy (GTDB): domain Bacteria; phylum Chloroflexota; class UBA5177; order UBA5177; family JAJPKF01; genus DASRCF01. The sequence continues at coordinate 1,665 of DASRCF010000131.1, forward strand.
CACATCGATGCAGACCCGAATCGACGAGCTTGAGGGTAAGCTCAACCAACTCCACAGGCACGCCGTGCAGAACTCACAGGACGACGACGCCGCCCTGCGCTCGCGCATGACGTCTCTTCGGGACCGTCTGGCGGAGACGCGGGAGCGCCTGCGGGAAAAGGAAGCCGCGGACGACAAAGCGGAGGACGCGGCTTTGGCGGAGCTGGGCCAGGCTATAAACCGGTTCTATGAGGAGATCGAGGCAGGCCCGCGTTAGGCGCTGCACGGTGCCTTGTTTCGGATTACGGGTTTCGAGTTTGGAGTCCAGAGTTCCGACCGGCGACGGCGTCCACTTCAATGCAGTAACGCCGGGGGACGCAGCCGATCTCGACGACGCGCCCGGATCCGCCGAACGGTAGATATGGTCAGGGCACCTTTTGAAGCTCGGCCGGTCCCACCCGCGAGGGGCCGGCCACGCGCTTCCATCCGACCAGACGGTGACCCGCTCCGAACAGATGGGGCAGGCCGTGTTTGAGGCGCTATCCCTTCCGGCTCTCGTCCTCATCTTCCTCGGCGCGGGCGCGGCCGTGTGGATTGCCGGGATCTATCTCTCAGACACGACAGACATCCTGTCGTACCGGCTCGGGATTGGGGAGGCTCTTGGGGGTGCCATCCTCCTCGCCATAGTCACAAACTTACCCGAAATCGCAATCACGGTGACTGCTTCCCTCAGCCACAACCTGAGCCTCGCCACCGGAAACATCCTCGGCGGCATCGCCATACAAACGGTTGTCCTCGTAGCGATTGACGGGTTTGGCGTTCGCGACAAGCCGCTTTCGTACTACGCCGCGGATCTGGTTCTAGTACTCGAAGGCGCCCTGGTCATCGGGGTCTTGGGGCTTGCCGTCATGGCAACCCAGCTTCCGGTGAGAGGCACCGGCCCCGTGGACGCGGGCGCCGTCTTGATCTTCCTGGCGTGGGTCGCGGGGCTCGGGCTCCTGAACCGGGCCGGCAAGGGATTGCCCTGGCAAGAGCAGGGAAACGCTCCCGGCGCCCAAAGCCGGCGCAACCTGGCGCAGGTAAAGAAGTACCAGAAAGCCAAGGAGCGAGGCACGACGACGGCTCGAGCAACTGGGGTATTCCTGGTGGCCTCGGCGGTAACGCTGGCAGCCGGCGTCGTCCTCGAAGAGACGGGTAGTCATATTGCCTCAGATATGGGAATGAGTGGCGTCTTGTTCGGTAGTACGATCCTGGCCGCTCTCACTTCTCTGCCCGAGCTGTCCACCGGCTTGGCGTCGGTCAGGCTGGGCGACTACAAGCTCGCGTTCAGCGATATTTTCGGCGGGAATGCCTTTCTGCCGGTTCTGTTTCTCCCTGCCAGCATCCTGTCGGGCAGCTCGGTTCTGCCGTTCGCAGCGAGCACGGACATTTACCTGACGAGCCTGGGAATCGTGCTCACGATGGTGTATCTGTGGGGACTCATCTTTCGCCCCCAGCGCCAGTTCCTGCGGCTCGGCCCCGACTCTGCGGTTGTGCTCGCCATGTACGCTCTTGGCACCTGGGGACTCGTCGCCGTAGCTCGCGGCTGATCGCACCAACTGAAGGGGCTGCTCCTCGCCGCCGGTTTGGCTCTCAGGGCGGGCAGCCGGGCTCATGCCGCTGTCAATCGATCTGATCGCCGGTACAGCCCAGCCGGACTGCCTTCCTCTAACCTGTCCATGCCGCGGAAACACGGTGGGGCGGCCGATCGACGTTCCCAATCAAACCCGCCCAGCACCCGAGCACGTGGTCTTCCGCACCCGGTTAGCGCTTTGTCGGGATCTGTCGGACGAACCTGCCTGCGCTCGACTATCGCTTTGGTCGGGGCGCAGTCGCCGAAATAAGCGCAGGCTAGTGTCGTGAACATAGATACCGCGGCGCCGCTGATTGGAGCACCGGCTCCGGCCTTCACGCTCCCACGAAACCTCTACCAGGACCTCTCTCTAAGTGAGCTTCCGGGTCCGGCGGTACTGGTCTTCTATCCCGGCGACTGGGAGCCAATCTCAGCCGAACAGCTCTACCGGTATCAGACGAACCTGATGCAGCTGCGGCCGTTCGAGGCGACGCTGGTCGCCATCTCGGTGGACAGCATCTGGAGCCATCGCGCATTCGCGGACACTCTGGGGCTTACGTTCGCCCTTCTCTCCGACTCGAGTCCCAGGGGCCGGGTGTCTCGCGAATATCAAGTCTACGAAGAGAGCAAAGATCGGAGCCGGCGCGCCATCTTCGTCGTCGACGCCGCCGGAGTCGTTCGCTGGAGTCGTGTCTCTCCCAATAACCTCGACCCAGGCGTAGAGGGCTTCCTCACCGCCCTCTCGAAGCTGGATGGCGCCCGTGCTCCTCCCTAACTGCAGCCTTCATCTCGCGACCGAACAAGAGTACACAACAAACACAAGTCAAGGAGATTTCTGATGAACCAACTCGAGCAAGTTTTCGTACGCAACAACCGTCTTCTCGCCCTGAGCGGCGTAGCCGCCATCGCCTTCGGCGTGATCGCGCTCGCCTGGCCCGGCATTACCTTCGTCGCGCTGCTTGCCCTCTTTGGCGCATTCGCCCTCATTACGGGCGGCTTCACCCTGGGGGCCGGCCTGAATCTGCTCGGTGAGCGGCAGACAACCTGGGTTCCATATGTCCTGGGCGGCCTCGGTGGGATCGCCATAGGGGCAGTCACGTTCCTCTGGCCCGGCCTGTCGGCACTGGCACTCGTATACGTCATTGCCTTCTGGGCGATCATGACCGGCATCTTCGAGCTCGTCGCTGCCTTCGACCTGGCCGGCCAGCTCGAGCATGGGTGGCTGCTGGGCCTCTCCGGCGTCCTCTCTGTCGCCTTCGGAACGCTGGTGGCGATCTACCCCAGGTCCGGCGCTCTCGCCGTGATCTGGATCATCGGCTTCTACGCCATCCTCTCCGGCATCACCAGGCTCGTGATCTTCTACCGCCTAAACCAGGTGGGTTCGAAAGCCCGGGCCGCTCTTCAACCCGCGCCTGGGCACTCGGCCTGAGCAGCGGCAGACTCGTTCTACGAGTGATCGACCAACCCTAGCCGTAACAAACAACCAAAAGGAGACCACCAATGAATACCGTCGGAGGCATCGTCAGCGAAGACATTCGCAACACCATAGCCATCGGGCAGAGCGTGTACGACAGTGACGGCAAGAACATCGGCGATGTGGATATGATCGACCGAACCTCGGGCTACTTCACCATCTATGCCCGCCCGATGGCCGAAAAGCGGGACAATCCGCTGCTCGACCGCCACTTCTATGTCCCCTTCCGTCTCATCACCAACATCGATCCACGCGAGCTGTACCTGAGCCTCTCCAGGGACCAGCTGGATCAGGGCTACGTCAATCCGCCCGCCCGCTCCACCACCGTGGAGTATGTGGCCGGGCACGAGGTCGCGGTCACGACGGAGCAGAGCGGTTACACCAACACGCCTCTGGTCGTGGATCGTGTCAGGATTGACGAGCTCAGGCACCTCATCGAGGTCGGAGACCGGGTCTTCACCTCCGAGCTGGCCGATCTGGGGACCATCACGAAATACGACCCCGTCACTGGATGGATGCTCGTCGAGCAGCGGCAGCTCTCAGGCCGCCGCCACCTCATGGTTCCGGTGACGGTCGTAGATTATGTAAACCACGCCTCGCAAGAGGTCTACCTCGTCGTCTCGGGCGCTGATCTGCAGAGACTGCAGCACCTCGAGCCCGTCGACGTCGTCTTCGTAGAAGCGACCGAGAAGGACGGCAAGTAAGGCGTCGTACGGGAATCGGGCTGGCGGCATCCCAGCCGCCGGCCCGATTCGCGAGCGGACGAGCGCCAGCTAGGTGAGATCATGGCAATACCACTCAACGCAATCGACACCGACGACGCCGACGACATCTTTCCATGGGCCAACATCGGCCTGATCGTCGTCAACTTCCTGGTGTTCTTCTACGAGCTATCGCTGAGCGGCGGGCCACTCAACAGGTTCTTCCTCGACTACTCGCTCGTTCCATGCGAGTACACCAGCCGGTGTGTTGCCTATGCGGGCACACCCCACCCCTTCTGGGTCACGCTCTTCACGTCGATGTTCATACACGCGGGGTGGGCCCACATCCTGGGCAACATGCTCTTCCTCTTCATCTTCGGCAATCACATCGAACGCTCCATGGGGCACTGGCGCTACGTGGGCTTCTACTTCCTATGCGGCCTCGGCGCGAGCGTCCTGGAGATCGCCACCGCTTTCGGCTCGCACGTACCCGGGCTGGGCGCGAGCGGGGCCATCGCCGGTGTGTTGGCGGGCTTCCTCGTTCTCTACCCGACCGCGCGAATCGGCAGCATCATTCCCCTCGGCTTCTTATTCGTGCCGGTGCGCCTTCCGGCCTGGGTCTTCATCGGCCTGTGGTTCCTGTACCAGCTGTGGAACGGCGCGGCCGCCCTCAGCTCGACCGGGAGTCAGGCGGCCGGAGGTGTCGCCTACTGGGCCCATGTCGGCGGGTTCATCACCGGCCTTCTACTGGTCAGGCTCTTCAGCACCTCAGATCGAGTCGAGCACGTGAAGGCATCACACCAGCTGAGCCTGGCCTCCGGCTAGCCGGCTGGTCTCCCGGCGAAATGTTAGGACCCGGAACCACACAGCGAAACCAATTCTTTGACAGAGGAGTTATCCACTATGATTGCAACCTTTCCGCAGACCTCCGTCGTGGAGAACGACCTGGCCGGCGCTTACGTCCTCGAGCCAAGCCAGAGCACGGTCGGATTCAGGGTGAAGAACCTGTTCGGACTGATGACCGTGCACGGCCGCTTCTCTCGATTCAAGGCAGAGCTGGACATCCCCGCTGACGGTCTCGAATTGGCCCGCGTGTGGGGCGAGGCCGAGACAATCTCCATCGAAACCGGGATAGGTCGTCGCGACGCGCATCTCCGCGCGAAGGACTTCCTCTGGGCCGACGAGCATCCCCAGATTCGTTACCAGAGCAGCACGGTTCGCGGCATGCCCGACCAACCCGGAGCTTACCTGGTGGAAGGCACACTAACCGTACGCGGCGTAACCCTTCCGTTAACCCTCGAGGCGCGGCTCCGGTACGTCGACGCGGACCGAATCGTGGTTGAGGCATCGGGAGTCACCGACCGTTATGCCTTCGGCATGACGGGAGCGAGAGGGCTGGTCCCGTCCTGGGTCCATCTCGAGATCAAGGCGACGTTCATCCGTAGCTCAGGCGAGACCGTCTGAGGTCGGGACAGGCGTAGACCGCAGATCCCATCAAGCCAATTCCGATCGAGAAAGGATAAATTCAATGACGAATGTACAGGGAATAATCACCGAGGACATCGCGACCGCGATCAGACCAGGCCTGACCGTCTTTGACAGGGACGGCAAGAGGGTCGGAACGGTCGACATGGTCGATCGCATCGTCGGCTACTTTATGGTTCACGAGAATTCGCTCTCTTTATCGGATCTCAGCATCCCCTTCCGGGTGGTCAGCAGCATTGATCCGCGTGAGATCTTCGTCTCCGTCACGAAGCTGGAGCTCCATCGGGATTTTTCGAGCGATCCAACGACGACCACCTCGGTCAAGCGAGTCGGAAGTCGCGAGATTGCCACGAGCACTCAGCCGAGCGGCTACGACGGTATGCCCGTTGTGATCGATCGGATCGACGTGGACGAGGTGAAGGCACAGATCTCCATTGGCGACCGGGTCTTCACCTCGGACATGGCGACCGTGGGTACGGTCAAGGACTACGATCCCAAGACCGGCTGGATGACGGTCGAGCGGGGCCTTCCGCACGATAGGGAGGAGCTTCTGCTCCCGATCGCACTGGTCGAAACCGTCGACCCCGATGCTCGGGAAGTCTTCCTGGTTCGCTCTCAGGAAGAGCTAAGACGAACGCGCAGACGGGAGCCGGCCCAGGTGGTCTACCTCGGGGGGCAGACACGCCCGCGTATATGAGGCTGACGAAAGGATCGGGCGCGGGAGCGGTCCTGTCGTCAGGCGACAGGGCCGCTCTCGTGACCTCCGAATGGACTCGACTCAGGCCTGATCGGGGGTGGCGCCGTGACTGAGCGGACCTTCGATGACATCATTCGTGTTGAGCTGAACCATATCGGACCTTCTGAGCTTGGACGCGACCAGGCGACACTTCGGCAAGAGTACATCAGCTTCCGACGTGAGGATCTCTTGAGCGATCCCGCCGCCCCGGCGCGCCGGGCCCTGACGAAGGCTATCGCCAGTGTGCGCAGCTATGCACCCAACTTCGAGCCCGAGTATGACGGGAGGTTCTTTTCGTCAAGTGAATCCTCCAGCTCATCGGTGAAATAGAGGGCGTGGTGAGTCAAACCCGACATCCACGATTCCCTGTGAGCTGACCGCGGTGCACTCGGGCTTTTCATCCGTCGTCGCGAGCTGGGTGACCTTCTATGTGCTGGCCGGCACGGCCTCCGCCGCTCTGGCGGGGCTGGTCTTCGTGGCCATGTCGCTGCATCTCGACCTTGTTGGAGAATCGGGAGTCTCGGCCACCTTCACCCTGGCGCGTCGCACGCTTTCCAATTTCATCCTGGTCGTCGTCATCGCCCTGATATTCGTCGTACCCCGTCAGGGACCCGAAGGTCTGGGCTGGCCACTGTGTGGGATCGGCGGCGTCCAGGTGATCCTGACGTTTGTGGACGTTCGTGAGGTTGTGAGGGAGCTGAATCGCGCAAGCGGATGGCGTGTGGTCGCGATGCGACTCATTCCCCCAATCGCACTCCCTCTTGCCGGAGGAGCCGGCCTGACCTTGATTGGGGTCACCCTGCTGCAGGGCTCGACTTCCTATCTCTACTGGATGGTGCCGGTCATCGTGGTGATCCTAAGCACAGCGGCACTGAACGCGTGGGAGCTCATGCTTGGGCTGGCGCGACATCGAGCCCGGACGGCGGGAGCGGCCGAACCGCCGTCGTAGCGATCCGGCTGGGCCAGCGAACCCTGCGCCGACTGGCACAGAACTGTCGAGCGCCTACTCGCCAGCCAGGTCGATGAGTCCGCGTTGTGCGGCCACGGCGAGCGCGTGGGTGCGCGAGTCGACCCCCAGTTTGTTAAAGATCGAGGTCAGGTGGTAGCGGACGGTGCTCTCGGCGACGATCAGCTGGTGGGCGACCTGTTTGTTCGACATTCCCTCTGCCACGAGTTTCAGGACCTCCTGCTCGCGGGTACTGAGCAATGTCTTGGTCTCCGCTTGCTTGGTCCTCGAATGCGCACGATCTCCACCTAACGTTCCACCGTCAAGCGAATCCAGCACCGCGGCGGCCAGGTTGGTGACCTCCGAGAAGGATAGCGTCCGTCCCGCACGGCAGGCCTCCTCGAACCGAGCCCTCCCAAGACGGGTCTGAAGAGTCTCCACCACGTCCGGCACCCCAGTGGCTCCGAGGAGGTGAAGCAGAGGGCCAAAGGTATCACTCAGCGCGTCGCCTGCACCCAGGAGCCGCGCAAGCTGCTCCTCGTCATGAATGCTGCCGGCCAGCCACCACGCAATCATCGTAGCCGTCGACACCAGCAACCGCCTGTCCTGGAACCGCTCAATGACCGTCAGCGCCTGCCGAAGGGAGGCTGCCGCGCGGGCCGTATCGCCTTGAAAGGCGAGAGCCATACCGAGGGCGGAGGAGGCAACGCCCAGACGGTTCTCATCTCCCGCTTGTTCAAAGGCCAGCACCGCGAGCTGTGCGAGCCGTTCTGACTCTTGGTAGTGGCCCTGACCCAGCGCGAGCCAGGCCAGCCAGGTCCGCGCGTAGCCATGTTCGGTCTCGTTGCCCGCCTGTTGCCAGAGAGATGCGGCCTCTTCCAGGTACTGCCGAGGCCGTTCAGCTCCCGACTCCGTGAAGTCGAGGCTGGCACGAGCCAGACCCACCAGAGAGTACGCCGTGAGGTCCGGGTCCCCAAGCTGCCTGCCCATCGCCACGGCTTCTTCCAGTACGGACCGCGCCCGCTCCACCCTGCCCTGGAGGGCCAGCAGACTTCCGAGCAGACTCAGCAGCCTGCCCCGCAATGGTCCTGCGTCTCGGGGCACGCGGTCGGCAGCCCTCTGCAGCTGCTGCACGCCTTCACGGACATAGCCGCGGACATCCCAGAAGTACCCGAGTGCCGCCGCCATCCGGCACGCACTCTCCTGGTCGCCGGCCTCCCACAGCCATTCGAGGGCGGAACGCAGATTGTCGTGCTCGTGGTCGAGGCACAGGAACCAGTGCCGCTGCCCGGCTCCGGCGAGGCGTGGAGCGGCCAGTTCGGCCAGGTGGAGGAAGTAATACGCGTGCGCGGACGCCACCTTCTCTTGTTCTCCCTGAGCGGCAAGCTGTTCTCGCGCGAACTCTCGCACCGACTCGAGAAGCCGGAAGTCATAGCCGCCCGAATCGTCCTCTTCCGTCAGCAGCAGGCTCTTATCTTCCAGGGAGCCGACGGCCTCGAGGACGTCCAACGGCGTCGGCACGACCTCTGACAGGATGGCCTCGGCCGCCTCTAGGGTGAAGCGGCCGGCGAAGAAACCGAGCACACGGAACGCAGCCTGCTCCTCCACAGACAGGAGGTCGTAGCTCCAAGCGATGGCTGCGCGGAGTGTTTGCTGGCGCTGAGGAACCTCAGGGCCGGCCCACTGAAGAAGTGAGAGGCGCTGGCCCAGCCGGTCAAGGAGCATCTGGGGTGAGAGGATCTGGATGCGTGACGCGGCCAGCTCGATTGCCAGCGGCAAACCGTCGAGGTGAACCATCAGCTCGCACACAGCACGGGCGTTCTCCGTGGTGAGGCCAAACGAGGGCTGAATCATCCGAGCGCGACGGAGGAACAGTGCGACTGAAGGAACGTTAGCAAGCTGTTCCAGCGGCGGCAGCCTCTCGGGGTCCACCAGTTCAAGCGGCTGCAGATGATAGAGCTGCTCAGACAGCAGATGGAGAGGTTCGCGGCTGGTCACCAGAAGCTTCAGGTGAGGGGCGGCATTGAGCAGCTCGGCGACCTCGACGGCCGGAAGCACCTGCTCGACATTGTCGAGAATCAGGAGCATCTGGCGCTCACCCAGATAGTGGTGAAGCACGTCGGCCAGCAGCGCGGTACCCGTGTCAGGCACTCCCAGCCGCTTACCGAGGGCGGCAAGGAAGTAGCTGCCCTCGCGAACCGGGGCGAGATCGATGAAGTCCACTCCGTGCGGGAAGTGTGGGGCGACGGTCCTGCCCACCTCCTGGGCGAGCCGGGTCTTGCCGACGCCGCCTGGACCGGTCAGTGTGAGCAGCCGGACGTCACCGGCAACAAGAAGGGAGGCGATTACCTTTAGGTCTTCTTGGCGGTCGACAATTGGGTACGGCTCCACTCTCGCCGCGGAAGGTTGCGGCTTCTCCGGCACTTCGAGGTGAGCCATTGGCGCCCCCTTCTCTGGCTGCGACTCTCTAAGATCGTGAGTGAGCACAGACGCCTGGCCAACAAAGGACCCTACGGTCTGGAAATCCTGGTACAACTGGCCGGCCGCCGGTGGTTGGCAGAGGGGAAAACGTCCGGTATCCCGGCGACAGGCCTTCAGTAATACCTCATGGTACTCCTGTCATCCAATTCTTGCGATACCGTGGACCTCTGCTTCAGGGCACCTTTGGAGGGTCTACCATATGTCATTCGTCAAACGCAGGCGTCGCGGGACGAATACCCACGTGGGCGGTTGAGAGGCAAGCGGATTTGAGGGGCATGCGGTTGGTGGGAGCTGTCATCATGGCCATGGGGCTGAGCCCGGTCCTGAGTGGGGTCCGGGCACAGCCTGTTCATCCAGAGGCCCGTTACCACCTCATTGATCTCAGCCGGGACATGCCTTCCGGGTTTAACACCCCCACGCCGATCACCGTCAATGACGGCGGTGAGGTCGCGGGCGAAGTGTACTCGGGGTCGGCCCCTTCGACTCCGATTGCCGGGTACCCGAGGCAGATCGTCTTGCGGCACTCCTTCTTTCGAAGCGCCGGTCCCTCGTCGTCAGTTGGCCACGTTTTCATTTACGACAATGGCCGGTTTACGGTGTTGAAGCCGCCGCCAGGCGCCGCACAAACATTCATCGCCGGTCTGAACGACGCCGGCTCTCTGGCGGTGGTCACCTGCGACGCTAACCAATGCAACCGGTACTTTGTCGTCCATCCCTTTTCCGGCACTTTTGTCTGGACCAGGCTGACCGGTCCTGGCGCAGGAAGCCTTGGCGGCATCGCCGCCAACGGTGATGTGACGGGTGCGCTGCCGGCCCCATCCCGGCCGCATTTCGATCTCCCCGTCGTTTGGAAAGCCGGCAGGGCAGGCAGCTACAGCCGTGCGTGGCTGCTGGGCACGGAGTCTGGAGATACCAAGGCCTATATTCCGGACGCCATCTGGAGCCATGGCGGCAAAGACATTGAAGGGGGCGTTGAGAACGTGGTGAACTTCTATCCGGAGGGTCACGCGGTGCTCTGGGGACCAAAGCTGGCGACGGATCGTGGCTACATCGGGTCTCAGACGATGGCTCTCGGAGGCAGTAGCTCGGTTGCCCTCGCGGCCGTCGGATGCCCGTTGCCCTTGCCGGGCGCTTGTGGACCGAACTGTCCCGTCGATCCTGTGGTCTATCACGTCTCGATTTCTTCGGCTGGCACTCCGAAGGTCAGCGACAAAGCCGTCCTGGCGTCACCGCCAAAGAACCAGCCACACTGCGGAGTCTCACCGTACGATGTCACCCTCGATCCAGGGGGAGAGCCGGTTACGGTCGGACAGGCGAGCATGCTCGTCGCCAAGCGGGACGTCCCCCGGGCTCTGGTATGGTTCGGCACTCGGGTCGTGGCTTTGAATGCCATCGCCGGTGCCCCAAAGACCGACCTGCAGTCGGCGAACGCCATCAACGACCACGGCTGCATCGCGGGAACGGGCACAATCGCGGGTCGAACCAATCGAGCCTTCCTGCTCGAGCCGGTCGGCGGCTGGTAGCGTGGCCGGACCTCGGCTCCCGAGGCGCCTCACCGACCATCAGCAGTCTCGTGCACACGGTGAGGGCGGACTCCGGTGCCTCGCGCTCGGGCGATGTCGGCGCGCTGCCACCGCACCTGGTGGCCGCAGATAGACTCAGGGGATGAGCACGACCCAGAAGACTTCCCCAGACCTGGCCCTCACGGTGGCGAGATGGCGTCGAGCGGGGGAAGCCCTTGAAACTGTGCGCCGCAAGGAGCTGCGGGCGATGACGGATGCCGAGGGGCTCGCGGCGGCGGAGGATCTGCTCGACCTGCTGCGCTACCTGCCTAAGAAGGCCGGTGAGTCCGGCCTTGTGGAGCAACAGAGGGTCTTCGCGCGCCTGCGGGGGTGAATCAGCTCTACTCCGCAGCGCTGGAAGTCCAGACCCTCTGCCGTGACCGGGCGTGGGGCTTTTGCTTCATCGGAGGCCTGGCGACCCTCCGATGGGGCGAACCCCGGCTTACCCGCGATATCGACCTGACAATCCTGTCCGAATTCGGGCGTGAAGAGCCGATTGTCGACGATCTTCTGCAACGGTTTAGCTCGCGGTTGAGCGACGCGAGGGAGTTCGCGATCGAGAACCGCGTCGTCCTGCTAAGAGCCAGCAATGCCATCCCAATAGACGTCGCGCTCGGAGGCCTCGACTTCGAGCGTCGAACCGTCGAGCGCGCTTCCGAATGGCAGACGGGGGACGCATTGCTTCTCACGTGCAGCGCCGAGGATCTCATCGTGCACAAGGTGTTTGCGGGCCGTGACCGCGACTGGGCAGACGTGGTCGGAATCATCGAACGGCAAGGGGACAGGCTCGAGCAGAGCCTGATCTTCGACGAGCTTGCGCCCCTCGTGCAGGTCAAGGGCACTGAAAAAGATCTCGACCGTCTAGGCCGGCTCCTTGAAGCCGAGGGCTAGACACCCCAGCCACTGCGGCAGCCAACTGGTGGGCGAATGAGGCAAGTCGACCGCATTAGGTCGACCGCCTCAGAAGCTCTCCGGGTCAGCGTATGATGGTTGACGTGAACCCTCCATCGGAGTCTCCGGCCTCCTTCACCTGGGATCAGGTATCGGGGTTTCGGCTGGCCCGACAGGGATTGCTCTGCCCAAGCGGCCACGATCCGGTGTCTGCGGCATCGAGAACAGCCGGCGTCCACGCGCAGGTGATGTCGTGCGCGGAGCTGGCCATCAGTCTCCGCACCGAAAGCGTACGGCGATCAGCCGTAGCTGAGTGCTTGTGGGAGCGGCATACTCTCTTGAAGATGTGGGCCATGCGTGGGACCCTCCATCTGCTCCCGGCCGGTGAAATTGGCCTCTGGTCATCCGCACTCAGCACTCACCGGCACTTCATGGCCGAGGCCTGGATGGCGTATCTCGGGCTCGAGAGCTCTGATGTCGCCGCGATGATCGAAGCTGTGCGGGTCGCACTCGACGGGCGGACGCTGACGCGCGAGGAGCTGGCGGCGGAGATGGCCGCCGCGGCCGGCAATGAGCTGGCCCGCCAACACCTCCGCTCGGGATGGGGAAGCCTGCTGAAGCCGGCCTCCTATCGAGGGTATCTCTGCTTCGGCCCGAACCGGGGCCGAAACGTCACGTTCACAAGTCCTGCGGCACTGATCGGACCCTGGCAACCTTGGGAGGATGACCAGGCGATAAAGGAGGCAGCTCGACGCTACCTGCGCACATACGGGCCGGCGACCACGCGGAT
>DASRCF010000132.1:0-4113 GCA_035653255.1 Chloroflexota bacterium
AGGATCGCGGTGTGGACCTGGCGCGCGTGTCGGGGACAGGGCCTGGGGGACGCATCACCCGTCAGGATGTGGAGCAGTTCATCAGCCACATGCCATCGGCGCCGGCCGAGCAGCCCAAGCCTTCGAGCAGAGCAGTGACCGACAGGGACGAGCAGGTGCCAGTGTCGCGCATGCAGCAGACCGTCGCCGCCCGCCTGAGCGAGAGCAAGGTAACCGCGCCTCACTTCTACGTCACCACCGAGGTCGACATGACGCAGGCCGTCGGCTTCCGCCTGCAGATCAACGAGGCCGAGCCGTCGTTGAAGCTCAGCTTCAACGACCTCATCGTCAAGGCTTGCGGCCTGGCACTACAAACGTTCCCCGGCGTGAACGCCAGCTGGCAAAACGGGTCCATCGTGCGGCACGGTAGAGTCAGCGTCGGCATCGCCGTCGACCTGCCTGATGGACTGATCGTCCCGGTGCTAAAGGACGTCAACCGCAAGGGGCTGAGACAGGTGGCGCAGGAGGCCCACGAGCTGATCGCGCGAAGCCGGGAGGGAAAGGGCCGGGGGGACGACTTTGACGGCGGCACCTTCACGGTGTCGAATCTGGGCATGTACGGGGTCGACCAGTTCACGGCCATCATCAACCCACCGGAAAGTGCCATTCTGGCGGTGGGAGCCATCGCGGAGAAGCCGGTGGCCGTCGACGGCCAGGTCGCCCTGAGGCACCGGATGCGGCTGACGCTGTCCTCAGATCATCGGGTGATCTACGGCGCCACGGCCGCGCAATTCCTGGCTGAGCTCCGCCGCGTGCTCGAACACCCCGTCCTGCTCGCGCTCTGAGGCCTGCGCCACCTTTACGACCGAGCTCGTCACGCGCCGCCTAGTCGTGACGCTCGCACTTGAGAAGATGAAATGGGTTCAAGGGCAGGCGCTTTCCCGATTCTCGAGCTGAAGTGAGGACCATCTATGGCATCTGACCGATACGACGTCGTCATCCTGGGAGGTGGGTCGGCCGGCTACGTGGCCGCGATACGAGCTGCGCAGCTGGGCTTCAAGACGGCGCTGATCGAGCGTCACAAGCTCGGCGGAACCTGCCTGCACTACGGATGCATCCCCACCAAGGCCTTCCTGGAGAGCGCGCACGTCTACCACCAGCTTCAGGAACGCGAACGCTTCGGCGTCACAGCCGACAACGTCGGCTACGACTATCAGAAGATCATGGCCTTCAAGAACGGCGTGGTCGACAAGAACTGGAAGGGCGTGCAGTTCTTGATGAAGAAGAACAAGATCGACGTGGTCTACGGCGAGGGCGTGGCCGAATCGCCGTCACGCGTGTGGGTGAAGACCGAGGACGGCGAGGTGGCTGTCGAGGGAAACAACCTGCTCGTCGCCACCGGATCGCGCCCTCGAACCTTCGGGCTCCCGATAGACGGCCGGCAGATCTATACCAGCGATCACGCCGTCAGCCTCGACGCCATGCCCAAGTCGCTGATCATTCTCGGCGGCGGCGTCATCTCGGTTGAATTCGCCTCCTACTACCACGCCTTCGGCGTCGAGGTCACCATCGTCGAGATTCTGCCCACCCTGATTCCTCTGATGGACGCGGAGCTGGGGAGTGAGCTGGGCAAGATCTTCAGCCGCCAAAAGATGCGGGTGCTGGTCGACACGACCGCGGACCTGCAGAGCATCGAAGGCGGCGAATCGGGAGTTCGCCTCCAGGTCACTCCGAAAGGCAAGGAGCCGCAGACGCTCGAGGCTGAGCGGCTGCTGGTGGCCGTCGGGCGGGAAGCGGTGACCGATGGCCTCGACGGGTTAGGTTTCGAGATGGATCGGGGCTACATCAGAATCGGAGACAATCAGCGCACCAATGTTCCCAACGTGTTCGCCATCGGCGACGTCACGGGAGGCTATGGCCTGGCGCATGAGGCCTACGCCGAGGGCATCTTGGCGGTTGAGACGCTGGCTGGAGTCAACAAGTTCGACCGTGTGGACCTCACGCGCGTACCGCAGCCGGTGTTCTCTTTGCCGCAGGTGGCCTCGATCGGTCTCAGAGAAGCGGATGCACGGGATCGGGGCCACGAGCTGGAGACCGGCAAGTTTCCCTTCAGCGCCAACTCGAAGGCGCCTATCCTGAACGAAACACAGGGGTGGATCAAGGTCATCGGCGACAAGCAGACCGGCGACGTTCTGGGCGTCCACATGATCGGTCCCAACGTCACCGAGTTCATCGCCGAGGCGGCACTGGCGCGGTTTCTCGAGGGAACGCCCTGGGAGCTGGCGTATAACATTCACCCGCACCCGACGCTCTCGGAAGCTCTCGGTGAGGCCGCCCACGCCGCTGAGGGCGCGGCCATCCATATGTAGAGTTTCGGGTTTCGGGTTTCGAGTTTCGAGTCTCGGGTCGTCGGCAGCCAACATGCAACCGCGTCGCCTGCCACATGCGCGAGGGTACCGCGACGATGCGATCAGCCGCGTGACAGTCCGCGAGCTGGGATGTCCGTGGGTGGCCGGGACGCGACACACGGCCCCCGTTCGCGTCTTGCTGCAGGGCGGCGATGTCCTGACGCAGCTCCTCGGATCGTATGAGGCGCCGGAGAGCGACGTCAATCGTCTGGGAGGCCCAGGAGGCTCTAACCAACTCCCAAGCTCGGCGAAGCGCCAATGGTTTCGACCGTAATGCTCGTCTTGCTCTTAGCCATACCCTCGATTGTGCTCTGGGTGGTACAGAAGGTAACACCCGTCGCCCACAGCCTGGCGCCGATGAAATGAGCTGGAGAAAATCAACCTCGGCGCCGAGGGCGCAGGGCGGCCCTTTGTGCCTCGACCCTAAGGGGGCAGCGGGGGATGCCACCTGCCCCAAGTGCTACTGCAGTGAGCCGGCGGGCAACGGCTCCGCCGCCAGATGCGCCGGCCACCAATTCCAGCGTCCCAGGAGCGAGACGGTCGACGGGATCAGAAGCGTCCGCACCAGAAACGTATCCATGAGGATGCCGGCGGAGATGGCGAACCCGATCTGCTGAATCTGGCCGCTGCCGACGAACGCCAGGACGGCAAAGGTGCCCGCGAGGACCATTCCGGCTGAGGTCACGGTGCTGCCGGTGGCGTTGATCGCGCGGGTCACGGCAGCGGGCAGGGTCCCGTAATGCGCTTCCTCTCGTAGCCTGGTCATAACCAGGATGTTGTAGTCCTCACCCAGTGCCATTAGGAAGATGAACATGAAGAACGGCAGGATGAAGTTGAGCCCGGGACCCCCGCCGATAACCATGAAGACCACGACCGCCAAACCAAGCGCCGCCAGGTAGGACAGGCCGACGCTGGCGATCAGGTAGAGTGGGGCCACCAGACTGCGCAGCACCAGCGCCAGCAAGATGCCGATGGCCACCAATACCACCGGCACTATATGCTGTAGGTCCGAGGTGGAGGCGTTGCTGATGTCGTACGAGATGGCCGCCTGCCCCGCTACGCCGTCGGCCACGGCGCCCGTACGCGACGCCACCAAGCCCAGGGCCTGTCGAACGTCGGGAGTGGCCTGCATGGCAGGCGTGGTGTCGGCGGCGCCCGCCCGCAGCGTGGCGTAGAACTGCACCGTCCGGCCGTCGGCGCTGATGAACTGCGAGGTCGAGCGGTAGGCGTTGTACAAGGCGGGCGAGACACGGGTGCCCCCCGGGGGCACCGGCGGGAGCCGAAACGCAGGCCCGAGGAGCTGATGCAGCCTGACCAGCGTGGCCACCGTCAGGTGCGAGCCGTTGGGATCCAGTGGGCCGCTCACGGAACGGAAGACGGCTTGGCGCACCAGTAGCGTCGAGGCGGCGGTCAAAAGTCGTGGCGTGCGCCAGACCGGTGTGCCATAGGCCAGCAGCAGATTGTTGGGATTGCTTTGAGCGGCCGGGAAGTGCGCCGCGATAACGGCCGTTCCCTGAGTCGACTGGCTGCTGGTAGCCGTAGAGCCGTTCTGGGTAAAGCCCTCTGGAGCATAGTGCAATGCCGCCACTGCCAGCGCTCCGAAGACGACTATTCCAGCCACCAATGTGGGGGCGGGGTATCGAACGATGTTACCCGCGATCTTGCCCCAGAGGCCGATCCGGGCTGGCCCTGGTCTCACGTTGCTGGGCCAGAAGGCGGCCCGGCC
>DASRCF010000133.1:0-25189 GCA_035653255.1 Chloroflexota bacterium
AACGACGAAATCAATATTGCCGCACTTCGCGATATGTCCCGCTCGTCGCGTGAGGTGCGTGAGTTCGTGCAGGAGTTCGTCATCGGCGACAAGCGTGTCTATCTACTGGCCGAAGGCCGGCTGCTCAACCTGTCGGCCGCCGAGGGACACCCGGCTGCGGTCATGGATATGAGCTTCGCCAATCAGGCCCTCTGCGTCGAGTATCTGGTCGAGAATTATCAGCAGCTCAAAGCTGAGGTCTACCGCGTGCCCGAGAGTATCGATAAGGGTGTGGCCCGGCTAAAGCTGGAGTCCATGGGTATCGGCATCGACACCCTGACCGAGGAGCAGGAGATCTACATGAAGTCCTGGGAGTCGGGCACCTAGGCATCTGACCGGCTGGAATCTGGGCGTGGCGAGAAGGCGGACGTGGGAGCTTCCCCAGTCCGCCTTCAGCTCTCTTTTCGGCGAATGCCCGTGAGCCGCGATTCCGGGACTCTCAAACTGCTCCTTTTCTGTGGGGGCTCAGGGACGCGGCTCTGGCCCTTGAGCCGTCGAAGCCGGCCCAAGCAATTCCAGCCCTTGGTCGGTGAGGATTCGCTCTTCCAGCTGATGGTTCGCCGACTGGCGGCTGGGTTCGGAGTCGACAGTGTTTTCGTTTCGACCGGTGCCGGCTACGTGTCCACGATCAAGGAGCAGGTGCCGGAGCTGCCGGAGGGGAACATCATTGCCGAGCCGCAGATGCGGGACACTCTGGCGGCGGTCGGATACGCCGTGACCGTGCTCGACCAGCGCTTTCCGGGCTCTACTGTGGCCACCCTTTGGGGAGCCGACCATGTCATCCGGAATGACGATATCTTCCTCCGAGCACTTCGGGCGGCCACGAGACTCACGCGAGAGCGCGGCTGGGTGGTGAAGATCGACGTGCCGCCGACGTATCCCAATACCGGCTTGGGATACATCGAGATCGGCCCCCAAATCGGCTCGACCGAGGGCTTTGACGTGTATGCCTTCATACGACAGATCGAGAAGCCTGACGAAGAGCGGGCGCGTCAGTTTCTGGAGAGCCGGCGCTTCCTTTGGAACACCGGCTACATCGTTTGGACGACGACCAAGATTCTCGATCTCTACCGCCAGCACGCACCGGACACCTTCGAACAGCTACAGAAGATCAAGGAATCGTTGGGTACCGCGGCCGAAGCGCAGGTGACCGAGCGGGTGTTCCCTGAGATCGAGCGGCTATCGATCGACTACGGCATCTTTCAGAAGATGGGCGGCAGCGAGTTTGCGGTCCTACCTGCGCAGCTGGGCTGGAGTGACATCGGCGCCTGGGATGTCCTGCGGGATGAGCTGCAGGACGACGACGGGAACACCGTCCGGGGCCGAGTCATGGCGATCGACACAGAGAACAGCCTGATCTATGGACCGCCCGAGAAGCTGCTGGTCACCATTGGGTTGGACAACGTCGTCATCGTCGACACGCCTGATGCCCTTCTGGTCTGCCCGGCCAACCGGGCACAGGACGTGAAGCTGGTCGTCGACCGGCTTAAGTCGGAGGGGCGAGAGCTGTTATGAGCCCCGAGCGGGGTCGCATCTCAAAGTAGAGAAGAGCTCGGCACTCAAACGCTAAATTCGAAACTATCAACTACCTTGGGGCGAACGTGTTGCCGAGGAGGATGGTGACGGCGCCGATGGCCGCGCTGAAGACGATGAGGGCCACGGGCACGATCGGGATGGAGAGCCGTGGATGGGTCTCTTCGGTAACGCCGAATAAGCTGCCCGCCTCAAGCGAGACGAAGGGGACGTATCCAAACCCCGTTGAGGGGCCGCCAATACGGAAGACCAGCTTGCGGATGGGATGGCTCCAGATCCATTGGGAGGCGGCAAGTGAGTCGCGATTATACGGAATGCTGGCCAGAAGGAAGCTGAAGGCGAGGGCCACAGGTATCCCAAAGCCGATCTGGCCGCCCCCGGGTGGCGTGAGGTTGGCCAGAATGATGATGGTGACGATCCAGCCGCCGATGCCGGCGACGGCGTAGATTAGGCCCATGCGAACCATCTGCTTGGGCTTGAGGATCCTGAGGTTCCAGAGTGCCACCGCATAGGCTGCCAGCACGCCTCCAAGCAGCGTCGCCAACCAGATGAGGTTCGGGCTGATCGGGAGGGCCTCGACTCGCGTCTGGCCGGTTGTGCCCTCTTTGGCCCCACAGTCGGCGCAGATTGTCACGCCGCTCGTGTTCACGTCACCGCAGCGTGCGCAGGCCCAGCCCATGACGGTATTGTACATAGGAAGTTTCGGGTTTCGGGTTTCGAGTCTCGGGTTTCGGGTTTCGAGTCTCGCCGGGCTGAGCGCTGCTACTGACCCCGGTTTGAGGTGCCGGCTTCAGAGCGCTGACGAAAGCTCAGCCGGATGGGTGTGCCCATGAAGCCAAAGCGCTCCCGTAGCCGGTTCTCCAAGAACCGACGGTAGGAGAAGTGAATGAGTTCCGGGTCGTTGACGAAGAACAGGAATCGTGGTGGGTCCACGGCGACCTGGGTCACATACAGCAGCCTGACCTGTTTCCCGTGTCGGGCAGGCGGCTGATAGTCCGCCACCGCCTTGCGCAGCACCTCGTTCAGCTGTGCGGTCGGGATTCGCCGCCGGCGTTCGTCCGCCACACTCAAGGCCAGCTGTAGGAGCTGGTCGATCCGCTGTTTGGTCAAGGCCGAGATGAAGGTGATAGGCGCATAGTCGACGAACTTGAGATGCTCGCGCAGCGCCCGCTCATACTCGTTGATGGTGGTTCCATGCTTGACCACCAGGTCCCATTTGTTCACCCCGATGACCAGTCCCTTGGCCTCCTCTTCGACGAATCCAGCGATGTGTGCATCCTGTGCCGCTTCAGGTTCGGTCGCGTCTACGATCAGAGCCGCGACATCCGATCGGTCGATGGCGCGGTGTGCCCGGAGAACGCTATAGCGCTCGATCCCGGGTACAATCCGGCCTCGCCGCCTGATCCCGGCGGTATCGACCAGAACGATCCGTCGTCCATGATATCGAATCTCCGTATCGACCGCGTCTCGCGTCGTTCCCGGCTCGGAGGCCACCACCATACGCTCCTCACCGACGAGCGCATTGACGATCGAGGATTTGCCGACATTCGGACGGCCAACAATTGCCAGCCTCACCGTATCCGCGTTCTCCGGCTCTTCTTGCGGCGGTGGGAGCATGGCGTCCATTCGGTCCAGCAGGTCGCCTGTCCCCAGCCCCCGTTCCGCCGATACCGGCTCCGGCGTTCCGAGTCCCAGAGCGTGGAACTCGATGGCCAAATCCATCTGCTCCCGATTGTCAGCCTTGTTCGCAGCGACCAGCACGGGAGTATCGACCTGGCGGAGACGGCGCGCGATCTCCTCGTCCACCGGCGTCACGCCGGACCGAACGTCCACCACCAGGACGATGAGGTCCGCTTCTTCGATGGCGACCTCAGCCTGTGCCATGACGCTCCGCCCCAGGTCTTCTATAGGCCGGCTGGTCAGTCCGCCGGTATCGGCCAGGGCCACAGCCCGGCCGTTCCACTCGTACTCTCCGTATAGACGGTCGCGTGTCGTGCCCGGAACATCTTCAACGATCGCCAGCCGCTCACCGATCAAACGGTTGAACAGCCGTGACTTGCCGACGTTCGGACGCCCGACGAGCGCAACCAGCGGCTTAGCCAGGAGAAGGCCTCACGGATTCAAGTGCATGGCTCACCGCACCGCAAGCCGCCTCGATAGCCTCATTCACGGTGAGGTTTCCAGTGTCCAGCCAGATCGCGTCACTCGCGGCCACCAGCGGAGAGACCGGCCGCGATGAGTCGATGTGATCCCGCCTGCTCAGCTCTGCGTGCAGCTCGCGCTCGTCGACGGGAGCGGCATCCGCCTGAGCCTCGGCCATCCGTCGCGCTGCGCGAACTTCTGAAGAGGCGGTAACGAACAGCTTGACCCCCGCGTCGGGCAGAACAACGGTTCCGATGTCCCGCCCGAGAACGACGATCGGTGACCGGTTCGCCAGCTCTCGCTGCTGGGCCACCACCACACCCCGCACACCGGGATGTGCCGAAACAGCCGACACGTCGCGGTCAATCTCGGGTCGGTGTAGCGTTGCCGGCGATAGGACTTTGCCGTTGAGCAACAGCTCTGAACGAGGGCCTTCGTTCGATAGCTCGAACCGAAGCCGGCGGGCCAGATCGGTGAGAGCACCGCCGTCAATCGGTTCGATGCCTGCCTCCTGAGCCTCCCGCGTCAACGCCCGGTACATCAGACCGGTGTCGAGGACGGCGCAGTCGAGTGCCTGCGCGAGTGCCTGACCGAGAGTCGACTTCCCCGCTCCGGCCGGCCCGTCGATGGCCACCCGCAGCCTCGCCTCTCGGGCCGCTCTCGCCAAGTCCGGCCGTACGTGCCCGCGGGACAAAGGACCCCACTTCCCTCTTGCTCAGATCGCGGAAGCGGCCGGGCGGCAAGTGGCCCAGGCGCACTCCGCCAATGCGCACTCTCTCAAGGTACACCACCGGATGTCCGGCCGCCGCCGCGATGATCCTCAGCTCGCGCTTCCGCCCTTCCTCCAGCTCGAAGGATACCCACGTGTTGCCTCCCTCGACGCGTTCCGGGCTGACCGTCCTGGGGAAGGTCCAACGTCCCTCGACGCTGGTGCCCGCTCGAAGCCGGCGGAGACCGGCTTCGTCCAGGCGTCCACGTAGTAGGGCCCTGTACTCCTTGACCACACCGTACCGGGGATGAATCACGTGATTGGCCCATTCACCGTCATTGGTCAGGAAAAGTAGACCCGCTGTATCCCGGTCCAGCCTTCCCACGGGGTAGACCTGCTCAGCAACCGACAGGAGGTCCATAACAGTCGGCTCGCCGCGTGGCGAAGACCGGGCGGTGATGTACCCGGCCGGCTTGTTGAGGGCGAGGTAGCGCTTGGGTTCGGTTTCGATCGGCTTGCCGTCGACCGCAATCGCGGAGCCTGCGTCCACCAGCTCTCCGATGCGGGCCGTTCGGCCGTCGACCGTGACGCGCCCTTCGCTCACCAGAGCCTCGGCTTTCCGGCGCGAAGCAAGTCCGGCCCGGGCCAAGATCTTCTGGATGCGCTCGGGCATCAAGCCTCCAAATGGTTGAGCTGCGGTCGCGACGACAGGTGGTGACATCCAACCCCGCCGAGCTCAGCCGATCCAAACTCTGCTCGACGCTCAGAGGACCGCGATCAGTCCTAGTGGATGCTAGTCGAAGTCAGGATAACCGGACGCCGTATGTCCGCGTCACGCGGGAGCCGATCGAAGTAGCCACTGTCGACCGACTGTTCACGGAGCATATCACGGGGTATCATCGGGCAGAAGATGGCCCGCGACGTGGCGGATGGAGGTCCGATTATGGCAACAATGACAGAGATTCCCAAGGTCACCTATACGACGATGTCGGTCGAGCAGGCCGATGCCTTCCATTCCGCCTTCGACCAGGCACTGGCAGAGGTCAGAGCCGAGCTGGGCAAGACCTACCCCATCATCGTCGGCGGCCGTGAGCTGGAATCGGAGGGTCTGGAGCACGACATCAGCCCCAACGACAGCCAGGTTGTCCTGGGAGATTTCCAGAACGCCTCACGGGCACAGGTGAGCGAGGCTGTGGCCGCAGCCCGCGCGGCGTTTCCTGAGTGGAGTGGGCTGGGGTACCGGCGTCGGGTTGAGCTGCTGAGGCAGGCGGCGGACAACTTCCACCGGAACCGCTTCAAGATCGGAGCCCTGCTGAGCCTGGAGGCGGGCAAGGCGCGGCTGGAGGCGATCGGCGAGGTGGAAGAGGCGGCCGACTTGATCACCACCTACTGTGACCAGATCATGGAGCACGACGGCTTCACCATCAAGCTCCATCAGCTGTCCCCGCAAGAGGTCAATCACAGCGTGCTCAGACCCTACGGAGTCTGGGGGGTGATCGCGCCGTTCAACTTCCCCGTCGCTCTGGCCACCGGCATGCTTGCCGGTGCCCTTGTCGCCGGCAATACCGTTGTCTTCAAGCCCGCCACGGACACGCCGTTCACAGGCTGGTACGTCTACCAGATGTTGGCACAGGCCGGGTTGCCACCGGGAACGATCAACTACGTCACCGGTCATGGGCGTGAGGCGGGTCAGGCCATCATCGACAGTCCCGATGTCGACGGGATTGTGTTCACCGGCTCCAAGGAGGTGGGCTTCTCCATCCTGCGGACGGCGCTCCGCGAGTACCCCCGCCCCTGCATTGCCGAGATGGGCGGCAAGAACCCCGTGATCGTGATGGATAGCGCGGACATCGAGAAGGCAGTGGTGGGCACCGCGCGCGCCGCCTTCGGGTACAGTGGCCAAAAGTGCTCCGCCGCGTCACGGGCGTACATTCACCGCGATGTCAAGGACGAGTTTCTGACGGGGCTGGTCGAATACACGCAGAGCTTGGTGGTGGGCGATCCGACGCGGGCGGAGACTTTTATGGGCCCGGTGATCAACCACGCCGCCTACGATAAATTCCAGCGCTCCTCGGGAGTTGGCCGCCGAGACGGGCGGCTGATGACGGGCGGTCACGCCCTGGTCGACGGCGATCTCGTCCGCGGACTGTACGTCCAGCCGACGATCGTCGACGGGTTGCCCAAGGACCACCCCTTCTTTTATGAAGAGCTGTTCCTGCCCTTCCTGGTAACAGCCGAGGTCGAGTCACTTGACGAAGCCCTGGCTCTCGCAAACCAGAGCGAGTTCGGGCTCAC
Source organism: Chloroflexota bacterium (assembly GCA_035653255.1). Taxonomy (GTDB): domain Bacteria; phylum Chloroflexota; class UBA5177; order UBA5177; family JAJPKF01; genus DASRCF01. The sequence goes on from DASRCF010000133.1 coordinate 6,719, forward strand.
GGCAGGCCTATTCAGCCGCGACGACGACGAGCAACGTCGCTTCTTCGAACAGATGCAGGCCGGCGTCCTGTACGTCAATCGAGCCGGCGGTGCCACTACAGGGGCCTGGCCGGGGGTGCAGTCCTTCGGGGGCTGGAAGGGCAGTGGATCCTCCGGCAAATCCGCTCTTGGCCCCTACTACGTGCAGCAGTTCATGCGGGAGCAGAATCAGACCTTCGTTTCCGACTGAGCGCACCGAGAAGGATTCCGTTCGTCGCGCCGACATCCTATGCGAGCCTGGGTCCGCCGCCTGCTGCTCCTTGGGTGCGGAGCATCTTTGGCCGTCCTCACGTATTGCCGTCTCCGGATCTGGCGTCTGGAGACATTGGACGCGGTACGGGACGCCCCCGACGGTAGCTTTGTCGACGTCGACGGACTCCGCATCCACTATCAGGCATTCGGGAGCGGCCCGCCGCTGGTCTTCATCCACGGGTTCGCCGGCTCGACCTATTCTTGGCGCCTCAACACGGAGCCCTTGGGTCGTTCGTTCCGGACCTATAGTCTGGATCTGCCGGGGTTCGGCTACTCGGAGCGAACGGCCAGACCCCTGTACGATAGCGCCAGCCAAGCGCGTGTTGTCAAGGGCTTTCTCGAAGCCGTGGGTGAGCGGTACCCCGCAGCGATGGTGGGCAGCTCACTGGGGTGCGGCGTAGCGGTTCGATTTGCTCTCGACAATCCTCATGAGGCATCCGCGCTGATCCTTGTCGCCCCCGCTCTGGACATTCAGATACCATGGACTCGCCTGCGGCAGCTCTTCGCGGTCCCGGTTCTGGGGAGGCAGCTGGCAGCCGTCATCTACTACCTGGCGCTGGCCAATCCGCGTTCACTCGACCGATTTCTCGCCGCTGCATATGGCGACAAAGCCGACGGAGTCACCGCACAGATGCGAGAGGCGATGCTGCGCCCGGTGCGAGTCAGAGGGACCGCGCTCTCCGCCCTCGGCCTGGCCCGATCCATGGAGGCCGGTCATCTTGAAGATGCTCTGGCGAAGCTGCGTGTTCCGGTAATGTTCGTGGCCGGAGCGGAGGATCGAGCGGTAAGCCTGGCCTCGGTGCGTCGACTTCACCGGCGTATCCCGCAGTCTCGCTTGTTGATTTTCGACACGGGGCATCTGGTTCAGGAAGAGGCAGCGACGGAGTTCAATGAGGCGGTGGCGGAGTTCCTCAATGAGGCGAGTGGGGCCGTGAAGTGATCATCCTACCGGATCTGCAGGCCGACGACGGCGAGGGCCACCACCTGGATCGGGACGGCTTCATTCAGACCTTGGCGGACGCCTTCGCGAGGGCGCAGTGGGAACTGTTTGTCGTCGGGGGCGCTATAAGGGATGAGCTGCTGGGGAGCCCGGGCCACGATATCGACTTTGCGACGCCTGCCCGACCGACGGAAATCGTGCGCATCCTGGAAGCGTTGCCGGGCGGGAGCGTATATCGAGTCGGCGAGAAGTTTGGCACCATCGGCCTGGTCTGGGGCGAGTTTCGAGCTGAGGTCACGACGTATAGATCGGCCGAGGCGTACCCGACAGGCTCACGAAAGCCCGAGGTGAAGTATGGGTGGACACTGAGGGAAGACTTGGCGCGCCGCGATTTCACGATCAACGCGATGGCCCGGCCTGCAGCTGGAAGTGTGGTGATCGACCCGTTCGGAGGTGTCGCCGATGTGGCCGGTCGCGTTCTTCGGTCCGTCGGGAAGCCCTCCGATCGGTTCCGTGAGGACCCACTCCGGCTTCTTCGTGGCGTGAGGTTTGCCGCCGGGCTCGACCTGACCATTGAGCCCGAGACCCGGCAGGCAATCCAAGATGAGGCTCGCTCGCTGGACTCGATCTCCAGGGAGCGGATCGCCGACGAGCTGAACCGGATGCTGATCGGCCCGCACCCGGTCAACGCACTCACATTGCTGCGGGATTCCGGGCTGATGGCTGCGGCCGTTCCCGATCTGTGCCGGTTGACACAGATGCCCGACCACGGTCCCAGGCATCCCTTGTCGCTGTGGGACCACACCATGCGAGTCGTAGAGGCGGTGAGACCAGAGCTGATGAGGCGCTGGGCGGCGCTGCTCCATGACATTGCCAAGCCGGAAACCCGGTCGTTTGAACCCGGCGGACGGATCAGGTTCCTTAAGCACGAGGAAATCGGAGCTGTCAGAGCGCGGGAGCTTCTGACGGGGTTGCGCATGCCCGGAGAACTGGTGGAGGGAGTCGTCCTCCTTATCGAGACCCATATGCAGGTGCACGCGTACACAGCTGATTGGTCCGATGGGGCGGTGCGCCGCTTGATGAACCGCCTGGGCCGCCACTTCGAAGCCGCGCTCGAACTGGCTCGCTCCGATGCCGCGGCTCATGACTGGGGCAGGTCGCGAAATGAGCCCAAGCTCGAGGCTTTGGAGCAGCGAGCGCGCCGCCTGCGGATGGAGGTGCCGGAGGTACGGAGCCCGTTGAATGGCGAGCAGCTGATGGCCAGGTACGGGCTGGGACCGGGGAGGTGGATCGCAGCGGTCAAGGAGACACTGACGGAGCAGGTCATGGAGGGTCAGCTGCGCCTCGACGACGAGGACCAAGCCTGGGCGGAGGCCGACCGGCTGATGCAGACAATGGAGCTTGAAACCGGCGCCCGCCGGTCAGTCGAGTGAGGCCCTCTCGGTCTCCAGCTCTGAGAGGCGTATCAGTCGCATGATGGTCGTAACCGATTGTTCGGAGAGGTTCCGCCGGCGTCGGAGGTACATGGTTAGGTCGCGATCGCTCTCGAACCTGGCCCGATGGTAGTCGTCCGGTACGGCTCCGCTGACCGACATCAGCTCCACCAGATCTGTCTCCAGCGCCCGCGCCAGCAGCCCAAGGGTGCGAGCAGAGGGTTCCTTGGCTTGGCCGTCCTCGATGGTCTTGATATAGGTCCGGGATAAACCGGTAGCCCGCGCCAGATCGGCCTGACTCAGCTTTCGCGCTTCTCTAAGCTCACGCACAAAGTCCGCGAGCGGACGTGCCTCAGTCGTAGCCACGTCGACCTCCTCCGTCCCCATGAAGTCGAACCGGGGCATATCTCGTCGCTTATGCGACTCGGATGACGGCCCCGCAAGCGCGCCACCACCCTGAGCCAAAGTCTACACCACGGGGGCGGTCGCAGGTCGAGAGCCGAGCGATCCGGCGAGCTCGGTAGCTCTCTATTGTTAGGGCGCCAGGCTGAAGGGAGGATATGCGTCTGTGACCAGAACCAGAGCATAGCCGGCCACGCGAAGGTGCCAGCGGATCACGCCCTCAACGAAGTTGAAGAGACCTTGAGGGTAGCGGCCCGTGAACAGGATGGCGAACCAGGCTATGATCACGCAGATGACGGCGGCAATGTAGAGGAAGAAGAGCACGATGTAATGCGGGATCGCCAAGATCCACTTGACCAGGGGCAGCCAGCGGTTGAGGTCTTGGGGCACATCCGGATAGGACAGATCCAGATGAACTGACTGCTCCTCGTCGGTAGAGGGATAGGTGTCATCCATGAGTGCCAGAAACACACCGATTCGGGTGCCGAACCTCAGGAATTGAAGATTCCAGTCGAACCACCACCGAGGATACTTCTGTCTGAAGAGAATCATCAGCAATGGCGGCAAGAAGAGTATGCCGGCGCCTACCGCACTGTAACTGACCCCCCGACTCGCGCCCGAGGACTGGAATGACTGCGACTGGCTCGTGATGGTGCCAAGCAGGATCAGGATCGGAATGGCTACGAAGATACGAAAGAACGATGTCAGCCGGTTGAGCGGTCGATCCGGGTAATCGATTGAGAGCGTGACGGGGTAGGTTGTCTGCTGCATGTGCGCCTCCGTTTAGGCCAGTTTACCGATATGCGGTCAACGGCGTCGACTGAAGACGAGAAAGTATGAGCCGCCACGGGCGTAGTGACGACGCAGTTCAGGTAACGCCCGGCAAAATTCTGGTGCGCTCGTCGCCCGGGCCTGCGCGTCGGCGACTCGCCGGCCTGACGGTCATCGAGCTGTCATGAGCCCATCACGATTCACTCCGGCAACGATCATCCCAAGCCTATGAGGTTCTCACGACTGACGCCTAGATTTGAGACAAGAGCAGGTCAAACAGCTTTCAGGCCTGCAATCGAAAGGAGAAATCAAGGCTTTGAGCACCTCCATCGGAGCGGTTCTCTTAGAGGGCGCTGCCTCAGACGCGAGGCATCTGACCTTCGACCATGGGAGTCAAGGGTCTCGGGCCGTAGTTCGGACGGCCAAAGTAGCCGTTTCCTGGGCCATCCGAGCGATCGTGCTCGGAGTGGGTGGCATTATCATCGGCATCTGGGTCCACGGTGGTGGTGTTACCGGGATCTCCAGCCTGGCAGGGCTGCTTATCAGCGCAGGGCGATTGACGGGTTTAGCCGGGTCCTATCTCTTGGTCCTGCAGCTCTTGGCGCTGGCGCGACTTCCATTCCTACAGTGGGCGATTGGGTTCGACCGGCTGGTGATCATTCATAAGCTGAACGGCAAGATGGCCGTAGCCCTAATTGCTGCCCACGTCGTGATGATTACAGCGGGCTATGCTCTCATGTCGAAGGTCTCGATGTGGGCACAGTTTCTACGCTTCCTCACCGCCTACAAGGGGATGGTGGCCGCCACGGTAGCGACATCCTTCATCCTTCTTGTCGTCGGTACCTCGATCTTCATCGTGAAACGGCGCCTACGCTACGAGAGCTGGTACCTCGTGCACCTGCTCGCCTACTCGGCGGTGATCCTGGCGTGGTTCCATCAGATCCCTACCGGAATGGTGTTCCTGGGCAATCCGTGGACGGCCGTGTTTTGGACAGCCATCTACATCCTCAGCCTCTCATTGGTCGTGATCTTCCGCTTTGTCCAACCCGTTGTTCGGTGCCTCATTCATCAGATGAAGGTGGAAGAAGTCGTCGAAGAGGCGCCGGGTGTCGTTTCGATTCGCGTAACCGGCCGGCACCTCGAGTATCTGAATGCTCGTGCGGGCCAATCCTTCCAGTGGCGGTTTCTAGACCGCAAAAGGTGGTGGGAGTCGCATCCCTTCTCGCTCTCCGAGGCCCCTGACGGAAAATCGTTCCGAATCACAGTCAAGGCACTTGGAGACTTCAGCCGTAACGCCGGGTTCATCCGACCGGGCACTCGCGTGGTTGCCGAAGGCCCGTTTGGTTCGTTCACTACCGATGAGGCGCGCAAGAATCGATTCGCCCTGATTGCCGGGGGCATTGGAATCACGCCCATTAGGGCTCTTCTACAGGAGCTCCGGCATGACGTCGTACTCATCTACCGGGCCAGCAGCGATGAAGACTTGATCTTTCTTCAGGAGCTGGAGAGGCTGGCCCGGACAAGAGGAAGCAGGCTGTTCTTCCTCAAGGGCAATCGGCACGAGGCCGTCTGCCGGGGGTACCTGAGTCCGGAGCACCTCAGGGAACTTCTACCTGACATTAGAGATCGGGATGTGTACGTTTGTGGACCTTCCTCTTTGATGTCATTGGTAGGCGACAGTCTGCGCAAGCTGCGAGTACCTGAAGAACAGATTCACTCTGACGAGTTCAACTTTTAGCACCGCACGTACGTAGGAGTACCAGCAAATGTCACGATTCAAAGGCCAGGAAGTGGTCACAGCGGTTGTAATAGCGGCAGGAACCGGGATCCCGGCTGCCGCAACTGTGGAGTATCTTAACCAAAAACACTCCGTCTCCCAACCGGCTCCAGTCGGCCAACCTGTCGCCGGCGGCGCGGCCTCGAGTCCGGCCGTCCGGTCTCCCGCCGACTCAAGCTCTGCTACACCGAAAAACTCAGCGCCTCAGCAGCCTTCATCGAGCCCAACGAACAACTCCGCTCCTCCCACCATTGGTTTGCCGGGAGTGTCCGGCAACGGCAAGGGGAATAGTGCCCCGCGATCCGGTGGGAAGTCGGCCACCCGACGGCGATGGAAAGCCATCGGTAACCGCAAGCTCGGTACGGCTTCAGCTCCCCCGGTCAAGACGGGAGGCCAGTCTTCCGGCGCAAGCGGCATCTTCAAGGGCTCTGCCGTCAACGACCCCTTCGGAATCGTGCAGGCGACGATTGTTCTCAAGAATGGGAAGATTTCAGCGGTCAACGCGACTGCTCCCATGGGGAATCCGATGTCGGCGGCAATCAACCAGCAAGCGGTGCCCCTATTGAGGATGGAGACGTTGCAGGCACAGAGTGCCGGCGTCAACATCGTGTCGGGTGCAACCGCCACCAGCCAGGCGTACATTCAGTCACTGCAGGCGGCTCTGAGTCAGGTCCCGGCCGCCACGCATCGGACAGCCCCTGTCCCGAAGAACCGGCCCAGCCAGGTCGGCGGTCAGGCCCCGACTAGAGCGGGTGTTGCAGCGAAGTCAGGAACGGGACCAGGCGTTCATGCAGTCCCCGGCGGCCACGCATCGATCCACCTTCCCCCCGGGCTCTCGGACGACGGCAGCGGCGACGACGGCGGTCAGAGCAGTTCACAGCGCCTGCAGTCGGGCTCACCCAGCAGGGCATCCGTCCAGGGTCAGGCATCCATCCACCTTCCTCCAGGGCTCTCGGATGACGGCAACGGCAGCGATGGAGGGGTGAGCGACGGCTCACGGATTGCGCCTGCCCCGGCAACGAAATTGTCGGGTCACCGCATGAGGCACTCGCGCCATTTCGCCAGGAACTTGGGCGAGGGCGATGGAGCAGGCAACACCGGTCGCGCGGGCCAGGGCTAGCTGGAGCTGCTCGGGCGGGAGAGATCGAAGCTTTCCGCAGAGAAGCTGGTCGCGGTCAGCTGTCACTACGACATCGTCGACGTCGATCTTCTCTCCTTCCTGCGTCCCTCTAATCTGGATCAACATGCGACTCATCACGCCGGGAGAGAAGGGATTGCTCGGAAACGAAGACCCGGCAGTAACGTGATTTGCCGATCACTCGGAAAGTCGTCTCCTCACGGCAGCTCAATGCGCCCGGTTCTGAGCCTCCAGGTGAGATAGCGCTCGACGCCCGATTTGAGTGTGTGCGCCAGCTGACCATCCAGCCTCGTCGCCGTGCTGGATAGCTCAAGGGTTCCTCTGGACGTCAGGAGGAGACCGGCGTCGCCGCCATCGATGATTCGAACATCCACCAGATAGGGCAACGGGCGGCTCGCCGGAGTGGCGTAGCCCAATGAGGCGCCGATGTTCTGCGCCGCTGTTTTTCCCATACGGATTGACAGGTATCCGGTGTGTGGCGCTCGGCGCTCGGCGAGCGGAGGGACAGCATGTGTAAAAAGTGAAGCCACCCCGGCGGCATAGACGTCGTGATGCTCGGGATGGCGGTATTGCTCATCCACGGGAACGAAGCCCCGCTCGTCGGTGAGACCTTGGCTCTTCCAGACATCTACGGCCCCGCTGAACGGCGGCATGATGAAGACTGCTTTGGCCGGAAGCAACTCGCCGCCTTCGAGCGCCACCTCATCCCGTCTTACGGCTTCCAGTGCCACTCCGGCTCGCCACGTGATGTCCCGCTCCCGGAAAAGCTCCTCGAATTTCGCGCGGGCGGCCGGATGGCCGAAGCCGAGGTGACCAAGGTAGGGCTCCGACGTGATGAAGGTGAGTGGTGCTCGGTCGCGAACCCCTTGTCGTCGTAGCTCGCAATCGATGGCTAGCGCCAGCTCGTACATCGCGCCGTGGTAGCCCGCCTCCTGGGCGCACCCGATGACGACGGGTCCGGGATCAGAGAATAAAGCCCGTAGCTTCCAGCGCACCTCCTCTGCCGAGTCCAGTCCGGCCACAAAGCTGTTCGATCGGCTCGCCTCGGCGATTCCAGGAATCCCTGTTCCTGAGGGTCTGCCTCCCGTGCAGATCAACAGTTTGTCGTAGGCGAACGAGTCGTCGTCCGTCTCCACAAGCCTTCGGTCGAGGTCCACTCTGCGGACATGCGATCGGACGTGCTCAATGCCTTTGGCGGATAGGGTAGGCTCCAGGGCAAACGAGCTGCGAATCAGCGGGCGTCCCAGGGCCGCCCAGATAAGAGATGGAGCGAACACGAACTGGCCACTCGGCTCGACCACGGTCACTCGGTCATCGGTTGGGAGAAATTGTCGAAGGGTGAACGCTGCGCCCAGACCCGCGAAGCTACCGCCCGCGATTACGATCCGGCGCCCGGAACGATGGGATTCCGCAGTCATCGAATGCCTCCTGGCTGCGCGGTCGTTGTGAAGACCGCAACGGAGCTTTCTTGTTTCTCAGTCTTGGGCTCACTCTGAGGTTATGCCCTCCCCGACATACCAAGCATCGGGCAAACAACCGATTTGGGCTCGGGCCCGAGCGCAGATTCTCTCCTGAGTCGTAAGGGCGTCCGTGGCCTGGCTGGCGGCAATGTTTGAGGGTTGCCGGCTGCAGGAAATAGGGCGGGCGCCCGATGCGCCACGGCGGGTGCCACTAGTAGGGTTGAGTAGAAGATCCCCGGCAAGAGGTGAGTCCGTGACGCGCGCAACTGTCGGTCGGAGTCCGACAGAGCGTTCGACGTCCGTCAGGAGACAATCGCCCGATTACACTGCCGGCGCAGGAACCTCGATAGCCGATTTCGTCCCCGAGAAGATATATCGTGCCGCGGGTGGTGGCCTCTTGATGACCTTCACGGTTGCACCGAGGCATCAGCAAGAGTTTCTAGAAATCTGGACGATGGTTGCGAGCAACGCCAGGCGGGATCCGACCTGCCTGAGGTTCGACATCCTGGCCGCCCCACGGCACGGTGAGCTCCTTACGATTCTCACCCTGTGGACGGACCGCCAGCGCCTCGACTCGTTTATGCGCCGGACCGGGCTACTTTGGCTTGATCGACCCTGCGGTCACCTGACACGCATGACGCATTGCATCGTCCTCGATGCGATCCCCGCCCGGGAAGGGCCGGCCGCGACCAGACCGTCAGCAAAGAGTGCCGGACATGGGCCAGTACAGGTGCACCGCAACGATTCATGAGGAAGGTAGTCCGGGCGCCGTCATGCGGCCGACGGCGCGACCGGGCGACATACGCATTCGCGGAATCCGCCCCGACGACTGGCGGAGGCTGCAACGGTTCCACGACCGGCTTTCGCCGTCGACGGTGTCACTCCGGTTCCATGGAGGAAAGAAGCACCTGAGTGAACCATTGGCCAGACGGTTCGCCGATCTCGATGGAGTCCATGAGGTTGCATTGGTGGCGACCACGGGCTCGTGGGGGAGAATCGTCGGAGTGGCACGCTACAGCCGGGTCAGCGAAGACGCGGCGGAGGTAGCCTTCGTAGTCGAGGACGCCTACCAGCATCACCATCTGGGACTCCACTTGATGGAGCGTCTCAAGGCGCTGGCGTGTGCAAAGGGCATCCATACCTTCATCGCCGACGTCACCCCGACAAACCTGCCGATGCTGAGGCTCCTCGAGGCCGCGGGCCCAACCGAGTTCCAGCACGACGCCGTTGGCACCAGGGTCACCGTCGACCTTGACCCAGGAAGAATCTCCTCGAACGGCGCTTCAGTACCGTGACGATTCTCACCGTGAATCCAGGTTCCTCCACGCTAAAGGCGGCCTTGTACCAAGACACGGTGAAAGGCGCCACGACGGAGGGCTTAGAGCGCCGAGACTCATGCAGCTTGGACACGCCTGCAGAGTCCTACGGCAGTTTCCTCGCGACCTGGCTCGACGGTCGTGCTCCGGAGGCGGTCGGCTACCGCGTCGTCCACGGTGGATCCAAGTATCGCGCCCCAATTATGCTGTCTGACGTCGTGGTTTCGGAGCTCGCCCGCCTCTCAACCATCGATCCGGATCACATGCCTCAAGCTCTCACCCTGATTGGAGAACTACGCCAGCGGTTTCCCGGGGTGCCCCACGTTGCCTGCTTTGACACGGCCTTCCACCGGCACATGCCGCGGGTTGCTCAGCTATACCCCTTACCCCGAGCTCTTGCTTCGGCGGGCGTGATCCGGTACGGCTTTCATGGGCTCTCGTACGAATACATCATGATGCGACTAACGCGGGACTTCGCGGCGACGAGCGAGGGCAGAATCGTAATCGCTCACCTAGGCAACGGTGCCAGTATGGCCGCGGTGCGGCAGGGAGTGGGCATCGACACCACCATGGGTTTCACCCCAACCGGCGGCCTCATGATGGGAACCAGATGTGGTGACCTCGATCCCGGAGTGTTGGTGTATCTCACAGCCGAGCAGCACATGGGGGGCGAAGAGCTGGCCATGCTCTTGAACCATCAGTCCGGGCTGCTCGGCATGTCTGATCTCAGCGCAGACATGCGCGAGTTGCTCGAACAAGAGGGCACTGACTATCGAGCCCGCGAGGCGGTCGATATGTTCTGCTACCTGGCGCGGAAGCACCTCGGAGGTCTGATAGCCGCCCTTGGAGGTGTCGACACCCTGGTGTTCACTGGAGGGATTGGCGAGAGAGCACCGTCTGTTCGGGCGCGCATCGTCGATGGTCTAGACTTCCTGGGCCTCGAGATCGATGAGTCTCGAAACCGAGCACAAGCGGATGTGATCTCCAAGGACACTGCGGGTGTGACGGTGAGGGTTATTCCTACCGACGAGGATTTCATGGTCGCCATGCACACGCGACGGCTCCTGAGTCGGACGCCGCGGACAGCATCGACCTGAGGAGCGAAATCAATGTTTACCTTTGACACCAAGCTCTCGACAGTTGTCGAGGTCGAGAGGGTGCCGCGGCCGCTGCCGCGCGATATTCCCCGGACGCTCGACCCTGCCCAGCTGGAGCTCATGCATCGTTACTGGCAGGCGGCGAACTACCTGACTATCGGTCAGATCTACCTCCAGGAAAACCCCCTACTTCGTGAACCTCTTCGGTCCGAGCACATCAAGCCACGACTGCTCGGACATTGGGGGACGTCGCCGGGACTCAGCTTTATCTACGTTCATCTCAATCGGCTGATCCGAGAGCAAGACGCAAATGTCATCTACCTTACCGGACCGGGCCATGGCGGCCCTGCACTAGTGGCCAACGTTTACCTCGAAGGCACGTACTCAGAGATCTATCCCGAGGTGACCGCATCCATCGATGGAATGCGCCGTCTGTTCAGACAGTTCTCCACTCCGGGCGGCATTCCAAGCCACGTCAGCGTCACTACCCCCGGCTCTATACATGAGGGCGGTGAGCTGGGATACGTGCTGGCGCATGCGTATGGGGCCGCCTTTGACAATCCGGATTTGATCGTGACGGCCGTGGTTGGTGATGGCGAAGCCGAGACAGGGCCGCTCGCCGGTGCCTGGAAAGGGACCAGCTTTCTCAATCCCGCCTCCGACGGTGCGGTGCTTCCCATCTTGCACCTCAATGGTTACAAAATCGGCAATCCGACCGTTTTTGGAAGGTCTACCGACGACGACGTGCGCGCGGCGATTGAAGGTAACGGCTATGCGGTCACCTTCGTTGAGGTGGATGAGCCTCGTGAGGCACATCAGCTCTTCGCGGCGGCGCTCGATGACGCCTACCAGGAGATCCGTCGGATTCAACGGCTGGCACGCGAAAATGGGGTCCACGAACGGCCCCGCTGGCCGGCGATCGTCTTGCGCAGCCCGAAGGGTTGGACCGGGCCGAAGGTTGTCGACGGGCTGCCGGTTGAGGGCACGTTTCGTTCGCATCAGGTTCCTCTGGCCGACGTTCGTGAACACCCCGACAAGCTGAGGATGCTCGAGGAATGGATGCGAAGCTATGAGCCCGAGCGCCAATTCGATCGCGCCGGCCGGTTGAGGCCTGAGCTGGCGGAGCTGGCACCTCGGGGGGACCGTCGTATGGGGGCGAGTCCCCACGCCAATGGCGGCCGCCTGCTGAAAGACCTTTCTCTGCCGGATTTCCGCAGCTACGGCCTGCAGGTCGAGCGTCCTGCCGCACAATACCAAGAGTCGACTCGGAGGCTGGGCTACTTCCTCCGAGATGTTTTCGTGATGAATCGCGACGAGCGCAATTTTCGGCTATTTTGCCCCGATGAGGTCAACTCGAACCGTCTGGGCAACGTCTTCGAGGTGGAGAATCGCTGCTTTGTCGGCACCACGGTCGACGTGGACGATCATCTCGCTTCCGATGGCAGGGTCATGGAGGTATTGAGCGAGCACCTGTGTGAGGGCTGGCTCGAGGCATACAACCTGACGGGCCGCCACGGGCTTTTTGCCACGTACGAGTCCTTTGCCATGGTTTCAGCTTCGATGACAGTACAGCACAGCAAGTGGCTGGAGGGAGGTTTGAACCTGGCGTGGAGAGAGCCGGTGCCGGCGCTCAACATTCTTCTGACCTCGACCTGCTGGCGCAACGACCACAACGGCTTCAGCCATCAGGGCCCTGGGTTGATCGACGTCATGCTTTCAAAGCGTGGCACGATCAGCCGGGTGTACCTGCCTCCGGACGCCAACTGCTTGCTGTCGGTGGCGGACCACTGCTTCCGCAGCCGGAACTACGTCAATCTGATCGTCATCGACAAGCAGCCACAGCTCCAGTACCTTCGGGTCGACGAGGCGATCGAGCACTGCGCCGCAGGGGCTTCGGTGTGGCGATGGGCAAGCAATGACGAAGGGTATGAGCCGGATGTGATCATGGCGTGCGCCGGTGACATCCCCACGATGGAGACACTGGCCGCTGTGGAATGGCTGCATCAAAAGCTGCCGGACTTGAAGCTTCGTGTGGTCAATGTGGTCGATATCATGACACTGTTTCCGCCCAAGCAGCATCCTCATGGAATGGACGCGACTCGTTTCGTCGATCTCTTCACCGCCGACAAGCCTGTCATTTTCGCGTTTCACGGCTACCAGCGGGCCATCCACGAGATCGTCCATGGCCGGCCCAACCCCGACCGTTTCCACGTACGCGGCTTCAACGAGCAGGGCACGACCACCACGCCCTTCGATATGGTGGTGCTCAACGGTATGAGCCGGTACCATCTCGCCAGCCTCGCGATTGAGTTTGCGAGCCGGGTCAAGCCGCAGGCCCCGAACCTCATGGCCGAGTGCCAATCACTCATCGCAAAGGCGGTCCAGTACTCGCGAGAGCACTTCGAGGATCTTCCAGAAATCAGCAGCTGGACGTGGCAAGGCAGGTGAGACGAGCAAACTGCGGTCGTCTGACCTGGAGAAGCGGTGCGCCGGCCAGTGGCTCGGGTCCAGCACACCGGTTTCGCCGCCTAAGACATCTGTAACGGAGACCAGGAAGCCAAAGGCTGCTCAGTTCGCGCCGCTCCGACCGGACCCAGCTTGGTACGCCCGAGACCTCGCCAGTCCCGCGGTTGGCAGGAGCGAGAGCTTAGCCTGAAAGAGAGTAGGACTATACCTTGCAACCGCCCGTGCTGTTGGTGAACCGCGAAGCGAACTCCACGAATGCATTTACGTCGGCCTCGTTGGATGCGATGCCGAGGGACACGCGCACGGCGCCTTCCTTCATATGGTTCGCCACCTCGAAAAAGCGGTCCTGCCGCAACCGTTCCTGTGAGCGGAAGAGCTCTTGCATCCGTCGCTTGCCGATGTGTAGTGCCGTCTCGCCGGCCCCTGGATTGCAGTGGCAGCCGGTACGGAGAGAGATGCCTGCCTGGCCGGCCTCTCGTTCAATCTTCTTGGGAGAGATCAAGTGACCGTTGGGATCGAAGAAGTTGAAGGCAACCGTGGCTCCTCGCCCTTGAGTGGTCGCTGGTCCAAAGACATGCGCCACGGGCTCGCCACTGTCGTGATGCAGCTCGGTTAACCGCCCCAACAACCTCTCCGTTAATCTGGCAACATGGTCGTGAATTCGCTCGATGCCCACACCTTCGATGAACCGAAGGCCGATCTCCACAGCCGGAATGCTCAGATAATTCAGCGTTCCATCTTCGAACGCCGATACACCGGGACAGAGTGCGAAGCCATGGCTTCTCGACGTCGCTGCCTGTGCGGAAGCGATGAGCACGGTCCCTCCCGCAAACCACGGACGCTGAAGCTTGGCCAGGGCCTCGGTGCGCGCCAGCAGGCAGCCGACGCCCGTCGGATAGCCGAAAATCTTGTAGAAGGATAGCGAGACGAAGTCGGGATGGACTCGACTGAGGTTCAGCCGGTTGGTGGGAGCGAACGCGGCGGCGTCGAGTAGAACGTCCCAGCCATGCCGATGAGCCTCGTCGATCCAGTCCAACGAGTGCTGCACGCCCGAGAAGTTGGACTGCGCGGGATAGGCGAAGAGCTTGTCGGGGCCTACTCCGGGGCTCTCGAGAGCACCACGAAGCGCCGGCTCATCGATGCCGAGATTCGGGTCTGTGATGGGCACGTAGACGAAGCCGGCCCCCTTCTGCCGGGCATATTCCCGGATTCCGTTGACGGAATTGTGATTGTCATAGGTGAGCAGAAATCGGCCTCCGGTTCGAAACGGGTACGACTCCCCCACAAGCTTCAGTGCCGCACTTGCATTCAGCGTAAAGATTGCCTCGTATTCGGTAGGTGAGGCGTGGAAGTAGTCGAGCACGTGGCTGCGTGCCCGCTCGACGAGTGTCGTAGTGGCCTCTGAAGCGGGGCTGCCCGAATGGGGGTTGCCGAATATTCCTCTTTCGAGGATGCGGCGATGCTCCGTTACTTGAGATTGACCGTATAGCCCGCCGCCGGTGAAGTCGAGGTAAACGTGGCCCTCGGCATCCAGGCGGCCGTATTCCTCAGTCCTCAGTTCCTTGAAGTCGAGATCGCGCTGTAGTGTCGACCCGGCTTCCGCGCGTTGAACCGATCGTACGGCTACCTGCTCTGTCAGCCGTGCGTGCGCCATCCTATCTCCTTACTGTGCGTGCCATCTCGGCACGTCAAGAGGGCTCCGCTTCGATATTACGCTTGGAAACAAGGCGCCCCTGGCTCCTAGACAGTATACTATGGGGAGTACAGTATAAGGACAAGAGTATGACCACAGCGACCATTGCGCCACGTTCCTCCGCCGCCAGTGTTCTCGACGACCTCAAGCCTCTGCACACCGCACTCCGTCGGCAGGTACCCGAAGTCTACGGAGGCTTTCGCGAGCTCTACAGGGCAGCATTTGCCGACGGGGCACTTGATGTGAAGATCAAAGAGCTGATGGCGCTCGCCATAAGCGTGGTTGCCGCCTGTGACGGTTGTATCGCCTCACACGCGCAGTCGGCCGCTCGCGCCGGTGCCACCAAGCAGGAGGCGGCGGAAGCCATCGGCGTCGCCTTTCTGATGAACGGAGGGCCGGCTACGATTTATGGGCCGCGAGCCTACGCCGCATTCTGCGAGTTCCACGATGCCCTCGAGCGAGTGCAAGGTGAGAACGGCCGTTGAGTACCGACTTCCTCGCCGAGAAGGATGCCCACGACATCGTCACGCGGCTTCGTCGAGTTGAGGGCCAGGTCCGCGGGATACAGAAGATGGTCGAAGATCGGCGAGAGTGCGGCGACATCGTCCAACAGCTGGTGGCTGCTCGCTCCGCTTTGGATCGGGTTGGCAATCAGATCGTGGCCTCGGGCCTTCGTGGCTGTCTCTCCGAAGCTCACCTCGACCCGGAGACGTCTGCCAGGATCTCGGCGGGCCTAGAGGCTCTGACGGCGCTTCGTGGCTGACAGAGCGAGGAGTGGCCCCGGGCGGAATCAGCGTAATGCCGGGGCGTGAAGGAGCTTGATCTTACCAGCCTGAAGTCCGTTCTCGCCGTCTGCGCTCACCCGGACGACGAGAGCTTCGGTCTCGGGGCCGTCGTCTCACGGCTCGTGGCTTCAGGCACGCGAGTCTCACTTCTCTGCTTCACTCGGGGCGAGGCTTCCACGATGGGACGGCCGGCAGGTCTTTCCTATGCGCGCACCGACGAGCTCAGCGCGGCGGCCGCCACGCTCGGCCTGGCCTCGGTCTATCAGCTCGACCATCCAGACGGCAGACTGCACCGCGTTGCCTTGAGGGAGCTTGTCGACCCTGTGCTTGCGACAGCGCGGGACGTCCGGGCGGATGGCCTCTTGGTCTTTGATCCTCGCGGTGTGACCGGCCATGACGACCATAGGCGGGCCACTGCCGCGGCGCTGGCGGCCTCCACGGAGGCCAATCTGCCGGTCCTGGCATGGATCATCCCCGCCCACGTTGCGGCCGCCTTGAATCATCGCTTCGGCACCACCTTCAATGGCTATTCAGGTGAGTCGGCTACCTGGGTGCTCGAGGTCGACCGGAGCCGTCAGCTGCTCGCCATCGATCAGCATCGCAGCCAATCAGCCGACAACCCGGTGCTACGGTACCGCCTCGAGCTCATGGGCAACATCGAATGGCTCATGTGGCTTCCCAAGGACACCACGGCCTAACCAATGACCCTCATCCACCCGCGGGCCCCTCGGAATCGAGTGGCTGTTAGACCAAGGGAGACTGCTTGGGGACGTGGCGCTCTAGCAGACCGGCGGTGACGAGCCGGAGTCATGCCAGCTGGAGGTGGCCGGCCACTGGGACCCATCCTGAAAAACGGAGGCCACCTCGAAGCAGACCGCATGGGTCTGGTTGCCGATGTCGACGGTGGTGAAGGTGGTGTTCGAACCGCCGAGCTGAGCGGGTACCGGATCAGCTTCGGTGTAAGCGCCCGCGCTGCCGAAGAATATGTCATAGTGCCCCAGGGCGGCGATGTTCGAAGGCGGCGTCCAGGATATGTCAAACACTTCGCAATTGGACGAACACCCGGAGTCGGGAGTGACGCTGAGGCCTCCGACCGGACCCTCAGGCCCGGGCGTGGTGGTCGGAGTCGGCGTCGGAGTGGCGGTTCCGTTGGGAGGCAGATCAAATTGATCCGTGCTCGAGGCATTGATGTCGAAGGGCCCGATTCCGATCAATGCCGTAGAGACCGGCTGAAAGCGGGTGCTCACGGCAACAGAGATGGGCTGATTCATCGTGCAGGCGGTACCTTCGCCGCAGTTGATGGTCATGGAAACGGACACGTTGTGGGTGGTCAGGCCGGGCGCCATCTGCAGGCCGAATACGTAGCTTTTCACAGCGCCGAGACAGTCGGCGTTGTCGAAGCTGCCCCAATAACAGGGCGATGAGCCGTCCGAGGTGTACTCGAGCTGAGCATAATGCGAAGCCTCACGTGCCAGGTTGCTCAGGGCGTTGTAGGTGTATCCGGCACGGCCAAGGTCGATCACGCCCATGACGAAGAGCAGGAAGACCGTGATCCCGAGTGCTGTCTCGACGATCGTCTGCCCTTGTTGACGCTGCCGCCTCACCTCGTCACCTCGGCACTGCTGACAGTCGGCATCGTCCATGGATTGCTGAACCCCAAGACGTAGGACCAGGGGCCGACGAATGTGAACTTGTACCGCAGACTGACCTGCACGATCTGCTCACCTGGATAGTCGGGTGTTGTTGGGGTCTGTGTAGTAACCGAGAGGTCGGAGATCGAGTTGGGGTCGAGCAACCCCTCCTGGACCACCTGGCTCTTCACCAGCGCGGCCAACCCGCTCGGATTGCCAGAGTAGCTCGAATAGTCCTCGGCCGCCAGCTTGGCGCCCTCGTGAGCGGCATTGGTGACCTGGACCGAGGTGCCGTAAAGGCGAGCCACGTCCACCGCCCCGAGCAGCAGAAGGCTGAACACTGTGAGAATCAGGGCCAGCTCAACCAGGCTTTGGCCGGACTGACCGCGCGCCGAACGCCTCATCCGCGACTTAGTTGGTATTGCCGACAACCAGCGTTGCGGTAGGCGTCGGCGTTACGGTCTCGCTCAGCGTTCCGTAGTCGATGTGCTCGATTGTGCCGCAGACGCCGTCGGTGGCGCTTTCGAAATAGGTGGGCGAGGATGGGCACGAGGCCAGCACCTTCAAGGTCACCAGTCCGATCGGCGTTAGCTGGTTGTCGCTGCCGGTATGCTGGACGCTGGTTACAACGACGACCTGGACCGAGGTTCCGGGGGTCAGGCCGGCGGCGGCATTGCCATGCGCTCCATTCGGTCCGGTGCAGGTGTTGGGCGGTGGGTTGGTGAAGCATTGTGGGTCGGCCAGGCCCTTGAAGTTTTGGGTTGCTTGGTACTCACAGGGATTGCAGTTGGTCAGAACGTCGTTGCCATAGTTCCAGCCGCTGTCGGCAAAGAACAGTGCAGCGGAGCCCACGGTGTTGACGTGGCCATCGGCCGTCTTGCCGCCCCAGATGGCCCACCCCTCGTCGTCGCCGGTGTTCCATGGCCCTGGAGTGGGCGTTGCCGTTGGAATGGGTTGGTTGCCGAATCCACTGGTCGACACCTGCCCGGCCCGAGCACCCGCCGACGCTCCGATCTGAGCGGCGCCGATGACGGGGACGTTGGCGAAGAGTGTGTTTCGTGTGGTGGAGACAACCACCTTGATGCAGCTCGTTCCGGTCGGTATCGTGCCGTTTCCAACGTACTGTCCGGAGGTAAATGGTGTGCAGGTCGAGCCGGAGCCGTAGGCGCCGTACTCGGCGTCAACGTAGACCTTGTGCGTGTCGGACCCCGAAGTACCGGACGGCGACGTGGCAAACGCCACCGTCATGCCGCCGTAGCCGCCCGCGAGAA
>DASRCF010000134.1:0-3378 GCA_035653255.1 Chloroflexota bacterium
ATGCCGAGTCGGCAATGAATCCTCCACTGGCATATGCCGGGTTCGAACAGTAATCCATGAGCGAGAGGTTGCCTCCGGTGAGGTCGACTCTGCGCATCGGCGCGGCCTGGGACACCGCCCAGAAGTCACCGCCGGAATGACAGCCGGTCTGCCCGGTGACATTTATCGTGAGGTTCGAGAGAGAACGCCAGAAGTTCTCCAGCGCGGTACAGTTGTTGGGCCCGAAACATTGATTGTAGACGTCGATGGTGCCGTTGATGACCACGTCGGAGGGTGAGCTGCCGAGGCCGGCAACTTCGGTATAGTAGCCGACCTGAAATGTGAGCGGATCCGCCTTCGACCCGTAGGTGCCGGGCTCAAACAAGAGCGCGTAGCGCTGGTCGCCGAACTGGTTCGAGAGCTGCTGATTGGCGATCGCATCGACCTGACTCTGGATTTCGCTCTGCGGCATGCTGGGACTGAAGACATAGACATTTGGCCCGAAGTCCGGTGGGGTCGAGCCGTGCGACCCGTGTGCCGACGCCACGGAGACGGCCCCCGCCATCGAGGCCACGGCAGCGCTACCGAGAAGAAGGGCACTGCAGAGGATGAGCCGGCAGATAGTCCTGAAGCCCGCGGGCGGCACGGTTCCGGCAGAGACATCGGCGGTCTGAGATGCTGGCATGAGCGCGCTAACCTCCAATACGGTTGGAATCAAAGCGCTGCGCCGCATATATCATGCCGCCGGCACCAACCGCCGGCCGGCGCGGCCGAGGCGAATCCGGCTATCCTCGGCACCCCTATAACCTCGAGGGTTTCAGCCCAAGGCTGAGGCCGCCTTAGTCTCGAGGCTGCTCCGCCGGGTACTCATCGTGGCGCCGCCACCAAAAGTCGGTTTCGTTGCGGCCCAAGGGCGCCCGATCCAGCCACTGATAGCCGCCCCACAGGGCATCGAGGCCGCGGGCGTAGGTGGAGTAGGTATGGTAAACGGTGCCGTCGTCGAGAGCGAAGGCGCTCATTCCCGGCATCTGCCGCGAGTAGGTGGCCAGGTCCGTTCCCACCGGCGAGGCGTCGGGGCCGTCGACTGCGCTCGGGTCGGGGCGCATGTCCACGGTGCGATAGTTGTACTCCACCGCTCCCGTCTGCTGCTGCTCCTCCGTAATGGCTGCCTGGAAATCGAAGTTGAAATCGCTTCCGAACGACGATGCCCACGGGAAGGTCCAGCCCATCCGGTGCTTGTAGGCCTGCAGCTTGGCGAGGGGAGCAAGAGAAACAGCGCACAGAGCAACGTCGTGGTTTGCCAGGTGGACGACGAAGCCGTTAAAGCCGTCGGCGATGGCCGAGCAGGCGGGACAGCCCGCCTGGTACTCCGGACCAAACATGAAATGGTAGACCAGCAGCTGTGAGCGTCCTCTGAAGAGATCCGGTAATGAGGCTGAACCTTCGTCGGTCTCGAAACGGTATTCCTTGTCGACTCGCACCCACGGCAATTGCCGGCGCTGAAGCGCCACCTCGTCCCCATGGCGCGTCAGCTCCTTCTCAGCCTCGAGCAGCTCCAGGCGTGCAGCACGCCACTCCTCGCGCGTTCCAATTCGGTGATCACTCACAACTTCCTCCTTCCGGCTACCACCACTTGTGCTCCACGGCCCTACCGCTGCCTCCCGTTTGGTCCAGGCGGTCCAGCTCGGCCATGTGTTCGTCGCTAAGACTGAAGTCGAAGATCTGGGCGTTCTCTTGGATCCGCTCTCGATGCGTCGATTTCGGAATGACGATGAGATCGTGCTGGAGGCACCAGCGCAGCAGAACCTGAGCCGGCGTTCGCCCAATTTCGGAGGCAATCCTGGTCACGATGGGGTCAGTCAGATGTCTGCCCGTACCCAGAGGACTGTAGGCCTCGAAGGCCACGTTTCGGCTGTTACCCTCGTCGAGCAGTGCCCGGCGATGGTGAAACGGGTTGAGCAAGACCTGGTCGACCACCGGCATCACAGTGGCTGAATCCACGACCTGCCGAAGCTCGGTGACGTCGAAGTTCGAGACCCCTATCGAGCGCGCGTATCCCAGCTGCTGGGCTCGCTCCATGGCCGGCCATGCCCGCAGCGCTCCTCCCCTCGGCGAGTGGACGAGGTAGAGGTCCACGAAGTCGACGCCGAGGCGCTCGAGGCTTCGCTCCGCTTCACCCACCGGGTCGGAACGGGTGGGATCGAACTTGGTGGTGATGAACACCTCCCCCCGCGGAACACCGCTCTTCCGGAGGCCCTCACCAACACTCGCCTCGTTGCCGTAGGCTTGGGCCGTGTCGACGTGACGATACCCCAGCTCCGATGCCCACATCACCGCATTAACGCATTCCGGCCCCTCGGGCATCTGCCACACGCCCAGCCCCAGCATCGGGATCCGGTTGCCGTCTGCCAAACGACGGGTTCGCTCTTCCACTGCATACGGCGTCGACGACATGTCCCAAACCTCTCAGTGTCGAAGTCGATACCTCATTCTTGCAACGTGGATGAGACGACCACCTCTACCCTCTCGTCGTCGTTCGCCCCCTTGAGAGGAGTCGGCGATTCCGTGGAGTTGACCGGCAAGGGCATCATCGTGATGCCCGAGCTCAGCGCTAACCACGAGCCACTCGCCGGAGGCACTCGGGCCGGCACGCCAAGAAGGCCAGTGATTAGCTCATCTGATCCCACCGCCGATCCGCAATCCACTCAATCAGTGGGCGGTGCTACCGGACAGGCGCCGGCAGACGCGCCTGCGTGCGGGCGAGGTGCTGAAGCTGTTCTCGTCCTTCAATGCATCCGCTAGATCCGAAAGAGGTGCTCGAGTCCCTTGGAATAGAGCGCCTCGAGCGCGTTGTGTTCAAGAACTTGTCAGGCGGGCAGAAACAGCGGCTGTCCGAGCCAAGTTCGCTGAACACTACGACGACGCCGATAGCCAAGGTAGTCCAGGCCTTTAGGCTGTTGGTCTCGCGCTTACCACGATGCTCGTATCGGCACCAAACATAGGGTGCAACGCGAGGAAGTGAAGATACAGGACAACAACTGCATCGAAACATCGACGGCCTGAAGGCCTGGACTACAGGGGGGCATGCAACGGCAGACGTCCCGAGGGCCTGGGGCATTGGTGGCCAGACAACAATTGCGATCGAAACATCGACGGCCTGAAGGCCTGGACTACAGGGGGACATGCAACGGCAGACGTCCCGGGGGCCCGGCGATTTCTTGCCAGGCAACAACTGCGATCGAAAACATCGACGGCCTAAAGGCCTGGACTACGGCGGGGACATGCAACGGCAGACGTCCGGAGGGCCTGGGGGCATTGGTGGCCAGGACAACAATTGCGATCGAAACATCGACGGGCTGAAGCCCTGGACTACGGGGGGCGTGCACCGAAGGCGGCGCG
>DASRCF010000135.1:0-4749 GCA_035653255.1 Chloroflexota bacterium
CCGCCGCTGGCGCCAATGCCCGGGCGCGGGCGGATGACGTCCCTGACCTCACGTAGCGCCTCGAGGTGCTCCTTCGCGCCGGTCAGGCCGAGGCCCATGGTATTCACGGCGAGGTAGCCGGCGCCGAGCCGCCCCCAGCCCTCGACATACGACATCCATCCGTCGCGGGAGACGCGCTCGATGCTCAGTCTCGCTTCGATCCCCACGCTTTCGGGGTCGCGGCCGGCTTCGCGGGTGTATTCCCTCAGGCACCGCACCATCTCGCTCGCTTCCTCATCGGGAGGACGCTGCGGGAACCAACCGTCACCCAGCCGGGCGATGCGGCGGAGTGTGATGTCTGCCCCGCCGCCGATCCAGATCGGAATCGGTCGCTGGACGGGAAGTGGCTCCAGCCCGACCGCCTCCAGCCGGTGCCAGCGGCCCCGGAACGTGACCGACTCCTCGGTGAATAGCCGGCGCAGCAGCTCAATCTGCTCCTCGCTCCGGGCACCTCGATCGTGGAAGTTTTCGCCCAGCGCCTGATATTCGAGATCATTCCAGCCGATACCGATTCCGAGACGGAAACGACCGCGCGAGAGTACGTCCACTTCGGTGGCCTGCTTGGCGACCAATACGGTCTGACGCTGAGGCAGGATGATGACCCCGGTGACGAACTGTAGGTGTTGCGTGATGGCAGCCAGGTAGCCGAAGAGGACGAACGGCTCGTGGAATAGCGACTCAAGTGAGTAGGGGCCGCGCCAGTCGGGGCGGTGTGTCAGATCGGCGCCGACCACGTGATCGTAGGCGAGCAGGTGCGAATACCCCATTTCTTCGACGGCCAGGGCATAGTCGCGTACGCCGGCGGGACCCGGTCCGATTTCGGTTTGAGGGAAGACGACGCCGATTCGCATCTTAACCGCAATGATCCTCCGTGTGCTGGACTGCACCATTGTCGCACCGCAATAAAACACCCGTATCCGTCCGTCTCGGGTACTCGGCCGAATCCGCCCGGGGACACGCTACGATGGAACGGCAAGGAGGGCCGCGATGGCTGAACAGCGGGCTGAGGATCACCAATCGGGCATCGACCATGAAATCACCGTCAACGGTGTCAACCTGCACTACCTTGATTGGGGCGGCCAGGGACCGGTGCTGCTATTCCTCACCGGGCTGGGCAACACGGCGTATATCTACGACGACCTGGCCCCGCGCTTTACCGACCGATTTCGCGTACTCGGCCTGACCCGCCGCGGGCACGGCCGCTCTGACACGACCGAGACCGGCTACGATACCGGGACGCTGACCGAGGACGTGCGCGCCTTCCTCGACGCTTTGGGAATCGAGCGGGCCTCGTTCGTGGGGCACTCGCTGGCCGGCGATGAGCTGACGCGCTTCGTTACCCTCTACCCGGAGCGGGTGGACCGCCTGGTCTACCTCGACGCGGCCTACGATCGGTCCGGTATGCCGGACATGATGGCCAGCCTGCCGGTCCCGCTTCCCGAGGAGGGCGACCAAGAGTGGGAGTCGTGGGAGAGTGCCGAGGCCGCCGTGCGGCGCTTCTATCCGGCTTGGACGGATGCCGTTGCGCGGGAATTACGGGAACTATGTGTTGTCGGTGAGGATGGTAGGATTCGCAGCCGGATGAGTGGTACGGTCGAGAAGGCGCTCATGACGGGGACGGTAGCGTCCGCACCCGATTTCGGCCGCATCGTCGTTCCGGCGCTGAGCTTTTACGCCTACCCTGCCGACTTCTCTCAGGCCTGGGGGGAACTGGACCCCGAAGACCGTGCTGCCGTGCAGCGGTGGACCGACGAGATATTCCTGCCGTATACGCGAGAGAATGTGGAGCGCTTCCGGCGGGAGGTTCCACTTGGTCGGGTGGTCGAGATGACGGAATCTCATCACTACTGCTTTCTTGATCGGCCGGAGGCAGTCTATGAGGAGATGCGCGACTTCCTGCTCGCGTCAGCGTGACAAGTACAGATTCGGGACAAACGCGTTACGAACCATCCAGCCGGTCACTCCTCGCCACGATCCAGGACCCACGCATGGCACATTTCGGGCACCTGATGTTCACTATTTGTGGTGATTTACTGTAACAGTGAACACCAGGAAAACAGTGAACGACAGGATCCGGTATGCGCTGTGGAATGCCCTCTCGGATATTGCCGACGAAGTTGATATCCGGCCGCCGAGAGGCGAGACGGATGTGTACGAGGCGCGAATCAGAGTGGGCGGATTGGTGCATGTTACGAATATCGTCTGGGCGGCAGAGGGGTGGCCAGAGGACGTTTCGCGCGTGCTGGAAGGTTACGACCGCCACAACGGGGCAGAGCCGCTTGTGGTGGTTGCGCGGAGTCTTTCGCCTGGCTCACTCGAACGCATTGCTCGGCAGGGCCTGGGTTGGGTGGATGAAGCGGGTGCTGCGCGCGTCGTCCTCCCCAGCGGTCTCGCGGTCTACAGGGAACGTTCGATGGATACCATGCAAGCTCCCGCGTCATTCACCTGGACACCGGCGGCGACTGCTGTGGGAGAAGCGCTCTTGACGACTGCAGATGCAAGCGTCCGCTCATTGCACGGGATAACCGGAGTGTCGCTTGGTCGAATCTCCAGAATCCTTCAAGCTTTTGACGCGGAGGGATTCACGCGAAAGGGACTGGTCGAGGAGCAGATCCAGATTAAACGGACACTTGAGGATCGAGAGGGGTTGCTTCGGGCCTGGGCGCCGGCCGCGGGGAATCAGCAGCGCCATCGATGGACGCTCACCCGTCCAGAGCGGGACCCGCTGAGGTTCTTCACGGAGGAGATCGCGCCGCTTCTGGGGCCGCAGGGGACGTGGGCACTCACCGGGCCGGCAGCGGCACAGCTCGAGGCACCGTTCCTCACGACATTGCCCACCGTCCATGTGTACGTAGATTCGGGGTTTCCAGACCGGCTCCGCCTGTTGCAACGTTCCGCCGGGCTCGTACCCGTGGAACAGGGCGCCCGGTTTGATTTTTGGTCGGCGACGACAACGACTCTGAGGCTCTCACGGCCGGCAATCTCTCAACCCGAGCTACCGATTGCTGATCTACCCCGGGTGTATGCAGACCTGCTGGCGCTTGGAGGGCGGTACGAGGAGGCAGCGGGCCACCTGCGCGAGGTTACTAGGCTTGGTTGGTGAGCCTGACAGAACTCTAGACGCGCGAGCGCTGGCAGAGGCAGCACTCATCGGCATAACTGAGAAATTTGGCTCGACGGATATCCCCCTCGTCGTCCTCGGCGGACTTGTACCGGCACTCCTGTGTGCGGCATCCGGCATACAGCACCAGGGCACAGCCGACGTGGATATTCAGATCAACCTCGAAGTCGAGCTCAACGGGGAACATGCCGCCGAGCTGGAGAGGGCACTGGTCGCGGCTGGATTCGAACCGCATCCGGAATACGCATGGCGATGGCTCGATCGGGAGCGGGGTACTATTGTCAAGGTCGAATTTCTCTGCGATCTCGACAATCAGCCGGGTGAGTCTCTTGTGACTTTCAGCGGGGCGAAGAGATTGGGAGCGGTCAATCTCCGAGGAACGGGATATGCCGCGCGCGATTGGGTCCTTCGCGATCTAGCCGCCTCGATCGATGGACGGCCCGCATCGGCGCAGGTGCGCTTCGCCGGACTCGCTGGTTACCTGATCGCGAAAGCCCATGCACTCCGTAATCGACGCCTCTCAAAGGACATGTACGACTTTGCGTATGTGCTCATTCACAACGATGCAGGAGGACCGGAGCAGGCGGCCGACCGAGTGATCGCCAGATTCGGAAACGACCTCCCATCTCTACGCAGTACATTTCGTGAGGTATCCGCGAGCTTCGGTTCGCCCGCCGATGCTGGCCCTACCGCCTATGCACGCGCTGCGTTTGAGATCGACCCCGGTGCGCCACCACAGCAACTGGCGGCGGATGCCTACGCCGCGGTCGCTGTATTTGTCCGGCGGCTTTATCCCTGAGGAACCGCGCCAACACGTCTTGCACCTTCGAAGGAAGAATGCCAGAAGTGCGGCTCCTGCATCAGTGCTCGTCCCAGAGGCCGGCGGCAAACTCGGCAGTTCTGGCGTCCAACTCTTCGTCGGATATCAGGCCCTTCTCGACAAGCAGTGTTTCCAGCGCCTCCAGCCACTGGGCGTAGTACATGGTCTCCGCGCCCGGGGCGGTGGGAAATACCGCATTGCCGGACTGCCGGTCTCCGTGTTCCGCCACTTCGGCAGCTAGATGGGTGCTGAACTCTCCCCACGAATAGCGCCCCTCGCGATGGAGCGCGACCGCCATGCCGAAGGCACGGCTCTCCCACGGCGCCTCGAAGACGAGCTCGCCGTTCTTGCGCGGCGGGGCAACCTCGTCGGGCAGGCTCGCCGTCGGATCCTGCAGCGGGACTGTCACCGCGCTGCCGCCAGTCCGGGCGGCGACGCCTGCGCCACGCCGACCATCGAGTCCCGGCTGACCAGCGCCGCCAGCTCGGTCTCATCCATTCCCCCCGTCCCGGCCGGTCGCTCCGGAAGGACCATGTAGCGGCACTCCGAGGTGCTATCCCAAACCCTGACCTCCACCGACTCCGGAATCTGAAGGCCAAACTCGGCCAGGACGCCACGGGGATCGATCACTACCCGCGAGCGGTAGGGCGGGCTCTTGTACCAGGTGGGCGGCAGACCGAGCAGCTTCCAGGGATAGCAGGAACAGAGTGTGCAGCAAACAACGTTATGAATGTCCGGAGTGTTCTCCACCACGACGACGTTATTTCCG
>DASRCF010000136.1:0-8218 GCA_035653255.1 Chloroflexota bacterium
GAGGACGCCCAGCAGCAGGGCGGTGTTGAAGACGCTGGTTCCGGCGACGATGAGCGCCGCGCGAGGAATCTGCCGGCGGCTGAGAATGAGGGCCGTGAAGGGCCGGCCGAGGCTCTCGAGAAACAAACCGGCCGCGGCGAGACAGATCCCCAGTCTTATCACTGAGGACGGCTGCAGCAGGAAGCCGAAGCCGATGAGTGCCCCGGCCGAGACCGTCGAGAGCCAGAGCTGCAGGGAGACGGCTTGCGACAGCAGCCGCTCTTCCGAGGACGAGGACTGCGCGAACTGCCGGATCAACAGCGACACCAGCCCGAAATCGGCCAGGTAGGAGAAGATGAGCGCGAAGGCGCCGATGAGGCTGTACTCTCCGAAGGCGGTCGAGCCGAGCCGGCGGGCGACGAGAACCACCGCCAGCAACGCCAGTGCCTTGGCCCCGAGCCGGGCCGAGCTTAGGGAGAGAGAGTCTTTGAGGAGGTCCAGTCCTCGACCCCGATCTCCATCATCCGGCGATATACCTCCACCGTCTTGACCGCGACCGCCGCCTGTGAGTACCGCTCCTCCGCCCTTGCGCGACCTGTGGCCGCCAGGCGGCGTCGTAGGGCTCCGTCCACCATCAGTGACGTCAGCCGCGCGGCCAACGCCTCGACGTCTCCCTCCGGATAGATCAGCCCAGCGTCGCCGATGACACCGGGAATCTCGCCCGAATCCGACCCCACGACGGCCACCTCACAGGCCATGGCCTCGATCAGCACGCGGCCGAACTGCTCGCGCCACCGGGATGTCGTGCGAGAGGGAAGCACCACCACGTCGAGGCGTTGGAGCAGAGCTGGGACATCGCTCGAGGGCAGGCGGGGATAGCGTTCGCAGCGGCCCTGCTGCCGCAAGCTCGCCGTTGCCGTCTCGACGTAGCCGGCAAGCGGCCCTTCACCGGCAATGATCAGGCGAGCCGGTGGGGGCAGCCGTTCGAAAGCCGCGATCAGGTCCGCGATCCCCTTCTCCTGCACCAGCCGGCCGACGTAGCCGACTGAGAACCTGGTCCCGTTTGAGGGGCGCGGCGTGAAGCGCGACAGGTCCACACCGAACTGCGGTATGACCGTTATCTCGCCCCCATAGCCCTGTTCGCGAAGCACCGACGCGGCCGCTTCACTCCCGGCCAAGGCGAACGGCGAATGCCGATAGACCCAGGACTCCATGGGCTCGAACGGGGGCGGATAGCGGCGGGCGATGTTCTGCCAGGCGAAGAAGATGGGCCGCGCCGAGGCCGCGAGAGCGTCCCGGAAGGCCAGGTAGGTGGCCAGGTTGTAGGGCTCCTCGTCGACATGGACGATATCCGGATTCAGCGAGCGGAGCACCCGGCGCAGGGCGGGGTAGTAGTGCAGGTGAAAGTGGCCGTTCCAAGCCATGGGGATTTGTATCGTACGGCCGCCGCCCGGTTCAGCCGGCTCGAAGGACACGGCCCGGCCCTCCTCCACCCATTTCGAAGGCGCCAGGCCCACGACCTCAACGCCTGCCCGGTCCAGCTCCATGAGCTTGGAGCGATAGGCGGCCACCACCAGCGCCTTGGAGAGCAGGGCGACGCGCATCAGCCGCCCAGCGCCAGGTCGTAGACGGCAAATGTCTGGGCCGCGGTCTGCTCCCAGCTGAAGCGTCCGACGCGTGCCGAGCCCTTGGCCGCCAGGTCCTCACGCCCTTGTCGGTCGTCTTCGATCCTACGTACGGCTCGGTTCCAGGCCCCGGCATCGTCGGGTGGTAGGAGCAGGGCCCCATCACCCGTGACCTCCGGCAGGCTGGAGGCGTTGGAGCACAGCACCGGCGTGCCGCAGGCCATGGCCTCGAGCGGCGGCAGCCCGAACCCCTCGTAGATGGATGGGAAGCAGAAGACCTCAGCCAGGCTGTAGACCGCGGCCAGGTCTGCTTCCTCGACGGAGGGAACGAAGCGGACGGCTTCGCCCAGGCCTAACGAGGCGGCGAGAGCGGGGATGTCGGGAAACAGCGGATCCGAGGCGCCGCGGAAGCGGCCGACCACTACCAACGGCAGTTTTGGAGACGGCTCGAGGCGCCAGGCATGAATCAGAACCTCGATGTTCTTGCGCCGCTCGGTGCCGCCCAGGTAGAGTGCGAAACGCTCGGGTAGGCGGTACTTTTGGCGGACGCGAAGCGTCTCGGATGTTGACCTCAAGGGGCGAAGTCGCGGGTCGGGCGCCTCATAGGTGACGTGAATACGGTCCAGCGGGTAGTCCAAGGCGGCGGCAATCTCTGTCTTCGAGAACTGCGACACGGTGATGATGGCCGCCGCCCGGAGCACGGTCCTGTGCATGACCGAGGCATACACCAGGGCGGCGCGTCCTCGCGTGAACCGCGGCTGCAGCGATATGGTGTCATGCACCGTCACTACCAGCGGCCACGGTGACCACAGGGGCGCCGCGAAGTAGGGCGAGTGCAGAATGCCTGTTCCGCCTGACGCGGCCGGCCAGAGAACCGTCTCCCACAGGAATTTGTCGCCCCGCTCATACCACTCTGAAGTTCGCCGTCGCGAGCCGGGAAGGTGAACCCGTCGGACCTCGATGCCGGCGGGAGCGTCCTCCCAGCCGGCTCTCCTGGTACAGATGGTGACCGCGTATCGGTCTCGATTGGCCGCCATGGCCGCCGCCAGGTTGCGGGTGTAGGTCCACGTCCCGCTGTGCGGGTAGTCCAGGAAGAGCCCGTTCAGGCTTACCCGCCTAGCTGTGGGCGACACGTCGGTACAGCTCCAGCATCTGGCGAGCAACCCGCTCCCAGGTGAATTCTCCGGCTCTTGCCGGTCCCGCGCGCCTCAGTTCCTCCCGCCGAGACGCAGTCTGCAACAGCGCGGCAATGGTTTCGCGCATGTCGGAGACGTCCCAGGGGTCGAAGATCTCGGCCGCGCTCTGCACCACCTCGCCGATGGCGGAGTTGCCGCTGCAGGCGACCGGCGAGCCGGAGGCCATGGCTTCCAAGGGCGGCAGCCCGAAGCCCTCGTAGATCGAAGCATAGACCGTGATCTCGGCTCGACGGTACATGGCCGCCAGATCGGCGTCCTCGACCTGCTCCAGGAACATGACGCGGCCGTTCAGCTTCAGCCGCCGCCAGGTCTCAAAGATCTCGCCGTACATCCATCCCCGTCTCCCAACCACCACCATGCAGGTCCCGGCCACATCGGCCGGGAGAGCCGCATAGGCTTCGAGGAGCCGCGCCAAGTTCTTTCGGGGCTCGAGTGTGCCGACGGTCAGGATGAAGGGGCTCCCTATCTTGAATCGTCGCAGCACCTCACCGTCGTCCGGTTGGGGGGTGGGAGCAAATGTGGACGAAACCCCGATGGGGATCACGAAAATCTTGTCGGGATCGGCGCCGTAGTGCCGGATGACGTCGCGCTTGGTGTTGTGCGAGGTCACCACGACAGCAGCCGACCGCGCAACCGAGCGGGGCGTGACCAGCCGGAGGTAGGCCGCCAGCGTGGGGTAGGTGAACTGGGGCACAACCTCGAACGCCAGGTCGTGCACCGTCGCGATTCCCGGGGCCAGCGAGGGTGGCAGCGAGAAGTCGGGACAGTACATCAGATCGAGACGGCCCGTCCTCAGCTCTATGGGGACGGGCAGCCTGAGTCGCTGCCAAACGGCATTGGCCAGTCGGTCGGAAACCGGCAGTGGCGCCATGCGAGCCCGGTCGCCGAGATTCGGGAGTGGGACCGAGGCGCGCTTGCCCGCGTAGTAGACGGCGTATTCATTGGCGTCCTCGGACGCAATCAGCGCCGCCAGCAGCTCACGGCTGTACCGCCCGATGCCGGCTCTCTGGCTGACAGCCGCAGTGGCATCGTAGCCGATCCGGAGGCCGGGGGCCATCAGACGTGACGGAAGTGTGACCGCTTGCTCACCAGGTAAACGATGAAGCCGAATATGGCAATGCTGTAGTAGCTCAGCAGGCTGTCCATCAGCACCACGTCGGCCGAGTCGTTGCGCGAGAGGCCCAGCAGCACCATGACCCCCAGAAGCCCCCCCTGGACGATGCCCAGACCGCCGGGAGTCAGAGGAATGGTGGTGAGCACAGCGGTTCCGAGGGCGAAGAACAGCATGGCGGCGTAGGGGACAGTGGTGATGGTGGAGACGCCGATGTGCAGCGAGGCGAAGACGAAGTATAGCCGCAGCCCCTCCAGCAGCCAGATGGGCAGGGTCACGCCAAATACCAGCGGCAGCCGGCGAAGGCTCAGGAGGGTCCCCTCCTCGAAGGCCCCGTAGCGCTGCTCAAACCTGGCCGGAACGTACCGCCGGATCAGCGGGCTGAAGCGCTTCATCAGCACCAAGGCGACGATCCCCAGCATCGCCAGCAGCAGACCCAAGCCCAGGATGTACTTGATGCTGCCCAGACGGCCGTGGAAGGCGATGAGCCCGGAGGCGCCGAGCAGGACGGCTACCGCCAGAATATCGACCATCCGCTCAGCCACGATGGTGCCGATGGTCTTGACCCAGGAGATGTGCTGCCAGAGCTTGGCCAGGTAAGCGCGGTAGAGGTCGCCGAGTTTGGCCGGTACGACGCAATTGACGAACCAGGAGATGAAGACGATCTCGGTTAAGCCAGACAGATGCATGTCGGCGACCGACTCCGTCTCCGAGTCGCGATAGGCGTTCTGGAGCAGCATCTGCCAGCGAAGTCCCCGGAGCGGGAAGGTCAGGTAGTAGAGCACGAAGGCCAGGAGGAAGTATCCCCAGGCGGCATGATGAATTCGGGACCAGAGCTGAGCCGGATTGAGGCCTGCGCGGACCATGACCAGCACCAGGATGGCGATGGCCACACCGAATGAGGCAATGGTCTTCCAGTCGGCCACCCTACGCCCGAGGGGAACCGGCTCCTGCATCGGCTGTCCGGCCTCTTCGAGGTCGACGTCACCCGTACCCAGCTCCGCCTGGACGTCAGACATCGGCACTCAACAGCCCTGATTCCGCCGCTCCGTTCGGTGTGATTCCCGACCGTGGGCCGGCCCCTCCGCCACGTGGAAGTGAAGGGCGCCGGTGCTGGCGGTCATCCAGGGCTACGGCCGTCATGAGCACTCCCATCAACACTCCCAGGAGGGTCGGCATGGCGTGGACGAAGAGCACGTCGAACAGGTTGTGGAAGGACAAGCTGACCCAGGCTCCGACCATACCCACGGCCAGGATTCGAACGAGGGCTGGCCGGCTATGCTCGCGCGCAATCGTAAGAGCGTACCACAGGCCGGTTGCCGTGAACAGCAGGTACGCGACCAGCCCAAGCACGCCG
This sequence comes from Chloroflexota bacterium, assembly GCA_035653255.1. Classification (GTDB taxonomy): domain Bacteria; phylum Chloroflexota; class UBA5177; order UBA5177; family JAJPKF01; genus DASRCF01. The sequence goes on from DASRCF010000136.1 coordinate 5,269, forward strand.
GCCTCGGCGGCGATGTTGATGAAATAGTTGTGGGCGTGCCCGAGGGGGTGGACGAAGTTGCCCACATGATAGGCGGGATAGGCGGCGCTGTAGTTGCCGATGCCCACCCCCAGGAGTGGATGAGCGGGGAACATGCGCAGCCCGGCCACCCAGTGAGCCGCGCGTTCGATCTCGCTGAAGTTGGACTTGGAGTAGTGACGGAAATCGATGCCGGTGATGCCGAGGCTATCGGCGGCCTTGAGGAAAAGGGCGCTGGGTAGCAGCGAGAAGCTCAGCATCAATCCCGAAACGGCGGCCGCGAGACCGATGAACAGCGGCCACACACGAAGCCGGGGCGCCAGGATGAGGCATACCGCGGCCACGCCCAGAACGCCCGCCGCCCAGCCGGCGCGGGAGAAGGTGACCAGGGAGCCGGCGGCTATGAGGCTGGTGGCCACCATCATGGAGCGGCTCTTGGTCATCCAGGCAGCGGCCAGCGCAAATGGAAGCACGAAGTTGAGGTAACCGGCCATCGGGTTCGGCTGCTGAAAGGTCCCGTACGCGCGCAGAAAAGCCCCGTGGAAGCGAAAGCTCGCCGGGCCGAGGCCAAAGGCGAACTGAACCAGACCGACGCAAGCCTCGAGTGCTGCCGCCCAGACGGTCACCAGCAGCACCGTGCGTACGTCGGACCGAGTGAGCAGAACCGTCGGGGCGATGACGACGACGGCCACCAGCTCCAGCCACTTCACGATCTCTTTGAGGGACAGGCTCAGGGACGTGGACTGAGTCGTAGACAACATCATCACGGCGATGAGCGCAACCACCGCGTAAACCCAAGCATTCGTGAGCACCGGCGCATTCCGGCGTCGGGCGAGCAGAAGGAGCCATCCGGCGAAGAGCGCCCCGACCAGGACATCCGAAACGGTGACCTGCGAAGCCCCGACGGGCAACGAGAGCACCGACCCGAAGGGGACGGCGGCGGTCAGGGCGAAGTACCCGACCTTGGGCTCGATAAGCACGGCCGCAACCGCCGCCAGGATGAGGATCAGACCGGCGGCCTGAAGCGGCGGAAAGTCAGCCGTGATGAGGAGGCCCACCGCGCCGAGGCACATCAGCGCCGGCTGCCACGTCGGCCGCAGCCGGACTGGGAGCAGCAGCTGCCTGCTAACCACCCGGCGGCCCTAACGGGTGATTGAGCCGCCGGCCATTCGGTGCTGAGAGCGCCGCGATGGCGAAGAGCAGCCAGGTCAGCATGCTCAGGTCGGGCAGGAAGTAGGACTCGTCGATAAGTCCATGGATTAACGCCGCCAGCATGGCGAGCGCCGCGCCCAGCATGACCGGCGCCTGAGGCAGGTGGTTGCGCTGCTGGTAGATGATCCGCCAGAAGACCATCTGTAAGGCGGCGAAGGCCAGGAGACCCAGGATGCCCGTGCTGAGCCAGAAGTCGAGCAGCTCGTCATGGGGCTGTGATAGGCACGGTTCGTCATGGGCGGCGGGCTGCATGTATCCGAGGCCATGAGCGCAGCGGATGAAACGCTGATGCTTGGGCGCGTAGTAGTGCAAGAAATTGTCGGGGCCCACCCCGACGAGCGGATGGTCACGAATCATTCTGACCGAGGAACGCCAGACGTCGATCCGTCGCTGGGCGGTGACGCCGTGCACGTGGGCGAATGCCCCAGCGAGGTGGCCTGAGAAGCCGGCGTAGAGGGCGAGGGCCAGCAGTCCGGTGACGGCGACGCCTGCCACTGCCACGATCCCCCGCTGCCGCCGCAGGCGATCCCGGGCGACGAAGCCCAGCATCACCACAAAGATCGCGACGGTGAGCCCGATGGCGATCCAGGCGCCGAGCGAGAACGTCAAGGCGAGCGCAGCCATCATGAAGAGCAGACAGAGCGCTAGCCCAACCGCCCAGGGCGATCCCAAAGCTCGATTTGAGGACTGTAAATCGTTCTGTCTAGACAGCCGGCGAACCAGCAAAACGGGAGCCAGGAGCAGCGCCAGGCACAGGGGGATGGAGCGATCGAGGAGCAGGCCCAGGTTGTCTGGGCTGCCGTACCAGGCCCGAATCCGCCGGTAGCTCGAGCCGGGGATTGTGACCAGGTCTTTGGAGCCGCTGACATACTGAGCGAGTCCGAGCAGCGAGACGAGCGTACCCGCGACGACGACGGCGATGCCCAGGATCAGGAGGGCGCGCCGGCGCGGCTCTGGCGGAAGACCGCCGATGAAGAGCAGGAGCAGGGCGAAATAGATCACCGGCTCGATGATGGTCTCGCGAAGCTCCCGCAGCGCCACGGTTTGCTCCACCGCGAAGGCGGTGCTGATGAGGGCGGCGGCCGTGAAGAGGAGCGTCGGGAGCAGGAACGGCGAGCCACGAAGGATGTTCCACTCGGGCCATACAGCCGGCCACGGAAAGTCAGACCGCCGGTCCTTGCCCGAGCCGGCCGGGAGCCTGCCGCGCCTCGCGGGCGGCCCCACTCGGAGTAGGTCGAGGAGGATGATGACGCCGGCGATGAGCGCGACCGCGACCAGCAAGAGCTCGCTGGGGGCGAACTCGGCATGACGACCCAGGACCACGTGCTTTGGATGCATGAAGTAGGGCACGAACACGATGACCGAGGCCAGCGCGAGATCGAGCCGAAGCCAGGCCAGCCCCACGTAGATCAGGAGACCAAGGCCGGCTAGCACTGGAGATGAGGAAAGGTAGAAGAGACCGCCGCTGACGACGAGCGCGGCCAGCCACGCTACACCCCGGCTTAGGCTCCGATCCAACGATCGATATCGCGGTGGTAGTCGACGAGCTCCTCCGGCCGGAAGAAGATCCCGATCTCGAAGTCCGCCGTTTCGGGCGCGTCAGAGCCGTGGACGAGGTTGTGCCCGATGTCCAAGGCATAGGAACCGCGCAAGGAGCCCGGATCGGCGGCCGCCGGGCTGGTGGCGCCCATGGTGGTGCGCACGGCCTGAATGGCATCCG
>DASRCF010000137.1:0-19849 GCA_035653255.1 Chloroflexota bacterium
ACTTGATCCGTTGCCGTTTCCCGGGCGGGAGAGCGCCCGGGCACGCCACCCTCCCCGCCACCCTACAGGCAGATTGACAGAGGGCACGACGCAAATCTCGGATTGACCCGACGTTCAATGTACCACCTTCGACCTTTGACCTGCGACTCTCTCTGTGTATACTCCAGCACCGGGCGATGAGAGGTGAAGCCGGACGCTCCGCACCGCCCGTGCGGCCCGTCCCGTTGTCCGTGCTCTGTTGCACTCCAGGAGAGGATGGTCGAAGCGACATGAAGGACTATGCCGTAGATAAGCTGAGAACAGTAGTGCTGGCGTCGCACCAAGGCGGAGGGAAAACCTCCCTTGCCGAAGCCATGCTCTTCGACACGGGCGTGACGACGCGACTGGGGAAAGTCGACGAAGGAACGACGGTCTCTGATCATGATCCGGACGAGATTCAGCACAAGATCTCCATCAGCAACGCCGTGCTGCCCATCGAGTGGAAGGAGCACAAGATCAACGTCATCGATACTCCGGGCTACGCCGACTTCGTGGGTGAGGTCATGGCGGCCGTTCGGATTGCCGATGCGGCGCTGATTCTCGTGTCGGCCGTCGACGGTGTCCAGGTCGGAACGGAGCAATCCTGGGATTACTGCGCGGCGAGATCCCTCCCGACACTATTTGACATAAACAAGCTTGACCGTGAGAATGCGGACTTCGCCTCCACTCTGGCCGGGCTGCGAGAACGCTTCGGCACCGGTGTAGTGCCGGTACAGGCTCCCATTGGACGAGAGCACGAATTTTCCGGGCTCGTGGATCTCATCTCCATGAAAGCCTTTGCCTTCGAGGATGGGAAGCCCAAGGAGGTGCCCATACCGGGCGACATCCAGGCTGAGATCGACGGTTACCGCGAGCAGCTCATCGACGCCGTCTGTGAGACCGACGACGAGCTTTTGGGCAAGTACCTCGACGGGGGAGAGCTTGACGCGGCGGAGCTGGCGAAATGCCTGCATCAGGCGGTGCTTAGCCGCTCGGTATTTCCGGTGTTCATCACCTCGGCCACCCACAACATCGGCATTCCACAGCTCTTGGACGCCATGGTAGCCCTGACTCCGAATCCTGTCGAGGCCGGTGTCAACGGAGAATCCAAGCCGGCTGCGCTGGTCTTCAAGACCGTCAGTGATCCGTATGTTGGCAAGCTGAATTACTTCCGAGTCTTTTCAGGCGCGGTGAAGAACGACAGCCATGTCTTCAACGTCACCCGTGGGAGTGACGAGCACATCGGTCCCACGCTCTTCATCCAGGGCAAGCATCAGGAGCATGTGCCTCAGATCGGTCCGGGAGATATCGGCGCCGTGGCCAAGCTCCACGTGACCGGAACCGGAGACACGCTCACCGTGAAGGACGCGCCCATCCAGCTGGACCCGATCCCGTTTCCGGCCCCCGCGTATGGCGCCACGGTCAAGCCGCGAACCAAGGCTGATCTCGACCGGCTCGGGCAGGCCCTGCACCGGCTGATGGAGGAAGATCCGACGCTGAGCGTGGATCGTGATGCGCAGACGGGCGAGACGATTCTTCATGGTGTGGGCGAGTCCCACCTTTCCATAGCCGTCGAGCGGCTGCGGCGAAAGTACAGCATTGACCTCGACCTCGGAGACCCCCGCATCCCCTACCGCGAGACCATCACGGCACCGGCGAAAGCCGAGGGAAAGCACAAGAAACAGTCCGGTGGTCGCGGGCAGTTCGGCGATGTCTGGATCGAGCTGGAGCCCAATCCGGACTCGGAGTTCGAGTTCGTCAACAAGATCGTCGGCGGCGCCGTGCCCAAGCAGTACATCCCGGCGGTGGAAAAGGGCATTCACGAAGCCATGGCGCAGGGATTTCTGGCCGGCTATCCCGTGATCAACGTCCGCGCGACCCTGTACGACGGCAAGTACCACGACGTCGACTCCTCTGAGATGGCGTTTAAGATCGCCGGCGGCTTGGCCTTTCGGGAAGCGATCGCCAAGTGCAACCCGGTTCTCCTGGAGCCCATCATGGAGGTCGAAGTCACGGTCCCCGACAGCTACATGGGCGACGTCATCGGCGATCTGACCTCAAAGCGGGCGAGGATTCTCGGAATGGAGCCCGCCGGTCTCGGTACCCAACGTGTCAAGGCGCACGTACCGATGGCCGAGATGGGCCACTACGCCACGGCGCTGCGCTCGATTACTCAAGGCCGCGGCTCCTTCCGGATGCAGCTCCTCGACTACGAGCAGGTGCCCGCCCACGCGGCCCAGAAAGTTATAGAGGAATCCCAGAAGCGGCGCGAGCAGGACGGTCACTGACAACGGGCTCTCCGAAAGCCTGCGCTTTGTACGCCTCCCGCACCTGTAGCCTCGAAACTCCACACTCTAAACCCTAGACTCTCCTTGGGCTTTCAGACCGACTGCACCACCACGGGTGAGGACCGCCAGTCCTATGAGGGTTCCGTGTCGCCTCCGATCTACGCCAGCTCCCTCTTCGTAGCGCCGACCCTCGAAGAATTCGAAGCTGCGCTCATGGATCAAGGCGGCAGCCGGTATGTCTACACACGCTTGCGGAACCCGACGGTCGAGGTGCTGGAGCAGAAGCTGGCGCTCCTCGAACGAGCAGAAGCCTGCAAGTTCTTCGCTTCGGGCATGGCGGCGATAGCGGCCGTGGTTATGGATGCCTGCCAGGCGGGGCAGCACGTCATTGCCGGCTGGGCGGGATACAACCACGCCTACAAGCTGCTGGCGCAGTACCTGCCTTCGTACGGCATCGAGACGACGTTCGTCGACACCACCAGCGTGGAGGCCATCGAGGCGGCGATCAGGCCTACCACCAGACTGCTGTACCTCGAGTCTCCAGCCAATCCCACCATGCAGATCGTCGATATCGCGGCCTGTGTAGAGTTGGCCCGGGGGCACGGATTGGCCACCGCCGTCGACAACTCATTGCCGACGCCGTACAACCAACGTCCCTCTGAATACGGTACAGACTATACCATCCACAGTGCTACGAAGTACCTGGGCGGCCACAGTGACGCCGTGGCCGGCGCGGTGACCGGAAGTCATGAGCGTATCGGCGCCCTTTCGGCTCGACAGCATGCCGACCTCGGCGGCATCATTGGGCCCTTCGAGGGCTGGCTGATCCTTCGTGGCATGAGGACGCTCGGGATAAGGATGCAGGTCCACAACCGGAGCGCGGCGACGATAGCGGGGTGGCTGGAACACCACCCCAAGGTGAAACGCGTCCATTACCCGGGCCTCGAGTCCCATCCGCAGGTGGCGCTGGCTAAACGACAGATGTCTGGTGGCAGCGGCCTGGTGGGAGTGGTGGTCCATGGTGGGTTCGAGGCGGCTCGAACGTTGGCGGATACCTTAAAGCTGTTCGGAATAGGGGTGAGCTGGGGCGGCTTTGAGAGCCTAGCCCTGCCGATGTGGCGCATCAGCTCGATGCCCGTGGAGATGCGGCGAGACATTGGATTGGAGGAAAGCTTCGTTCGACTCTCAATGGGGTTGGAGGATGTCGAAGACCTACAGACCGACCTGGAGGATGCGCTGGCCACCATTTAGGGCGTCCAGGCTCAGTCTCAGAGCCCGTCTCCCATGGCCTGGCCGACGGTGGAGGAGGGGCAGCTGACGCGGTAGGCACAGGCCCAACAGGGTGGTTTGCCCGGCGCCTCGCGAACGCCGGAGAGGACCGCCCGGATGACCGCCCGCACCTCCTCGACGGCCGCTCTTTGCCGCTCCCCCTCGACCCGGATGATGGTGCCACTCTGGAGATCGACCAATAGAGGCTCGGCATCCAGACCAAGGACCTCAGTCGCAGCCAGCTGATAGAGGGAGAGCTGGCGCTGATACGCTCCCATCCGGGCCTGAATGCCACCCGTTTTGTAATCGAGGAGGTACAGGCGGCCGTCGGGACCGCGGCAGATCCGGTCGATGAATCCACGGATCACGACCTCGGCGCCGTCGACCACCAGCACCAGATTGAACTCCGCCTCGGTCTCCAGGGTCTCGTATTCCGCCGGCTCCAGGCGCGTGTATCGCTCGAACAGCTCCCTGCCCCTTGCTCGCCATAGCTTTTCGGCTCCCGGCTGTGAGATCAGATCGGGCGCAGCAACCATCCAACAGGTGTGCAGCTCCTCGGGACCCGGAAACCGGGGCAGCTGGTGAGCACGCTCCAGGACACGGTGGACCAGGGTACCGAAGATAGTCGCAGTCGAGCTGCCGCCTTCGTCTCCGACCTCCGCCGGCCCCAACTCGTCAGACGGAGCAGGGAGGTCCCATTCGACCCGGTAGCGGTAGCGCAGAGGGCACTGCTCGAAGATTTCAAGCGTCGAGACCGAGAGCATGAGCGGCTGATTGCCGCCCGGTCCCTCCACCACCCCTGGCGAGGTATCCGCCCAGGCGTTGACCGGGAGACGAGGCTCGACTGGCAGCACCGCCCTCGCGCGCGCTTGGTCGCGGCTGCCTGAGGCCGGAGGCTCCGTCGAGTGGTTCACCAGAACGCCCCGCGCCGGATCGTCCGCGACGTACAGCGCGAGGCGCCGGAAAAGATCGTGCTCCTCCTGCACGCCGCCCTCCGGAGCCTTCAGGATCTCACCCCACTCCTCCTGCTTGGGCCGGACCGCCGTGACCAGCAATCGCTTCTCAGCACGAGTCATGGCCACGTACGTGATGCGCATGATCTCTTCCGCGGCCAGCTTGTTGAGTGTCGTGGCCCGGCCCTCCCACTGCGCATACTTCTGAGTCTTTCTCGACGCGCCGACGGCATCGTCACGGTACTTGAGAATGAACCCCCAGGAGGGGTCGAAGGCGACCTGCTCGCGCTCGGACGAGCGAAACGGACGCACGTGCGCCAGGAAGACGATCGGAAACTCGAGCCCCTTGGCTTTGTGGATCGTCATCATGCGCACCGCCTGGAGATCGGCGACCCCCGCCTCGGCCACGTCGATGTCCATCTCCGCATGGAGCTGGACATAACGAATGAAGTCGTCGAGCCCGCTGAATATGTGCCTGGACTCAAAGTCCGCTGCCATGCGAACGAGCTGTCTCAGATTGGCGCGCCGTCGAACAGCCTCGGCGCCGCTGGATTCGGCCCAAGTGGCGTAACCACTCCGATCGAGGACCATCTGGAGAAGCTCACCCAGCCCGGCTTCCCCCTTGCGAGCCATCCCCTCCCGAATCAGAGCCAGCGCTTGAGCCAGGCGTGTCGCCGGCTCGGCGCTCAGCTCCGGAAAGCCGCGGGCCTCGGAATCGAGCACCATGTCCCAGGTCGTAAGCCCGTGTTTGAAGCCGGCCGCGTCACGTGACACGATTTGTCTCAGGGCATACATCTCGGCGTCCGGCAGCCGCACGATGGGTCCCTGCAGCACTCGAATCAGGGCCTCGTCGTCGAGCGGGTCGGCGATTGCGCGCAGGTACGCCAGCGCATCCTTCGCCTCCTGCCGTTCGAAGAACCCTGAGCCGGTCGAGGTGAGGTATGGAATGTTTCGCCGTCGCAGCTCCTGCTCCAGAGCGATTGGAGGGTGGGCGGTTCTGGTCAGGATCGCCATTGCGGCGAGTCTCGTGCCGGCACGCTCCAACTCTTGAATCCTTCCGGCGATAAAGCAGGCCTCCTCCTCGTTGGTCGTTGCGCTGAAGAGCTCAAGTGCGGACGGACCGTGACTCCGTCGGGTGGATCGCAGGTTGGTGTTGTCGAAACCCTGCTCGTGTCGAACGAACTGAAATGCGCCGTCCAGAATGACCTGGTCCGACCGGTAGTTTTCGAGGAGGAGTTGGTCGATGGCAGGCTTAAGATCATCTGCGGGGCCGGGGTTTCTCCAGCCCGCGACGCTGGCCGGAAAGTTCAGGATATTGGTGACGTCGGCATCCCGCCATCCGTAGATACTCTGTCTGGGATCGCCGACCACGGCGAGATTCCCGCACCCATCGCGCACGAGCAGGCCCAGAAGCTGCATCTGAAGCCGGTTGGTGTCCTGAAACTCGTCGACGATGATGTACTGGTAGCGCTCCCGGACCTCGCGGGCGAAGCCCGGGTTGCCGGCCAGCGCATCGCGGGCCATCATGAGGATGCCGTCGAAATCGGTGAGCTTACGGTTCTCGAGCCGGGTCGCGTACTCTCTGTAAGTGGCGCAGAACAGCGTGGCTGCCTCCCGTTCGGCTGCCAAATCGGCCTCCATATGCTCAAGCGACGCGTTCGAGGCTCCATTGGCTAGGTGACCGGCCTTGGCCGCGCAAATGTCTTCAATCTCCTTGGGTTGGAGACCGAGTCCGCGGACGCGCATGATCAGGGGAAAGATATGGCTGCTTAGCGTGAGGGCTCGTTCCGGGCTGATGGCTTCGAGCTCGAGCGTTGCCGCGCCGGCGATCTCGCCGTCAAGAAGAGAGCGTTTAACTTCCTCAACCAGGAGGGCCTGCTCCAGGCTTTCGAGCACGTCGATGTCTCGGTCAAAGCCGGTCTCGTAAGGGCTCTCACGGAGGAGCCGGTGCGCCAGCGCGTGAAAGGTGCCGATCCAGGCGCCGTCGAGGTCGGCCGAGCTGCTGATGAGCTGACGTCGCAGCAGCTCGTCGGTGATTCTCGAGCGCAGCTCCCCTGCCGCCGCCTTGGAGAACGTGACTGCCATGATGCGCAGGGGGTCGAGGCCATGTTCGACCAGCCAGGCGAAGCGCCACACCATGGTCATGGTCTTTCCGGTGCCGGCTCCGGCGATGATTCGCTGCGGCCTGTCGGTCCCGGCCTCAATCACCTCCCGCTGCTCCATGGAGGGTTTCCTTGAAGGAATCGAGGGGGAGCCGGTCACTCCTCCGCCTCGTATGTCTCCGGCTCCTCAATTCGTCCGGGACAGAGCCACACGTATGGGCACCCTGTCGACCAGCTCGAAAGGCAGGTGTAGGAGTCGTGTCTCGGTTGAGGAGGATAGGCGCCCTTCCGGGCCTCCGCGAGATGATGCTCGAGCATCTGGCGCAGCTCGGACTTAATGGCGCCGATCTCCACGTAGTCGGTGAATCGTTTTGTATCTCTGCTGCCGTCGCCGAGGGCGACCTTCCGAATGTAGGGCTCTTTCTTGGCGCCAAGCAGATCTTTGGGGAACCAGAGTGAAACCGCGTCGACACCCCCGGACAGTGCACCGCCCTCGATTGGCGGAGTCAGCTCCGCGCCATCCTCCATGGCAAAGAAGTAGACCAGAAGCTGTAGGTCGCGCGGGTCGGTGGAGTCGACGACCGCGAGTCTCGTCGGCGGTCCGTCTTCGACCAGTCCCAGCCGCTTCAAGACCTCACCCCTGGTGAGCCCGGTCCCGGTCTTGTAGTCGACGACCTCGCAGTGACCGTCGTCGGTGGTCAGAATGCGGTCGATCCTGCCCTTTACCACCCGGCCGTCGGCAAGTGTCCAGCGGAACCATCGCTCGACGGCAGCCGTGTGCATCTCTGTCCAGTGCCGCTCTTCAGAGGCCTGGTAATGTGCGAAGAGCCGGCGCAGAATGCTTCGCTCCGCCTTTTTCTCCAAGGCGCCGTCCACCAATCGGAGATGGCGCTCGATGGCTTCGTCGCAGCAGCGCTCGAATGCTTCACCTGCCAGATCGGGGTTCGCCTGCCAGAGCGCCTCCGTCTCGGGCTCGTGGAATCGCTCCAACGCGTCATGGAAGGCCGTGCCCCGAGCGGCCGCCACGCCCGAATCTGACGGCAGTGCGACCAGCTTGTCGTAGTAGTACTTGCGGGGACACGCCAGCCAGCTGCTGAGGCTGGACGCACTATCGTGAAGGGCTGGGTTGACCGGGACGGGAGCATGAGCCCAGGGCTCCCAATCAGCCGGCGGGACGCCCTCGTCCGGGGAGGGCGGACGGAAGACCGGCGGCCTCGACGCCTCGGAGTAGTCGAGAACCGGCGCATGTCCAGCGAGGGCCGGGAGGAAAGCTGATGGAAGCACCGTTTCGTCGTCGTCATATCGGTCTGCCCACGACAGGACGAGCAGGTCGCGGGCGCGTGTGGCGGCGACGAAGGCCAGGCGTGCCTCCTCTCGAAGGAACTCCTCGGGCCTGAGTCTCCAGGTGTAAGAATCGCCGGCAAGTGCTTCTCCGTCCCCGTCCGAGCTCCTGAGGCTGCGGTCGACAGGGGGGTCAGACCTCAGATGGAACTCAACCCATTCAGCCTCTTCGTCAGTCAGCAGGGGAGTGCGAGGTCGCGGGAGAACGGGGAGTCGTCCACCGACCAACGCGGAAACAAGCACCACCGGAAACTCCATTCCCTTGGCCGCGTGCACAGTCAGGATGCGAACCGCGCCCTCCGTGTCCGGCGGAGGCTCCAGCTCGTCGACGTACTCCCGAAGAGCCGGCTCGAGCCGTTCCAGCACTTCTGCTATCGTCGGTTCTGTTCCCAGCAACCGTCGCTGGAAACCGACGAGATCGTCGGTAGCGCGCAGGAACATCCTCAAGGGGCCGAGCCCGGGTCCAGGGGCAAAGGGGCCGGCTTCAATGCCTGGCGCGGAGCCGGCTCTAAGCATGAGTGAGGCGATGACGCCCAGGTCCTGGAATATCCGGTAGACCAGCACGTCGACAGGAATCGTCGCGGTGAGGCCGCGCAGCCGGAGCCAGCGAGCCGTGAATCGATGGATGGCATCCTTGGCTTGAGCCGACAGCAGGCGGTAGAAGGCCGGTGGCTTGCGTTCCGACTCCGCCTTCGGCGCATCTCCATCTCCTCCGCCGTCCTCACCCGCCGGCGGCTCTTGAGCTCCGGCTTCGGCCAAGCGGTCGGCGGCCGTCATCTCGTGCTCGATTCGCTCCATGGAGCCGGCAGCAGGCGGCGAGATCGAGGGCGGATTCTCGGTGAGCGGGTCACCATCTTGGGGCGACGTTTCCGGGCCGGAGCTGCCCTCCCGAGGACGCGGCCAGGGCAGCGGCCAGCGGCGGCCGTCCTCTTCCTCCATCAGGTGGATGATCCATACCAGCAGCTTTGCCAGGGAGGTGGTCCTGAGGGTTTCACGCAAAGCATTGCGACGCCGGCTCGCCTCCCGGAGCAGCCGGCTGGCGTCGGCCGGCGGTACCCCGCAGAGCGGTGAGGCCAGGACTCGGTAGAGCTGCTGGTCGTCGTCAGGGTCAGAGAGGGCCCGGAGCGCTGCCACTCCGAATCTGACCACGTCAGAGTCGGCGAAGTGGGGCGATAGACCCAACGCGTGCGGGATGCCGGCAGCCTGGAGGGCTTCTTCAAATGGCCGGCCGGATCGATTGACGCTGCGCAGAATGATGGCCACGTCACCCCAGTGGTATCCGCAGCCACCCGCGTCGATCGGCCGAGTGAGGGCCAGGATCCGGCGGGCGATCACTGCCGCCTCATCGGCCGACGTCTCTTCGTGGCGCACCTGGATGGCGGGCCACGAGCCGGAGCCGCGTGCCGCGTGCAGAGGCGAGCTCGGCATTTCTCCGTGCGATGCTGAAGCCATCTCAGAGCGAAGCCGTTCGGCCGCATCGATAATTGGAGCCACCGAGCGGTAGTTCCGGTCGAGCCGGACCGTCCTGCCACCGAACCGGCGGGGAAAGTCGGTCTCGATGAAGTAGGGTGAGGTTCCACGAAACGAGTAGATGGATTGGTCAGGATCGCCGACGACGGCAAGATGAGGGAAGTCGCGATGGCCCTCGGTCAAGAGCGAGAGCAGACGGACCTGAGCGGGGTCAACGTCCTGGTATTCGTCGACGATGATGTAGCGGAACTTCGAGGCCAGCCGTAGGCGCAGAGACTCGTCCCGCTCCAGCTCCCGCACCACGGCGGCGATGACGTCCCGAAAGTCCTGCAGGCGCAGACGTTCCTGCTCGGAGAAGTACGCCTGATAGAGCCGGGCAAGGTCGCGGAGCTTCGGCGATGAATGAGGGTCGGACGCGCCGTGAGGATTCGGCTGAACCCAGCGCGTAAACAGGCGCGGTGTGACCATCTCCTGCTTCAGGGCTCCGATCAGCCACAGCACATCACCGGCCAGCGATTCGCTGGTCAGGAGATGTCGCAGGGCCGGGTCCTCAAGGCCGCCCTCGCTCGGCTGTCGCTCAGCCTCCGCCAAACCGTGCAGAACATGACGCATCAGCAGACGTTCCTGGAAGCCGTTCATCAACTCAAACGGCACCGTGTTGGTCTGGTCTCGTTGGAGGCGATAGGCGAACGAGTGGAAGGTGCTGATCCAGGACTCCGGGTACGATTCCCGGTCTCGCAGATCGATCCGGCTCCGCAGCTCGTTGGCGGCATTCTTGGAGAACGTCAGCACGAGGACCTCGGACTTGCTGTACCCGAGGTCACGCGTGAGCCGGAGGTACATCTCGACGACGGTCGCGGTCTTTCCCATGCCCGGCCCGGCGATGACGCGCAGCGGCGCGACGTCGAGCACGTCGAGAGCCGCTTGTTGGCGCTCGCTCAGCTCGGCTTCCCCCGCCCCCGGCATCCTAGTTGTCAGCCCCGGCCGGCGATCTGCTCAGAGTGGTCTGCATCGGAATGGCACCGCGTCCACCCGGCGGCGGGAGGATGGAATGGACGCCGACGACTGGACACGAGGAGGCTCGCTGGGGCTCGAAGAAGGGCTCACTTGAGATCATCGGACTTCCATTGTCGGCGTCGACAGTGAATCCTATATCCTCTGCCTGCTCCCGTCCTTGCCGGGCCGTTCGGTCTCATGTGTCAGGGGCGGATGCCGGAGCGGAGATACGCCTGAGGCCCGGGGGTATCTGGTGAATCTGGACGACCAGTCGCTGGAGCAGGCACCACAACCATCCTCGGCGGCCGGCTGCCATGTCGCAGCCTCTACGACCCGTGGCGCCGTGGCTCTAAGAGATCGTTAGCTCTAGCTTGGCGTACCCGGTCGAACCCTCGGTTCCGGCACTACCCGACAGCGCCACGAAATGCGCGAGTAGAGGCTCATACTGCGTGCGGTAGAGCTTCCCGTCGGCCCTCCCGAGGTCGGGGAGGAGCGCGGCCTCAAGTGTATGCCGTAGACCGGTCAGGCTTACGTACCATATCGATGACACGGCGGCATGAGGAGGCATGGCCGAACGGTAGCCGGAGACGCTCCCCAGAGCGTGGGCCCGCTTCGTGGACAGCAGATTGATGGCCTGGGCGATGTTGGTGGAGGCGTACGCCCAGCCACGCCTCACGGTGTACCCATAGCCACCCTTGTGGAAGTAGGTGGTGCCGTCGCTAGCTGTGGACGTCGCCATGTTGCCCACCCTGGCTCTCTGGATCAGGTTCGAGATGTCGTGGCGCGCCTTCGCGCCATTGGCCACCTGCCAGGCCGCCACGACCGGGACGGTGCCCGGGTCGTTCCTCCGTACCCTGCCGCGCGGGTGGAATATCGCGATATCCGCTTCGCCCGAGATATCCGATATCACGGCGGCTAGTGATGGACCGGTCCCCGGCTGTTGTTGAAGAGCTCCCAGCTGCCGTGCTTGCGCCAACACATGGGTGAGTGCCGCCCGTAGCCCATCCAGCGAAACGAAGGCCTCGACGGTGGAGGGCAGAGCGCCGGCCAGCGCGCCGGCCGGGTGGTGTACGGTCGTGGCCGAGTCGAGCACGAGCGCCGTAAAGCTGAACCCTGTCCTGTCGACGGCAAGTGCACCGGCCGAAGGTTTCTCGACCGAAGCGTAGCTCGACGATGCAAGACTCGACGCTTTGGGCAGCATGTTGAAGGCACTTGAAAATCCGGCCTGCTTGAGCGTCGTCCCGGCCCCATAGTAGGTGGCGAGCTGCCCGGCGGGCAGTTGGGCCATGATACGGCGATACGTGCCTACCGAGGCGAGCGTGGGTCGCAATCCCAAGCCGGCGTCGATGACTGGATCCAAGGCCTGCGGCACCAGTCCCAGGAGCACCCAGCCCTTGAAGTCGGCGGCGTAAATCGAGTCCACCGTCCCGGCGCTGACGTGTCCACACACCGACAGCCTTTCCTGGTAGATCATGGTGCCGCGATAGATGGAGTGCTTCTGCGGCAACCGGAACGAAATGCTCGGACCGAAGAGTGCGCCAAACAACGTTCGCTGGACGTCAATGGGCGCCAGGAGGACGAGATCTCGTTTCAGCGCGCCCATCTCTCCAAAGGGGCTCGCCAGCGAACTCGAGGGTGGGAGAGCTGAGCTCACACCGGTGACCGGGCTGAGATCAGACAATTTGATGCCCTTCATGCCGGTCAAGGCCAGCGTCGTATCGTGTCCCAGGTCCTGCAAGAGAGACGCCGCCTGACGCCCAGTTTTTCTAAAGCACTTGGCCGTGTCCGCACTACCGTGAAGGCTCTTCTTGAGCTGCCACACCGTGCGGTTCCTGTCCCAAGCCAGCCGCCGGGTAAAGACCCCTTTGATACGCTCTAGGCTGGTCTTGGTGGATCCCACCGGATTCAGGTCGACGGAGAGGTAGAACGCGGTGGTTGCCGGGAGCATGCGGCCCAAGGACACCTGGGGCGCGACCCCAAAGGCCGGCACCGTGGCCGCGATGGCCGATCCGGCGGCGAGGATCGCCAGGACCAAGACGGCGATCGAAAGGGCGGCTGCCATCCCCCTTCTTCCGTGCTTTCGTGGGCCCGTGCCTGAGGGGTTGGTCGTGGTAGGGATCTTCCGTCTCAACATTTGACAATTCCGTCTGAATCACTATGGGACAGAACCCACTCAGCATAGCCGAACAGCTCGACTGAGACCACAGGAACATTTCTCATCATTGCCTGGCCAGATGAGTCTAGGGCGGCGACTGGGCCAGTTCACATGCCGCCGCTCCCCGTATATCCCGCATGGATATTTGAGATATACTTGATGTATGAAGCATCTGGTGAACCTGGATGACGAGCTGCTGGAACAGGCAAGAACCTGTTTGGGGACCACCACCATAAAGGACACTGTGAACGAGGCGCTGCGGCTGGCATCAGACGCGAAGCGGCGGCAGCTAGATGAAGCGCTCGATGATCTCGCCTTCCTCTCGGCCGAGCTTCCGATCAGGGACCGCTCAGACGGGTGGTGACGACCCATCTGGTCGATACCAGTGTGTTGACACGACTAGCGGTGCCCCAGGTTCGGATTGCGCTTCAGCCCCTAATCAATAACGTCGCTCTGGCCCGTTGCATCTTGACGGATCTGGAAATCGGGTTCTCGGCCTCGAATGCAGGCGAGTGGGACCGACTCCAGAGCAACCTGGCGAGGATGCAGCGCGTGGACCTGACTCCGCAGGTCGTGGACCGGGCAAGGAGCCTGCAACGCGCTTTAGCGTCAGCCGGACTCAAGGGCCGCAAGGTGCCGGATCTGTTGATAGCGGCCTCCGCCGAACTGGCGAACCTCGTGCTGTTGCACTACGACGAAGACTTCGAGCTGATCGCCTCGATCTCGGGTCAACAGCATCAGTGGGTCGTCCCGCGGGGATCGGTTGCTTGAGGCATCATCGCGAGTGTGTAGAGCTGTCGGGACACAGCCGATCCGTACGCTGTGGCCGGACGTGTACTAGCGCAAACCATAGGTTTGGTTCCGTGAACCGGAGACGTGCCCGCGGTCGCCGCCGGGCAGAAGGTCCATGGACGTCGCACAGCTCCGCCGGCAGACGCGCCGTTTCGTTCTCTCCAACCGGACGCAGTTAGGGACGGTCCCGGTACATGCTCGTCCGGCTTGCAGGCAGCCGAGCTCGCGCGATCTCGGCGCGTTCGGCCGCATCGGCGTCAATTGATCTTCCGCTCAAGGCTATGGCCGCTCGACGTGTCGCAGTCCTCGGTGCCGCCCTCGCCTGCTCGATTCGATATCCCTTTGACTGGCACGACACAAAAATCTGAGCAAAAACGGTCAAACCGGCAGACGTATCAGCCGATACGATATCCACGTGAGCAGCGAGATAGGACGCGACAGACTGCGTGAATTCATCGACCTCGTCCTGCACTCGCTGAACGAGGATCTTGATGCGCAGTCCAGAGCCTCGGCCCTCGGACTGAGCCGGTTTCACCTCGACCGGCTCGTCTCCGCAGCCATGGCGGAATCACCAGGAGCATTCAGGCGCCGGCTTCTGCTCGAGCGCGCGGCGTGGCAGCTGGCGGAGGAAGGCTCGTCGGTGACCAGGGCGGCGTTCGACGCCGGGTACCTGTCCGTCGAAGGATTTTCCCGTGCGTTCGCTCGGGCGTTCGGGCTGACTCCCAGCCGGTATCGGCGCGACGGCCGGACGCGACGGGTTCACGCGGCCAACGGTGTTCACTTCCACCCGCCGGGCGGAATATTCATCCCTGAGTCTGATCAAAGGAGAACACGAATGGACATGGTAGATCGTCTTCTGGGACACGACGTGTGGCTGACGTCGAAGCTGATCGACGCGGCCTCGGGCCTGCCGGATGAGGACCTCGACAAACGTCTCTTCGCCGATTGGAACCCGGATTCGGTGGTCGCTGCCGACCCCACCATCCGCATCATGCTCGGACGCGTGGTGTGGACGCGCGAGAACTGGACCGCGGCCATGGCCGGGAGAACGGCGCCGGAGAACGGGCGAGCGTCGATCGATGAGCTTCGCTCTCGGGCGGAGGTCGGGGCGCGCGAGTTCACGTCGCTCATTCGGAGGGTGCGCGACCGTGATGAGTGGGACTCGGCCTTCGTGGACGCGCTCTGCGAGCCGCCTGAGACCTTCACCTATGGGGGCGCCTTCGCGCACTACATCACGTTTCAAGCGTATCGTCGGTTGACCATTATCAAGGGCTTCCAGCAGCTCGGGATAGATGTAGGACTCGGCGATCCGCTGGAATGGGAGCGTTCGCTCGTGTAGATAGCTCGCCGTCGGGCGGATTGGCTGCCGCGGTCCTCCCCCTGCGGCTACCTCATGACCACGGATCTTGGGACTTCGCACCGTGCGTCTCTCCGCCAGGCCAACTGCTATCTCAGCCGCAGATGGTCGACTCGCTTGCTGGGTTACGGGCACCCCGGGGGATCGCTGTTGGGGATCGTGGCTGTGGTAATCTGAACCCGTACTTACCGCGTTTCCCGGAATCCACCGTCCGAACGCGAGTGTCAGCGAAGCCAGGAGGACCTTCAAGATGGATGCTGCCAAGGAGATCGTCGCAAAGCTCGAAGCCCTCGAAGATCAACGGTTGGCGATTGAGCGAGAGTTGAAGAGACTGAGGGTGAGCCCGGCGCCGGGGTCAGCAGGGGCCAACAGGCGCAGGGTCCCGCTGCGGGCCTCGGTGTCCGGTGTAGGGGGATTCCGGGCCGCTTTTGTGGCTGCAGCCGTCCTCGCTGCCGTAGTCGCCGTGGCCCAAAGCGCCGTGGCCAGCATTCCGGACGCCAATGGCGTTATTCACGCGTGTTACCACGTCGATGGGCGAGGCCGCACGGACGAAGGCTCTAGTCTTCGTGTCATAGACCCGGCGGCCAAGTACGACGGCGG
Organism: Chloroflexota bacterium; assembly: GCA_035653255.1. Classification (GTDB taxonomy): domain Bacteria; phylum Chloroflexota; class UBA5177; order UBA5177; family JAJPKF01; genus DASRCF01. Next base: position 15,342 of record DASRCF010000137.1, read on the forward strand.
GACCTGCAGAAGGGACGAGCGCGCTCTAAGCTGGAACCAGACCGGACCGCGAGGCCCCATAGGGCCAGCGGGAATGAACTGGCAGGGACAGTGGTCGGCAGCAAGGAGCTACGGTATCAAGGACGCCGTGTTCGACGGCGGGTCAGCCTGGATTGCCCTCCAGCCGAACACGAATTCGGAACCGGCAACGGGCAATTCCAACTGGAGTCTGCTGGCCCAGAAGGGCGATCAGGGAGCCCCTGGACAGAACGGGCAGACGGGGCCTGCCGGACTGACCTGGCAGGGGCAGTGGTCTTCCACTCAGAGCTACGCCATCAACGACGCCGTGTTCGACGGCGGGTCAGCCTGGATTGCGCTCCAGCCGAACACGAATTCGGAGCCCGCACCGAGCAATGCCAACTGGAGTCTGCTGGCCCAGAAGGGCGATCAGGGCAATCAGGGGCCGGCAGGAGTTATCCACGGCTACGACGCCCAACTGTCGCCCACCGGCAACCTTCCCGTGGTGCCAATGGCGCCAATCCCACCGAACTCTTCGCCGGGAGCCTTGGGAGCGGCCGTCAACGTCTTGCAGACAGCGCCAGTGGCGACGAGTGGGACGTACTATGTGACTGCAACTGCCATTGCCTTTGTCAGTCCGTTGGATCAGGTTTATTGCTTCCTGGGCACGCAGTCTAATAACACGGCCACCGACGGAATCTTCGGCGCGGCCACCGATGAAGGGACGAGCACGCCGCTCTTCCCTCACTACACCGTGAGCGTCACTCTTCCCATGACACTCTCGGCCGGCGACAAAATGACCCTCTACTGCTACAGCTCTACCGGGAACACGAGCAGCGGTATTGTCGACGCAAGCATCACCGCGCTTCCCGTGAATATGGCCACGACAGCGTCGAACGCCATCCAAGCCAACCTCCGCGCCAGATCTACGAAGAGGGCGATCTCACGATTGGGGGGCAGGCGAAATCGCTAGACGTCGATGTAGCTGGACGTTCGCGGCGTAGACGTTCGGCACCCACCAGATCGAATCTCTGCGACGAACGCACTCAACCGGCCCGGAAGCCTGACCTCCGGGCCGGCCCGAGCTGTCAGACGCCGGCCTTGTCGCCGAGCTCGTAGAGACGGATCAGGTGCAGTATGCTCTGGATCGATCCCTCGCTGAGGTTTCGCTCCCGTCGCAGATAGGACGAAAGCTGTGACTCATTGGAGATGCGATTCGCGCCGTTCGTTTCGATGGTGCCCGTGGCCTCCAGAAGCTCGAGGATTTCCAGGTCCAGCGCTCGAGCGAGCAGGCTAAGAGTCTTCCCCGATGGCTCCTTGACGTTGCCGCTCTCCAGTGCATTGATGTATGCCCGTGACAGGCCGCACCGTCGGGCCAGCTCGGCCTGCGTCAGATGCCGTGCCTCGCGCACGTCGTGGACGAACTGGCCGATTAGCGGCATCTCGACGCCTTCAAGGGGTGAATAGTTGTTTCGTGAAACCGCCATGTTTGTCTCGTTCCTCTCTCTTTGGTGATTAACTGGGCAAGTGGACTACAGGTGTCGTCTCTGTACAGTCAGGAAGCCGCAGAGGCCGGAGTCATGCGTGTCCCGTGCCGGGCAGCCGGGGGCCGTGCGGTTCCTCGTCGCCCGCAACGAGCTGCTCGAGCGACATGCCGGACCACAGCGCCCGCTGCAGCTGCGGGTACCGCTTCTCGACGGTCTGCACAGCCAGAATGAGGTTGGCCATGAATTGATCGCGGGTGACCGCGGCGTCGGTGCAGAGGATGGCAATCTCGAAGATCAGCTCCCCGTCTCGGTGATCCCAGCCGAACCGCCCCACCATCAGCTTGTAGTTGGCATCCATGAGATACCGCAGAAAGGTGTCCAGGGCCTGCTGACCCGGGGCTCCGTGTCCTTCCTGTGGTGCCCGTAGGATGTTGGGAACTGTGATGAGTAGGACCGCTGCCTCGGCCCGATAACGCACGATGACCGGTACGCCGTCGATCCCCAGCAAGATTCGCTCCTCTTCGAGCTGCAGCTCGTACTGCAGGTTGTTTTCGTCGAGGTAACGCGCCAGCGTCTCAACGGTCGTTTCGTTTGTCACACTTTCATTATGTCGCTTTACAGCACAATTTCGCAATCGTTGACAATTTTTAGGTCACCAAACTGATACCCGTATGAAGGGTACGGCCGTGGGAAACTCCTTGCTTCCCCCGAACCCAAAAGGCATCCATCTCAGGCTCGACGGATATAGTGAGCCAGATTCACTGGCTGCCGGCCCCACACGCCGGCACCGTTGAGGGGGATTGAGCCAGAGTGGCCGGAGACGGTGACACAAGGGAACATCTGGCAAATGTGCGCACCCTGCTTGCCTGGGTGCGTACCTCCGTTACCATCATGGCCTTCGGTTTCGTCGTGGCACGATTCGGGTTGCTCATCAACGCCCTACCGGGCCGCCACCACCCGTTCGGCGGCCGGCTATCCTCGGGTCTGGGGACGTCTCTGGTCCTGTTAGGCGCCCTCTTCCTGGTGCTGTCCACCGCCCAGTACCTGGCCACGCGAAGGGGGATCGAGGAAGGAAGGGTCGTTTTTCGACCCGGGCTTTACCTCATGCTCTCGGGAGCCCTGGTGGTCGTCGCTATTGTGCTTGCTGTGTACCTGCTGCTGACTTCCTAACGCAAGTCTGACCGGCGAACCCTATCGCCCGTCGCGTCGCACCACCGACCCCAGGGTGCGGGCCAGGATCAGAAGGTTGAGCGCCACCGACCGGTGCTTGATGTAGTAGAGGTCGTGGCGCAGCACCTCGAGGTGTTCCGCCTCCGTCGAGGCGTAGCCCACTCTGATCTGCTTGAGGCCCGTCAGCCCCGGGCGGACAGAGAGCCGCAGCCGGTAGAAGGGGATGTCGCGGGACAGCGAGTCGGTGAACTCAGGTCGCTCCGGGCGCGGGCCCACGAGACTCATCTCCCCTCGCAGCACGTTCCAGAGCTGCGGTAGCTCGTCCAGGTGGGTCGTTCGGAGGAACCGGCCCACCCGGGTGGCCCGGGAATCGGAGGGCGAGGCCCAGCAGGGGCCGCACGCCTCGGCGTCCACCGACATCGATCTGAATTTCCAGAGTATGAACCGTCTTCCGGCCCTGCCCAGTCGCTCCTGACGGTACAGGATGGGTCCACGCGAGTCGACCTTTATGGCGAGGGCGATCAGTGGCGTGAGCAGTGCCGCTAGCATCAGACCGGCGGCCGCACCGGCGATATCCATCAACCGCATCGCCAGCTCTTCCAACGATGAGGTCTGGGAACGGGTGGGCAGAACAGAAAGCCACTGCTCGGCAGCAAAGTCCACTGCTACCTTGCCCGTCATCTCCTCGTAGGCAGAGTGGAAGTCTACGATCTCCATGCCTTGTTCGATCGCCCGACCGAGATCGTCCACCAGCATCGCGTCGAGCTTCTGGCCGCCGGCTACCACCACCCTGTGTGCCGCGTAGCGGCGGACGAGATCAGGCAGATCCTGCGGTGGTCCGAGCCACGCCGGGTGATCGGTCTCGCTTTCCGAGACGAAGCCTGCAATGGTGAAGTAGTCGTCGGAGCTGTCCGAACCTGTCAGCGCCCCGAAGCTCTCAGAGTCTCCCAACACCAGGACTCGAGTGCGGTCGACGGGCCGTTTGAGCGCCGTCGAGTAGACTCCACGCCAGCACTGAACGCCCAGCGGCACTGCCACCAGCGCAAGGCCCAGGGCCGGACGTGGATAGGTTTTGAGGAACGCCGAGTAGGCGCCGAGAGCGGCGACCAGCGCGAAGACCTCGACGGTGAGCGTGGTGCGGGCGGAACGGAGGAAGCGGTCGGCAACCGGCAGATCGTACGCTCCGGCCAGCCAGGAGCAGCCGAGCCAGAAGGCGCAGGCGCCCAGAACCCATGCCCAGGGCATTTGAGCCATATTGTTCTGAGCCGGATGGACATTGGCATGCCACCACTCGTACGCCGCCATCATGCATCCCGTCACGAGCAGCGCGTCGACTCCGGCCAGCAGCCAGCGGCGCTCCTGAATTCGGAGCATAGGCAAAGAAACCCGGTTGATTCCAACCGGAAGTGCGGCCGCGGGGGCTAGAGCGCCTCGGACCTGAGCCACGGCACATCCGGAGACTCGACGCCCGCCTGCTGCTCCAGGAACGCCCCCATCTGGTCCTGGAAGCGCTGCGTAGAGAAGCGCATCGCGTTGCGCCGGATCGCCGCCGGCCGGTAGGCGTTGGGATCGAAACCGCGCAATGCCTGCTCGAGCGAGGCAGCGCTCTGATCACGATAGAGAAGACCGGTGACGCCGTCCTCCACCGTCTCGAGCACTCCCCCGCTGCCGTAGGCGATGACCGGCCTGCCTGCCGCCTGAGCCTCGACCGGCGCTATACCGAAGTCCTCGTCCGAGGTGAAGACGAAAGCCTGACAGGTGGCATAGAGCCGTGCCAGCGTGGCGTCGTCGACTCGGCCCGCGAACTGTACATTGGCCGCCGCGCGCCGCTTGAGCCGGGCCTCGTCGGGCCCG
>DASRCF010000138.1:0-12587 GCA_035653255.1 Chloroflexota bacterium
CGGAAGTCGTGGCCCCACTCGGAGATGCAGTGAGCCTCGTCGATCGCGATCAGCGACACCCGGGTCGAATGCAGCAGCCGCATGAAGGCCGGCATGACCGCCCGTTCCGGCGCCACGTACAGGAGCTTGATCCCGCCCTCAGATACCTGGCGGTTCCTGCGGCCGGCCTCCTCACCGGTGAGGGAGGAGTTGACGAACGTGGCCTCCACTCCCAGCGTCCGCAGAGCGTCGACCTGGTCCTTCATCAGTGCGATGAGGGGTGAGATCACGACCGCCGTGCCTTCGAGGAGGAGGGACGGGAGCTGGTAGGTCAAGGATTTCCCACCACCGGTGGGCATCAATGCCAGCACGTCCCGGCCCTGCAGCAGGCTGTTGATGATCTCTTCCTGCAGGGGGCGGAATGAGTGGTACCCGAAGACCCGGGCGAGCGTGCCGCGCACGTCCTCGTGTGTGGGGAGCGGAGCCGCCGGCTGGACCATTACGCCAGGGTAGCAAAGGCGAGTTGGGGAGTTGAGGAGTTGAGGGGTTGGAGAGTTGGGCAGGCTGGAGGTTGGCCCGGGATGTGCTTGCGACCGGGTGGGCCGCTATGGCCCATGGACAGATGCCCAGGACGCACCATCACTCTCTCAGTGAGACCGGGAGCACTAAGCGACCGGGCAAGGAGATGGGTGATGGGGCCGAAGGGGCGCAGCAGGCGGTCATTTCTGCAACTGGTCGGAGGTGTTGGGGCAATCGTCGCGGGAGGTGGGAGCATCGATGCGTGGGCCCGGGCGGATTCGCCGGAGCCCGCTCGCCGGCCGCCAACCGACCGGCTTCTTGACGGCAATGAGCGGTTCGCCACTGGTCGCCTCTCGCATCCCAATCAGACGGTGCGGCGCAGGAAGGCGCTGGAAACGGCGCAGCACCCCTATGCCGCCATACTCACCTGCGGCGACTCGCGCGTCCCGCCGGAGATCGTGTTTGATCAGGGGTTGGGCGATCTCTTCGTGATTCGGACGGCCGGCAATGTCGTCGATGAGATTGTTCTCGGCAGCCTGGAGTATGCGGTGGAGCATCTGCATGTAGGGCTCATCGTAGTGATGGGGCATGGCGGTTGCGGAGCCGTGGCCGCCGCGGTTGAGGGCCATCATGTTCCAGGCCACCTCTCGGCCATCGTGAAGCGCATCGCACCGGCCGTGGAGGAGGCAAGGCATCAACCGGGCAATCTGCTCTCAAACGCGATCAGCGCCAACGCCCGCCTCCAGGCAGGCAATCTCCTCTCCAAGAGCCCCATCCTCAGGAAAGCTTCGAAAGCGGAGATGCTGCGTGTCGTTCCCTGGAGATACGAGCTCTCCACCGGCCGGGTCGACTGCCTCTGAGGTGGGGCCGTCTCCAGCGTCATCGGCCCAAAGAGCGGCTCGAGCTGTGAAGCTCTAAAGACGCCTCACCCTCCGGCCAGCTGGACCACCTTCACGATCATCATGACCACCGCCAGCGCGAGATAGGCCTGGAGACCCAGCATGGCGGCCTTCCTGGCCGGAGACCAGACCGGCTTTGAGAGCAAAGCCAGTGAGGGCATCCGCCAGGACTGCTTATCGACGGTCTCGGGAACCAGAACCGGCCGACGACCACGCCTCATCATCGAGACCGCACCCCCCACGAGGAGCAACGCAGCTCCAAGACAGCCCACGACGATGGTCAGCATCGTGACGTCGATGCGCGGAAACATTGTCGTCGCCCCGAGGATCAAAGACAGCATTACGAGCACGGTGATGATCACGGTCGCCACCGCGTTCAGCCAGGCACGGTTGACCCATGGCCCGAGCACGCTCGGATCGTTGCACAGCAGCAGCAGAAATACTGAGGCGCTCGGGAGCAACAGCCCGGCCAGCGCTTGCACTGCCAGGGTTATGAGGCCCAGCGGCGCGCGCGGAATCAGCACTATGGCGGCTGCCAGCAGGACGATGCCGGCGTAAATGGTGTAGAAACCCAGCGCATCTCTGAACGTCCGGTGGAGCGAATGCCGGATGCCGAACACGTCGCCGAAGGCGTAGGACGTCGAGAGCGTGACGGCAGCCGCGCCGATGATCGAGGCGTTGAGCAGAAGGATGGCGAAGAGACCACCGGCCACGGGATTGATGGTCTGCGCAAGCTCGCCGGCCACGGTGCCGGCGTTGACGAAGTGGCCCGCGAAGCGTCCGGTCCCCAGGCCGAAGGCGGTCACGATCATCAGTGCCGCGGCGCCAATCACGACGATGAAGGCGCCTATGATGGTGTCCAGCCGCTCGTAATCCATCCACCGGGGAGTGAGCCGTTTGTCGATGACGTTGGACTGCTGAAAGAAGAGCTGCCACGGGGCGACCGTCGTACCGACGATGCCGATGATCAGCAGCATGGCGGTCGAGGTGAGGCCGCCGCGGATTCCCGGGACCAGGAATCCATGGACCACCGGTCCGATCGCGGGATGGCTCATGATCGCCAGGGGGATGGCGAGGAAATTGGTCACCACGAAGATGTACATGAATTGCTCCCAGCGGCGGAAGCTGCCGGTCATGGTGATGGCGAGCAGGCCGCCGGCCGCCACGGGAACGGAGATGTACGGGCTGACGCCGAAGTGCGCCATGGCCAGGCTGATGCCGATGAACTCGGTGACGATGGTCAGGAAGTTGAGGATGAACAGATCCCCGACCGAGAAGGCGCCCCAGAACTTGCCGAAGCGCTCGATGATCAGGCGGGCGTGACCGACGCCCGTCACCAGGCCCAAGCGGACCACCATCTCCTGGTTTACGATCAGCACCGGGATGAGGAGCAGCAGCACCCACAACACGCTGGTACCGAAGTTCTGGCCCGCCTGGGCGTAGGTCGCCACGCCGCCGGCGTCGTTATCGCCGACCATGACGATCAGACCCGGTCCCATGACCGCCAACAGCGTGAGCAGCCGGGCCTTCCAGCTCGTTCGGGCGCCGGTGTCCTGGCGCTTGATGGTGCCGAACGCGCCCTGGATGTCCCCGAGATGGGCCTCGTCGAGGACGGCCGAGGGGCTGGGCGTCATCAGCTTGGAGTCGGCCATTGTGGGTTCACCTCCTTTCCTTGAGTGCTGCGATATGCGCACCGGAGGGGACCCGATCAGCTCAGATCAGAGCCGGCTCCCAGGTGCGCGAAGATATGCCGAGCAGGAAGACACACGGATGCAGAGCTGCATCCGAACTGGGAGGTTCACTAGCAGGTTCCATAACCACCTCCGGCACCCGATTTCTGAATTTTTTCGGGGTGCATGGGAGGCTCCTCGCCCGAGGCGAGGACCGACGACCTGCTGCACCCCTTCTCGTTGAGCTTTGGCTCTACACGGCTTAGGTCCGGGACCAGCCACTTGGGATCACGCCTTAGACCGGCGAGACCTGTCCTGACCGGCGACGTCTTTGGACGCTGAGGGTCAGTGGCCTGTGTCCGTGTAGGAGCCTCACCTAACGAGGTGCGACTGCTACCTCATCTTCCCACTCGCTGCCACGACCTGTCAATGCGCGAACTCCCGACTTTGGCACTAGGGTTGGGGGCCGGCGCTTCGAATGCCCGACGGTGGTATGCGACCGGGCCACGCACAGACAACCCAGTTCGCGGACCGTGATGCGGCGGATCGTATCGTCGCGACACGCGACCAACATGCGGCGGGGGCCCGGCTACATCTTGAACAGACGACAGGACGGCGGTCTGCCGGCCGGCATAGATCAGGGGTACAGCTGCGGTTGAGACAGTTGGTGGCGGGCCGGGTATCCGTCCGGTTAGTCGTCCAGGCCGGTCGCGGAGATGTGCTCGGGCAGGATCTTGAGCAGGACGCGCTGCTCGCCGGGCTGACGGAAGGGATACTTCTCCTTGCCGATGTACTTCTGTGCCAGCCGGTCGATGCTCTCGTCCGCGCCCTCGGTTGTGATATCGACAACACGCCCACGAACCATGGCGATCCGCCAGGCGTTGTTGGGATCGACGACGTTGACGGCGACTCGCGGGTCGCGTCTCACGTTCTTGGTCTTCTGTCGATTGGCGGAGGTGTTGATGAGGATGTGCTCGCCATCGGTGTCGACCCACACCTGGGTGATCTGCGGTGAGCCATCGGGCATGAGCGTGGCGATCTCGCAATATGCCGGCTCCTTGAGCAGCTTCCGGAAACCGGATGAGATGGTCTGTTTTGTGTCGACGGCGGACATGATGCCTTACCTCCATGCGTGATGTATCTCGGGTCTGCAAGCTGCGTTCCAGGCCCTGTCGAACAGCGTGCCGCTGAGCGGGCGGCCTCGTGCCTCGGCAGCCCCTACATGCGATTCCAGGCGAGCCGTGTCATATCGGAGCCATGGAGGTGTGTGCCGGTGAGCGGGCGGCCTCGTGCCTCGGCAGCCCCTACGTGCGATTCCAGGCGAGCCGTGTCATATCGGAGCCATGGAGGTGCGTGCTGGTGAGCGGGCGGCCTCGTGCCTCGGCAGCCCCTACAGGCGGTTCCAGGCGAGCCGTGTCATGTCGGAGCCATGGAGGTCTGTGCCGGTGGGCGGGCGGCCTCGTGCCTCGGCGGCCCTGCAGTCGGTACAACCGCGCTGCCGGGTTAAACCGTGATTAGGCCCTGACGGACGCCGAGGGTCACGGCCTCGGTGCGGCTCTCGGCGTCCAGCTTGCCGAGGATCGAGCCCACGTGGAACTTGACCGTATGGTCTGAGATGCCGAGGCGGCGGGCTATGGCCTTGTTGGCCAGTCCCTCTGCGATCATGCCCAGCACCTCGGTCTCCCGGGCGGTGAGTGCTTCCGTCTGGGGAGCGTCCTCCCTGCCCGTGCTGCGGACCGGGGCCGGGACCTCCTGGCTCGGATGCATGACGACGAGCCCCGCGGATACCGCCATCATCGCGGCGATGATCTGCTCGTCCCCCGCATCTCGAGGAAGCACCGCCAGGCTGACCCCAGTCTCGCGTCCGACAGAAGCCGGGAGTAGGTCATCAGTCAGCATTACCACCGGTCGCAGCTCGCTCAGAAGCTCCGTCGACAGATCGGAATCGCCTGCTCCGAGGTCGGCCAGAATCACGTCGGGCGGGCTCTCATCCACCTCTTCGAGCAGCTCCGTCCTCGTCGCGGCGGACCCCTGAACCGCAAACACCCCGAACTGCTCGACGATGGAGATGAGGCCCGCCCTGACCACCGCGGAGGTCGCGAAGACGAGAGCAGATTTCACGCTGCCCGGCCGGTCTCCGCATCGCCTGAGGCGAGTCTGACCGTGCGTTCGATGATCCGGCCCCCACGAAGGATCGAGAGAACCACGTCCGCGTCTCCGAGGAGGGGCTGCAGGTTCGAGGCCTGCGCCAGCGGTCGCCCATTTGCCCTGAGGAGGATGTCCCCGACGATCAGTCCGGCTTCGGAGGCGGGGCTACTGCCTCGCACCTCCAGCACCAGCAGGCCGGCCGAGGTGTTGGAGCCGGGCTCGAGGGTTACCTGCTGCAGCCTGACGCCCAGCTTCGGCCGGCCTGCCTCTTGCAGAAACGCGTTCACCTCCGTCGCGGCGACCGCGATGCCGAGGCCTCCTGCCACCATGCTGTTGACTCCCACAACCTCTCCTCGAGCATTGAGGAGGGGGCCTCCGGAGTAGCCAGGAGCCAGCCTGATGTCAGCCTGAACGGCCCTCGCTGCCCCGTCCGTCGTGGGCTTCGAATCCGAGCGGTGGATCACGCCCATGGCCACGGCATTCGAGAGCCCGAGGGGGTTTCCCAGCGCCAGCACCAGCTCGCCCGGACGCAGGGCAGTAGAGTCTCCAATCGCGGCTACCGGTAGCCGGCCCGGTGGAATGGATAGGCAGGCCAGGTCGTGTTGGGGACGGCGCTCTCGGACCTCGGCTCCGAAGCGGCCACCGTCGAATCCCTCCACCTCGAGCCGGTCGCGCACGGCGACGTGAGCGTTGGTAACGATGGTCCCGTTCTGCCAGACGATACCGGACCCCATCCCGTGTCTGCCGGCCCGGATGCGAACGGTTGACTGAAACAGGCGTTGGGCGATGGCCTCCACCCCGGAGTCGCCGGGCACAACGTAGGTACTTGGTGCGTCAGCCATGATGATGCCTTCCGCCCCGATGATGCCTCTCGCGTCGTGGCCGCTCGCCCACGGTGACCGTCACCTGCATTGGGCTTCCGCCGCGGATGACGCTCAGCGTGACCGGTTTCCCAACGGTCTCAGGGTCAAGCGCAGCCTGAACGGCGTCGGAATGGGCAAGGGCGTTTCCGTCTATGGCCACCAGAATATCCCCCAGCAGGATGCCGGCCCCGGACGCCGGACCATCGGGTTCGACACCCATGACCACCAGCCCAGTCCCGGACTCGAGCCCCAGCTGCGCCCTCGACGCCTCGGGCAACACCACCGACTGCATCCGCAGGCCGAGGTATCCGCGGGCGATGCGTCCCGTCCGCAGGAGCTGCTCGACCACTCGATTCACGGTGGCCGCGGGGATGGTGAGAGACATGTGCCGTGACAGCCCTGACGTATTGATCCCCAGCACTCGGCCCGCCATGTCGACCAGCGGGCCACCGGAAAAGCCGGGATAGAAGGTCACGTCGGGTCGGACGAGCTGGTCGATCTTGCCTCCGGCCCACGTTCGCCAGGCGCCCGACACCGCGCTGACGGCCCCGAAGCTGACGGAAACGCCGCCGTCTCCCGGACGTCCGACGGCGACCACCAGACGGCCGGCCTTGACGGCTTCGGCGTTGATTGCCGCCGTCGGGCGAAGGCGCTCCCCCTCGAGGCGGAGCACCGCGAGGTCGGTGGTTGAGTCGCGGCCGGCGAGTTTCGCCGCGTGTCGGGTCCCGTCTTCGAGGATGAGCTTGATATCCTCGTCCTGCTCGACTGCGTGGTCGGCGGTGACCACGACGCCCGGTTGCCAGTGGACTCCGCTGGCTGCTCCTCGACGTCGCGCCGCCACCCCGACGACAGAGTGCCCCGCCGTCTCTACGGCGGACACCAGCGATTCCGAAAGGGCCAGGAGCGAGTGTTCGGCGTTGACTTCCCGTGTCATTTTTGAGTTCCTCCAGATTCGTGCTCGATGCCGGGATTCACCCGGCTCTACTTCGAGCGTGGCAGGAGGAGGATATCCGGCACACCACTCAAATGGCTAGGTCCCGCCTGGAAATCTGGGTAGCGGGCACGGCACGGGTACGCGAGCTGAATGAATCGGCGTGGTATGGGGGCGAACTCTTCACCTCGCTCGTCCGACAGGGGAAGGGGCGCTGCAACATCGCGGAGGGGCGGTCGCAATTCTGTCAACCCGAGGCCGGCCGTCATTGGACGGGATGAAGCGGCCGCTCAGCTCAGATGCCCCCGCGCGCTCGGCTTCCTATCTTCACCGGCTCTCACGCATCCGGCCGGCGGTCGCCTGCTTCCTCCTCATAGTCGATGTCATCATGCCCGGCCATGAAGACGCACTCGAGGGTGCCTACGATACGTATGAGGTGGTCGGGGTTGGCGCACTCCTGAGCGCCGGAGACGATGCTCTCGCAGAGCTGACTGATGCGGTCGATGACGGCGTTGACCTCGGCCTCGTCCATCCTTGCCCTTCCTTGGGACTGCCGGAGCTCCCGAGAATCTGTCACTCTACGCTAACTGCTCTTGCCGCCTGCAGTACCTGCTGGACCGGAGGCAGGCCCTCCTTCTCCGCCCACACATAGCGGATGAGGCCGGTACGATCAATGACGAAGGCACTCCGCCTGGCAATTTCCCAGAGTAGCGGGGTGCCGGCAGAGAGTACGTCGTAGGCCCGTAGCAGCTCCCGGTTGAAGTCGCTGACCAGCGGGAAACGGATGTTCAGCTCCCGTGCGAAGGCCAGGTGGCAGTACGGGCTGTCGACGCTGACCGCCGCGACCTCGATCTCCGTACGGCGAAACTCGCCGTAACTGTCCCGGAATTGGGACAGCTGGTTCCGTCACCCTCCCGTGAAGTCCAGCGGAAAGGTGGTCAGAACCAAAGCCTTGTGAGGGTCGAGGAGTGAACGGAGCGATACCTGGGAAATCGCGTTGTTGTGGGCGGCGAGCAGAGACCACTCGGGCGCGGTTGCGCCCACGGACAGGGGCATGTCTCCTCCGGTGCTCCTGAAAGCGACACCAGCTGGGGCGAGGTACATATCCACTGTACCAAGCAACTTGGCTTCGCCACGGCACACGACCGCAGCAAACGAGGCAGGCGACACTTGAGTGCCATGGCATTCCTGCTCAGCGCAGTCGTCACCATCTTCATCGTGGTCGATCCCATTGCCCTGACCCCGCTCTTCATCGGCTTGACGGGGCACATGACTGAGGATCAGCGGCGCCATCTCGCCTACCGTTCGGTGACGGTCGCGGGAGCCATCATGCTGGTGTTCGTCATCGTCGGCCGACCCCTGCTGGCGGCGTTGGGCATCAGCCTCGACGCCTTCTACATCGCCGGCGGCGCACTGCTGTTCCTCATTGCCATCGATCTACTGTTCGCCAGGCCCTCGAGGACCAGGGAAACACCCGAGGAGGAGGCCGAAGGACGGACAGCCGCCGACATCAGCGTGTTCCCGCTGGCCATCCCCATCATCAGTGGGCCCGGCGCCATCGCCACCATCGTGTTGTTCATGTCCCAGGCGGGCACCAACCTCTTCAAGATCGGCTCTGTTCTGGTCGCTCTGCTCATAGCCCTCGTGGCATCACTCCTCGTTATGCGGATGAGCGGCCGCATCATGCTGCTTCTCCGCACCACCGGCATCGCCGTGATCGGGCGGGTCATGGGGCTCATCCTGGCCGCGCTGGCGGCACAGTTCGTCCTAAACGGCATCCACGCCTTCATGCATCGACCCTGAAGCGGTCGAGCGGAGAATCCGAACGCGCTACTGCTGTCGATTCGCCTGCCACAATCAAAGGGCGAGCCACTGGCCCCGAACGTTTTGGACGGTGCCGTGCACCCAAGGACGGACATGATCCTGGAATTCGAGGGCCACACGCCTCAGCTTGCGGAGCGCGTCTTCGTGGCGCCGAATGCGACGCTTGCCGGCAACGTGCGCGTTGGGGAGGACTCGAGCATCTGGTTCTCGGCTACCCTCCGGGCCGACCACGCGGATAACGCCATCATCGTCGGAGCACGAACGAGCGTTCAGGACGGATGTGTCGTGCACGTCTCCACCCGCAGGGGCACACAAATCGGAGATGACGTGACGGTGGGTCACGGGGCCGTCCTCGAGGGCTGCACCATAGGAAACGGAGCGGTGATCGGAATGAATGCCGTCGTGCTGGAAGACGCCGAGATCGGCGAGGGATCACTCGTCGCAGCCGGGAGCGTGGTGACGGCGGGAACGAAGGTGCCTCCGGGCATGCTGGTAGCCGGCAGCCCGGCCGAGGTCAAGAAGGCGATCTCCGGCGGCTCCAGCTGGTGGATCAAGCACAGCGCCGAACACTACGTCGACCTGGCGCGCCGCTACCGCGGGGCAATGGGGCAGTCCGACACAAGGCACTGACCCCGAGCCGTCGCGGGTAGCGGGATCCGCCTGGTCGGAGTCGCCCTCGGCTCGCGCCTCAAGTTCCCCTTGACAACTCCCCACATCCTGATATGTTTGCGTGAGAGATAGAACATACGTTCTATTTCCGTTTAGAAAATCAGCACCGGGGAAGGGCCGTAGCGATGGATAACGACGGCCGTGAGTACGAGCAGGATGTGTTGTCTGAGGTGCTGGGCGTCGACAACAAGACCGGCTTCCACATCGAAATGTTTGGTCAGGTTTCACTTTTTTGGGACAACCCGAGGCGGGGCGACGGCTCCAGATATCCATGTCTCGGCCCGGGCAACGTCTACTCGGGCTGCGTGGGAGCGGCCTGTGATGCTCCCCGTTGCTGGGCCGGAAGACTGGTGCCGTCTGCCGTCCAAGCGGCGAGTGTTCCGCTACCTACCGTCGAACGTCGCGGCGCCCAGTGCCACGTGTGTGCCCTGGCCACCGACACCGCCGAAGGGCTGGTCACGTGTGCCGAGGCGCACTTCGACCGCCCGATCAGCGTCGCCGCTTTGCTCCGTCAGCGCATCCCTGAGGCGGTCCCGCTGCCCTGTCCGGACTTTCAACGGGCCGAAGAGCTACGACCGGAGCTTATCGCCCTCAGACGAGCCAAGCGGAACCGCGGGGCTCGCCGGGGCGGGAGAGAGGCGGAATAGCGGGCGACGGAGGCGGACCTGTCAGTATGACTTCGCCACCAGCACTCGGGACTCGGCCGTGCGGCCGCAGCTCACGCACGGCCCCGACGGCTGACGCCGTTCGTCATCCAGGGGGATGGCACGGATGGAGGCCTTGAGGGCCGCAAAGGCATCCTCGCATTCGTCCGCTCCGCACCAGTTGACCCAGAAAAAGCCGGGATGCTGCTCCAGCTCCGCCGCCAGCTCGTCCATCGAGCTCACCTCGTGGGTGTTGCGCTCGGTGAAGTCCGAGGCGCGCTGAAACAGATTGGTTTGTACCGCCTCCAACCGCTCGACCAGGTGTGGCGCCAGCCCGTCTGCGGGCACGGCCGACTTCTCGCGGGTGTCCCGCCGGGCGACGGTCACCTGGTTGGCGGCCATGTCGCGAGGGCCGATCTCGAGCCGCAGAGGCACCCCCTTCAGCTCCCAGTCATTGAACTTGAACCCCGGCGTTACCGTGTCGCGCCGGTCGACCTCAACCCTCAGGCCGGCCCGTAACAGCTCGGCCAGGATCTCTCCGACGAAGGCCTCCACCCTTACCCGCTCCTCCTCCTTGCGCCAGATGGGCACGATGATGATCTGAACAGGAGCCACGCGAGGTGGAAGAATGAGGCCCTTCTCGTCGCCGTGCACCAGCACCAGAGCGCCGATCAGGCGGAAGCTCACGGCCCAGCTCGTCGACCAGGGCCACTTCTGCTCGCCGTCCTTGTCCAGGAAACGCACGTCGAAGGCCTTCCCGAAGTTCTGCCCCAGGTTGTGGGAGGTGCCCATCTGCAGGGCGCGGCCGTCGCGCATCAGGCTCTCAACGGTGTAGGTGATGGCGGCGCCGGCAAACTTCTCACGCTCCGATTTCCTGCCCACACGGACGGGGATGGCGAGCTGCTGCTCGATGAATTTGATGTAGATATCCAGGATGAGCCTGGCCTCGGCGTCGGCCTCCTCGAAGGTGGCGTGCGCGGTGTGGCCCTCTTGCCAGAGGAACTCCATGCCGCGGAGAAACGGCCGCGTTCGCATCTCCCACCTGACGGCGTCGCCCCACTGATTGATCAGCATGGGGAGGTCGCGGTAGGATTTGATCCATTTGCGGTACATGTCGTAGATGATCGTCTCCGAGGTAGGCCTGACAGCCAGCTCCTCGGTCAGCTTTTGGCCTCCTCCGTGGGTCACCACGGCCAGCTCGGGAGCGAATCCCTCCACGTGCTGGGCCTCCTTGGCCAGAAACGACATGGGGATGAACACCGGGAAGTAGGCGTTCTTGTGGCCGGTCGCCTTCAGCTCGCGGTCGACCTGACCCTGGATGTTCTCCCAGATGGCGTAGCCGTACGGGCGGATCGCGATGCATCCCCGGACCGGTGTGTAATCGGCCAGCTCCGCGTCCAGCACGGTACGCACGTACCAGTCGGACCGCTCCTCGCGATCCTCGGTCTGCTCCTCTTCCTCAGCCGTCATCTCAGGCTCCTTTCAAGAAGTTTCGGGTTTCGGGTTTCGAGTTTCGGGTTTCGGGTTTCGGGTTTCGGGTTGGCGGTCTCGCGATCAAACTCCAAATGAAAAAAGCCCCGTCCCTGCAGGGACGGGGCTGATTCAACCCGCGGTACCACCATGCTTCAGAGCTGTTCTCAGCTCACTCTGTCCAGCTCACTCAAGCTGGAGGCCTCAGTAACGGTGGCCGTCCGGCACCCCTCGTCGGGAGCAACTGATCAGGTCGGTTCGGGCACTCGGTCCGACCGGATCACACCATCCCGGCTCTCTCGTCGGACCGGTCTTTGCCCTACTGGTCCTGCCTCTGTCGTTGGCACGAGTATAGCATGATGGGTTGGAGGCGGCCGAAGCGGCTCCAGGCCAAACATTGGGCTTCGGCAGCGCCGAGGCTGACCCCATGAACACCCAAATCACCCACCCGGAGGCCCTGCCCTGATGACACGCGTCCCCCTTGCGATCCTGTCCGCGATGCTCGCTCTGGCGGGCTCCAGCCTCGTGGCGGCCAGCTCCGCCCCTCCACCGCCTGCACCCTCCGGATTGAGCCAGCAGGCCAAGGGAAAGATGATACCGGCCGGCAGCTGGACCAAGCATGCCACCGTCTTGCTGTCGTTTCAGATCTCGGGCACCGGGGCCGGACTCACGCCTCAGGTGGAAGTCAGACCGGCCGGGGTTGCCTTCTCCAATACACCCAATTACCAGGGATCGCCGGTCACGGTCGCATCCGGAGACACGGCCACCCTCTCGGTTCGGGTATCGAGCCTGAAGAACGGCACCGGCTACACGTGGCAGGCACGAGTCGTCGACGGTCAGGGGAATGCAGGCAGTTGGACGCCCTTCGGCCAGTCAGGAAGCACCGCCTTCCGCATCGACACGGTCAGACCTTCGATGCCGCACATCTGGTCACACACCAATTCTCGTTGGGGTGGCTGGTACCGGACCAA
>DASRCF010000139.1:0-11981 GCA_035653255.1 Chloroflexota bacterium
GCCACCCGGAACGAGTTGATCTGGGGCGACTACTACCTCTTCGAGACCCTCTGCGCGCTCGACGAGCACCTGGACCCGGTCCTGGTCTAAGCGGCCGCCCACAGGCTCTGCGCGTATCCCTCGGGCAACCAGGGCGACCGGAACGGTGAGACACACCGCAACCGCTGCTCCTGGCTGTGCTCCTGGAAGAAGGCCTGCACCTGACGTACCCGACCCGCCATGGTCTCCACCGGGGTGTTGGCCAGGTAGGTCTTCATCGCCCCCCCAGATCCGCTCCACTGGGTTGTGGTGGGGACAGTAGCGAGGACCGAAGATGGGCCGGACCTGGGGGTGCTCCCCGAGCCAGTGGGTGACCACCCGGGAGCGGTGGATGGCCACGTTGTCGAGGAGGATGGCGATGGCCGGCAGGGGTAGGCGGCCACCACCCGTTCCAGGAGTTGGAGGAAGCCGGCGCTGGTGGCCGGGTGGCGACCGGCGCCCACGGGCCAGCTCGATGGCGCCGAAGAGGGTCCGGTGCTGAGGGGCACCCCATCGGAACGGGTGCCGATGGGGACCCCTTCCAGGCCCGGGGCTCGGCCAGCCGGCGTCGGATGCGCGCTTGGAGCCGGGGCTGCCCAGCCGCGGCCGCCCCGACCGGGGGCGGTCGCTGAGCCCGGCGATGCCCTCATGGTTGAAGCGCTGGACCCGGCGCCCCACGGTGGAGGGGGTCGTAGCCGAGGGGCTCGGCGATGGTGGTGGCCGGGTAGCCCTCGAGGGACATCAGGACCATGGCCAGGCGCAGGGCGAGGCGGAGGGGACCATGGAGGAGGGCCAGGAGGTGGGTGCGATCGTCGATGGAGGGCGGTGCGAAGACGTGCGCTGGGGGCAAACTGGTGGCGGCCTCGTGGTTGGGTTGTTGAGAGTTGTCACGAGGCTGCCTCGTTCTCGTCGCTGCACCTCACCCCGGCCGGTGGCCTGGCCCATCACGCGCAAGATTTCTGGCACCCCGCTTAGGGACTCGGCGCGCACCTTCGGCCAACCCGATCCCATGGTCGCCCTGGCCGTCGCCCGCGCGGCGCGGCGCGAACCGGACCTGTCCACCGCCCAGCTCGACGGCCCGGCACTCCAGTGGCACTGGCCCCGGCACGAGCTCGATCCCCCTGGCCGCCTCCGGCACGTGGCCGGTGGCAGCCCAGCACCTCAACCCCGTCGAGACCCGGCTGGCCGGCGCAGGGGCCGTTGGCTGCGAATCGCAAGGTGGCGGTGTTGACCGATCGATCGATCTATGTTAGACTCGGCCGTGTTTGGTGGAGTGCACATGATTTCGTCGACCATAGGTGCCCTTCCAGCTATGTCTCGAGCCCTGCCGTACATCCGCATAGCGGCCAGCTCTAGAGGAAACGGGTACTCCTGCACGCTAGCCCTCCCCGAACTTTCGTACAGCTGCCGTCTGATCAAGCCTCGAGAGTAATCATCCCTTGGATGCATGGCTTCACGCCAGGCTCCTCGGGCAACGAGCCCGATGATCTGGACTCAGCACGTCGCCGTTGCCGTGCCGCCATGCCGCGGATGCATCGTGAGCTCACGTCCCCAGACAGACGCCCCTCCAGGGCCTGCACGATGGAACCTGTGACAGATGGAACCTGTGACAACGGATGAGCCCCGTGCGGATTGGGACGCAGCCAGCCCGGAGTTCCGTCGGGATCCCCTCTCGGTACTGGCGCGGCTTCGAGATGAGCATCCGGTTGCCTACTCCCAGCATGGATATCGAGGATGCTCTTTCTGGGCACTTACCCGTCACGACCACATCGTCGATGCGACGCTGGACGTCGAGCGGTTCCGGAACGGAGAACTCACACGCTTTGGCCCACCGCGGCCCCCGCTTGAGAGCGATCCCCCTCAGCACACGCTCTTCCGGCGGTTGATGCAGCCCCACTTCTCGCCCAGCCGGATGCGAGCACTTGAGTCCAGAGTTCGTGCCATCTGTGCCGAGCTACTTGAACCGTTGGTCTCAGCTGGTGGTGGGGACGCAGCCAGCGGCTTTGCGCAACCGCTTCCAGCACGTGTCCTGCTCACATTTCTCAACCAGCCAGAGCAGCATTGGCACTCGCTCAAGAGGTGGTCGGAGGCTGCATTCCTCCAGTTCTCGGACGACCCGGCCGACCAGGCTGCCTTTCGCGTGGCCAACGACGCGCTCTACGAATACAGCCGGACGGTGCTTGCCGCTCGACGAGCCCTGCCGCGCGACGATGATCTAGTGACGACGCTGCTGCGGGCCCAGGAGGAAGGCCATCCGATCACTGACGATCACATCATCGGGGTCATCCGCCTTCTGTTGGCAGCGGGGCACGACTCGACGACAACGGCTGTCGGCATCTGCCTCCATCGCCTCGCGGTCGACATCGCTCTCCAAGATGAGCTTCGGCGCGCCCCTGAGAAGATCTCTTCTGCCGTCGAGGAACTGCTACGGTACGAGACTCCAGTTCTGGCGATGCCACGGACCGCTGCCTGCGATTTCGAGTTTCACGGACGGCATCTCCGGCGGGGCGATCGAGTCCTCCTCTACTTCGCTTCGGGTAACCGCGACCGGAGGGTTTTCGGGGACGCAGAGTCCGTCCGTGCCGATCGCAGGCCAAACCCACATCTCGCCTTCGGCCACGGTATCCACAAGTGCATCGGGGCTCCGCTCGCTCGTCTTGAGCTCCGGGTGGCGCTTGAGGCATGGCTTGCCTCGACGACCCGCTTCGAGCTGGCGGGCACGCCAGAGTTCGAGCCGTGGCACCAGTTTGGCTTACGGTACCTACCGCTGAAGATCGGTACGTGAGCAGTCACACCGGCGACCTCTGCGCCCCTTGCTGGGACACGATCGAGACGTAATGGCACCTCCTCGACCACCGCGACATGGTGCGGTTGGGGAACCGGGCGAGTAAGGACATGGCGCGACCATATGGTCTGCGACGGGAGATGGCCAGCTGAACCACATGGGGAGGGCTCAGATGCCGAACGAGGAGGACGGCCGGGTCGACCTTGCGCCTCGCGCTCAGGATTGGGACCCACTCGAGCCAGAGGCTGTTGCAGATCCCATTGTCATCCTGCGTTGGCTGCGAGAGCAACGTCCTCTGGCTTGGACCGAGCGGCACGGCGGCTTTTGGTCGCTCTTCCGCTATCAGGACATCGTTGAGGCGGCCGACGACCCTGAGACATTCGCGCAGGGTCGCCCACAGCGGGCGCCAGCCCGGCCACCGCTCGAGGTCAACCCGCCTCTCCATACCGCATACCGGAGGATCTTGAACCCCTACTTCGGGCGCACTGCCGTCGCGGCGATGGAGCCGTACACTCGGAAGGTGATCGGTGCGCTCCTCGAGCCGCTGCTAGACGCCGGTGGCGGTGACCTGGCCCTATCGTTCACCTATCCCCTCCCCACCCGTGTTCTGTGCGCATTCCTGCACCTGCCAGACGAGGCGTGGACGCTCATCGACGAACTGAGCAACCAGATCTATCTGAACGAGGATGGTCGCGGCGGCAACCTGGAGCTTGTTCAGCGAGCCGAAGGTGAGCTGCAAGCGTTCGCTCTCCGTCTGGTCAGCGAGCGGCGACGGTCGCCGCTCGACGCGACCACCGACCTGGTCTCGGGCTTGATCGCCTCCGAGATCGATGGGAGCCCCCCGACCGACGAGCAAATCATCCAGGTGCTCAGGTTGCTGTTCATGGCTGGGCACAACTCGACCACCAGCGCGCTTGGCATCTGCTTCTTGCACCTCGCGCGGTCCGCGAACATCCAGCGGCGGCTCCGTGAGCAGCCATCCCTCATTCCGAGCGCGATCAGTGAGTTCCTGCGCTACGAGACCCCAGTCATGGGGATGCCGCGTACCGCGACCCGTGACTTCGAGCGGTACGGCCGGCGTGTGGCCAAAGGCGAGCAGGTCTTCCTCGTCTGGGCCGCAGCAAATCGCGATCCGCAGGTGTTCAGCCGACCCGACGAGTGCGTCATCGACCGACGGCCGAACCGGCACCTGGTGTTCGGTCGCGGTATCCATGCCTGCATTGGCCGGGGGCTCGCCGAGATGGAGCTTCGAGCCGCCGTCGAGGAGGTTCTGGCACGTACCCGTTGGATCAGCCTGGCGGGTCCCGTCCGGCGAACGAGCTGGGTTAGGTTCGGCGTCAGATCTCTCCCCGTACGGTTCGAGCTGTGAGTGGCCAGCGCCAAGCCGCGATCGTGGGTCGTCGGCTGGGCGTTCCGCAACGGCAACGAGCGTGTCGTCTCACGTCAGCGGTCGGAGCTCCAGGGCAGAGCGCGGCCCAATCGTGCCGCCCTATCGCACGGCGTGTCGATCCTCGCGGCCGGCATCCAGCCCGGTCAGATTCTGGAGTTCGGAGAGAAAGGTGCGCAGGCGTTCTGAGCGAGGCTGTCCGAATATCTGGGCAGGAGGGCCGACCTCGATGATCCGGCCACGTTCCATGAACACGCATCGATCGGCCACCTCGCGCGCGAACCGTAGTTCGTGCGTCACCACGATCATCGTCATGCCCTCACGTGCAAGCTCCTGAATCACATCCAGAACCTCTCCGACGAGTTCAGCGTCGAGGGCACTGGTCGGCTCGTCAAAGAGAATGATCCGTGGCTCCATGGCGAGCGCTCGGGCGATCGCGACTCGCTGCTGCTGGCCACCGGACAGCTGCCGCGGATAGCACTGCATCTTATCACCTAGGCCGACACGCTCGAGAAGAACCCGTGCCCTCCGAGTCGCGTCCGCTGGCACCTGCCCCCTCGACTGGATCGGCCCAATCGTCACGTTGTCGATGACCTTCTTGTGGGGGAAGAGGTTGAACTGTTGGAAAACCATGGCCATCCGACGGCGCTGAGCATTGACGCTGCGCTCGCTCATCGGTCGAAGGCGGCCTCCAACAAGCTCGAAGCCGAGGAGCTCGTCGTCGAGGTACATGGCTCCAGCGTCAATCGACTCCAGTTGATCGATGCACCGAACCAGCGTGGTCTTGCCGGACCCGGAGGGGCCGATGATCACCACCACCTCTCCCTCATAGACGTCGAGATCGATGCCGTCCAGGACCAACTCGGATCCGAATGTCTTGCGCACACCTCGAAGCCGCAGGACCGGCGCTCGCCGTTCCCCTGCCACCGGCATCCTCCGTTATCCCAGGTCAATACCCGACGCTACGGCCGGTCGATGACGTCCCCAGGGCCACCATGCCCCATGACTGCGCGCCCCCATCCGCCCCTGGGAGAAGCGTCGCTCGAGATAGACCTGAAGCAGGAACAGGATCGACACGATCACGATGTACCAGAAACATGCCACCAGCATCAGTGGGATCACCTCGAACGTTCTCGCATAGATGACCTCGACCGAGAAGAGGAGGTCACTCGTCGCCACCACGCTGACCAACGAGGTCGACTTTGCCAGGCCGATCAGCTGGCTTCCCATGGGCGGCAGAATGAAGCGCATTGCTTGCGGAACGATGATCAGGAAGAAGGTCTTCAGCGCGCCCAGGCCCAGAGAACGGGCGGCGTCTCGCTGACCAGGATCTACCGAGAGGATCCCTGCTCGAATGATCTCTGACATATAGGCTGCCTCGGTTAAACCGAGGCCGAGTAAGGCTGCCACGAACGGCGAGATCACTTTATTTGTCGACCAGCTATGGAGAACGGGTCCAAACGGGATCCCTAGCGAGATTCGAGGAAGCAGGTAGGCTAGGTTGAACCAGAATACGATCTGGACCAGGGCAGGCAAGCCGCGGAAAAGCCACACGTACGCTCCGCCGACCGCCCTCAGCGCGAGCACAGGACTCAGACGGCACAGAGCGATTGGCGTCCCTAGGAAGATGGACAGGGCCGTACAGCTGATCGTGATCACGATCGTCACTAGGAGACCATGCAAGATAGAGGGGAAGGTGAGGTACTGGGCGACCACGTCCCACTGGAAGTTCGGTGTCTGGATCAGAAACAGCAACATCCGTGCAACGATCAAGAGAACGATCGCCGTGGCGATCAGTCGCCACACGCGCAGCGGAGGTCTCGCCGTAGAGACGTCGATGACGACATCCTCCGAGAAACGACCTGTGCGCTCTCTTCGCCCTCGGTTCACCACTGGCTTACCCCAACACGAATTCCTTGACCATGTCGTGCTCTAGGCCCCACTTCGCCATGATCTTCTGATAGACGCCCTGTCGGTAAAGTTCCTCAAGAGCTGCCTTGAGAGCGTTCAGCAGCTGAGGATTCTGGTTGGAAACAGCCAATGCCGCTTTGTTCACCGCGATGTTATCTGTCGACTTCGGGACGACGCAGCGCAGAGTACTCGCTCCCGGCTGCTTGACCGAATACACGCACGAGGCATCGCTAAGGGCATAGGCGTCCGCCCGTCCCGCCTTAACCGCCAGCTGCGCCTCCGGATCGGTTGCGAAGCTCACCATGGTGATGGGGGGTTTACCCTGGGCGAGGCAGTCACTTTGTGAGGCTCCAGGGACAACGATGGTAGCACCGATGGTTCCCGTCAGAACTGCAACATTCCTTCCACAGAGATCACCGACGGTATGGATAGGGCTGGTCTTCTGGACCTCGAAGTAGAAGGTGTTAGTGACCCAGATCAATTCGTACAGCGTCTGCTTCCGCTGTGCGGTGATCCCGAGCGGACCAAGGAAGGTGTCGTACCTCCCCGCGGAGATGCCGGCGAGCAACGTGGCCGCATCGCCGACCAGGACAGTGTGAAGCCTCAGGCCAAGGACCTGCGCCAGGGCGTTGCCAAGATCGACGTCAACGCCGCTCTCCACATTGCCGTCTGGCCCAACAATCGCCCAAGGTGGATTGGGCACCGTATCGAAGATCAGTTCCCCGCTCCTCTTATTCGATGCCGGCAACATGTTGTGCAGGGCAGGAATCGCCTTGAGCTTGGGAATGGACGACGGGTTAGTGGTGACTTTGGTGGCCGTCGAACTCCCACCTCCGCAAGCAGCCATGAGCATGAGGATGATCATCACGAGCGTCCCGGCGATCGTGGTGTTCAACTCATGTCTGCCAGCACGGGTTTTCCTTTCCAACGTGATTCCCTCCTTTCTTCGTCTTTTTGCCCGATCACGGGGTTGGAATCGATGTCCTCGACGAGCGGAAGCGCGGTAGCAGCTTGTGAATCGCGAGCTCGACCCGAGGGACCGGATTGGGAGGTGGAACAAGGAGGACGACGTCGGTGAAGCCCACCACAAGCAGGTCCTCAATCCGTCGTGTGGTGGCGTCTAGGTCTTCCTCTCGGTCAAGATGCACCTGTACCGAGCGCTTGATCCTCTTGGGATCTCTGCCAACGGCGAGACAGTGTTGGTCAAGCACCGCCAGCTTGTGGGCGAGCTCAGGTATCCCGCCGCCAGGCTGGCCGGTCGGGTTGCGCCCGATAGCGTTCCATACGTCGGCATGTTCAGCGACCACCCGGAGGGTGAGCTTCTCTCCATCGCCACCAATCCAGAAAGGTGGAAACGGCTTCTGGAGTGGCTTCGGCTTGGCGATTGCCCCGGTGAGTCGGTAGTAGCGGCCGTGGAAATCGGCAACCTCCTCGGTCCAGAGCTTCTTGATCACGATGCAGGCCTCACGCAACCGCCGGATGCGCTCCGCGGTAGGTGGGAACTCGAGCCCCAGCATGGCATGCTCATCGGGTGCGTTCGCAGTCCCAGCCGCCCCGATCCCGAACTCGAGGCGCCCACCAGAGAGGTGATCCACCGTCGCTGCGATCTTGGCTAAGACGGCCGGGTGACGGTAGGTGTTGCCAGAGACCATCACACCAATCCGTACGCGATGGGTTGCTTCAGCCATCGCCGCCACCAGTGACCAAGCCTCAAAGATGTCGACCTGATAGTCACTGTTCGGAAGTAGTGGCAGGAAGTGATCACATACCCACAGATTATCGAACCCGCCTTGGTCAGCAAGCTGCCACACCATGCGCAGCTCATCGAGACTGCAGCGGAACTGCCAAACGTCGAGGCCGAAGGTGATGTCCTCAACCATCCCCAACCTCCTTAGCTACGCAACATCTCATCTGCCCCATTAATCGCGGCCATCACATCTCCTTCCCATGCGTGGAGCGCGCGAGACTGAAAGAGCCAGCGATCCTCGCGCTTGACGCAGGTGTCGACGCAATAGCCAGTCCATATCACTTGGCAGTTCCCACGATGCTGGCCGGGAAGACGATGGACCCGGGTAACGTACGCCCGGCTTCGGCAACCTTTCCCTCCACCCGCATCGTCGATCACAAGATGTGAGAGCAGATGCTGCGCCCTCGGGAAGCCAAAATCCTGCTGGAGGAAGAGCTCGATAAACCACCGAATGCCCTCATGGCCTACATAGCGATGCTTCATCTGGAGAGTGGCATCAGGCGTGAAGGTAGCTATGAATCGATCAGCATCACCGACGTCGAGAGCCCAGGTGTTGCGTGCGTAGAGCTCCATGATTTCGAGACGGTCTTCGACACTCAACCCCACGTTTTCTGACTCCATTCATGTAGGCCTGCTGGCATCCGACTAGAACAAGGGCGTCCCGACGTCGTAGAGCGAGTCTTCCCCAACCGGAGGCGAGGTTGCCGGCTCCTGACCAAACTTCTGCTCGCGCAGCTCATGAGCTGGATGCGACCGCTTGACCAGGAAGCGCCAGCGACCGTCGATCTTCACGACGGTGTCCGTGTAATAGCCCTGCGCGATGATCTGGGAGCTGGTCGTTCCTGGCAGTCGATAAAGCCGTGCCCAGTATGCTCGCACCTGACAGGATGATCCGTTCCCATCCATCACAAACTGGTTGTAGTGGTGTTGGCTGCCAGGGAAGGCAGAGTCCTTGAGGAACTCCGCCAACCAGTTGCGGATCTCCTCTGGTGTCGTCGCCGCCCGGCCAACATCCAGTCGCCCCCCTGGCGCGTAGCAATCGACGAATGCGTCAAGATCGCCACTATCCATCGCCCACACGTAGCGGGCGTAGAGCTCCCGGATGAGGAGCCTATCCTCGACCGTCAGTGGTCCCGAAACGGCCAATTCCATCCCTCCGTCAACCTCCAGCCGTCGCCTCGCGGCGCTTGTCGGCCAGTATGAACTTGATCGAGCGATCGGTCAAGATTACGTCTGGACGAACTCGTCGAGGATTGGAGGACGGGCTCGCCCCGACCCAGATGAGCGGGGGTTCGCAGCGAGAGGCGCCACTCGCTGGGACTGCAGGTGACCGACCCGGAGGCGACCCCGGTGCCCCCGTAATGCTACAACCGTAGTTGTGACTCATGAGCGATCGTACCTGCCTTGGAGCACGCGACGACGGTGGTGGCTGCGCCGGGCCTGCCAGCGCTGGGCCCGTCTCCACCACGACCACGCCAGGCCAAGCTCCGGTGAGCTCGCGGGCAGCGGCAGCGCCACCATCAGCAGCCGGCGCACCTCGGGCACCGTCGAGCTGGCCAGGGCGGGAGGGCACCCCCCCTTGCCCCTCAGCCTGACTACGGATCGCCGCCAGCCAGGCACAGGCCAGCATCGACCGGGTGAGGTGCCGGTGCCGGCTCGGCCAGTGCCGGACCTCGTCCTGGTCCAGCCCGGTCTCTCCCTTCGCCTCCTCGAGGCACTGCTCGGCGGTGGACCGGGTCGCGGCCACCGTCGCCAGCTCCTGGAGCGTGACCTCGGTCGGGGCCAGGGCCAGGTCGTAGGCGAGGTCGTTGGGGTCGCTGCGGGAGCGGCGGGCGAGGAGGGCACCCCATCGAGGGGTCCCCATCGGAGCTTGCTCCGATGGGGTGCCCCGAGACGCGTCTCGACGGGGTCCCCTAGGAAGCCGGTCTCGTCCAGGACACCAATCCCCTCCGGGTCACCGAAGGTCTCGCGTACGAAGGCCTGGAGGCGGCCTGGGGCGGCATCGACATCCCAGCTAGCCCGATTGCCTCGGCCACCTGCCAGCGGTTCTTGCGCTCAACCGGGGCGAGCAGGCCCCGCCGGTACTTGGCCACCTGCTCACGGGATTCCCGCCGGGTGAACCGGTCGGCGAAGCGCGCGTGGAAGGCGACGAAGGCCTCCCCCTCAGGGTTCCAGGTCGTCGAGCGTGGTCACCACCTCCGTCGAAGGGCCACCCATCCTGCCGGAATGGTAGGCCCTGGGCAAGTACGGTAGCAGTATTAAGCGCTCCACCCTGACCGAGGCCAAGGGCATCCCGCTGGGGGCCGTGGTGGCGCCGGCCAACCGCCACGACGCGGTGCTACTGCCCTCGACCCTGGACCAGCTGGCGCCCTGGAGGCCGTCCGAGCCGCCCACCGTGCACCTCGATCGTGGTGACGACTCCCCCAAGGCCGAGGCCGAACTGGCGCCCGTGGGCTGCGGAGCCAGATCGCCAGGCGGAGCCGACCGGCTCCGATCCCGGTCGGCCAGCGCTGGCCGGTGGAACGCACCCACGCCTGGGTCAACCACCTCCGCACGCCGGCTCGCGGCACGGAGCGGGGAACGGCGGTGATCGAGCTCTGGCTCAGTCTTGCCCACGCCATCATCACCCTTCGGCGTCTGATCCGCGAGGCCTGGGTCCGTTACCGCTGGGATGCGCGTCCCAGCCGATGCCCATAACGTCGCCCTACCTATCCGCGCACCCTCTAAACGATTACCTCATGCTTTTCCCTGTAGGTCCGCGATCGCCGCTTCAGCTAGGACCACCACATCCCGTTCCGGCCATTCCTTCGGCGCAGCTGGGTGTACTCCCTCTCCAAACTCGACCACCTTCCAGTTCGAGGGAGCACAGGGATCACCGGCCGGATCGACTAGACCTACAACTACGTAGAAAAATGCGTACTGGGCGTCCGAATACATCGCTGATCGACAACGTAAATGCGGCAACCGGGCTCTCCACCAAGACACCAGCCAGTGCTTCAATTCGTCCCGATTGGTACAGACTGTTTCAAAACTACAGACGATGCCTAAAGGCAGGCTCTTCACCACTTGCGTGGCCACGCTGCCTTCTGTGTTCCACCTCGGCGGGACCCAGTCCCGCCATTCCGATCTCAAGCCCTCAGCGGTCGGGAACACATCCATGCCAGATCTCCAGAACATAATCACCTCGATCCTGTCGAAGAGTAAGGCGAAAGACTACCTCATTGCCGTCCGCATCGATCCCGACTCGCTGTCGTTCCTTACCAGGAACAGGTTCTGAGTTGTCGAGAGCCCCCTGCCCGTCTCGAGGAGCTCTACTGATTGGCCCTCTCGGCCCCCGACGCAGGAAAGGCCCGTGCTTTGGGCTCGGCTCATAGATGTGCTGGAGAGGTCGACCCACTCGGGGGCCAGGATGGCCCTCGGCCGTCTGGCCGATGCCGAACGTCGGGTCACGGTCGGTCAGCACCTCGCGCGTCACCCCGCCCAGATCGTCCAGGCACCGGGGGAGGCAGGCCAGCGTGGTCGGCCGGGGCTGGTCGGTGGCGAACCGGAACGCCGGCGCCGGCGAGCAACCCAGGATGGCGACCATGGCCGAGAGCTCGACCGTCTCGGCGCCCAGCGGCCACCCCCCGAGGTGAGCCCAGTCGGCCTGCGTCTGCGCTCCCGGGGCGGTCTCGAAGCGGATCTCCGGGTCCCTGACCACCGCCGGCCGCAGCACCTGCAGCTGGCGCGGGAAGGCCGGGTAGCTGCTCTGGTAGCCGTACCCCGGCCGCAGCTCGGCGTAAAGGTCGGTGCCGCGCAGGCTCGGGCTGGCCAGCTCCCGACACACCGTAGTCCGGCTCAGGCCGAGCTCGCGGGCGAGCGCGCTCGCCGAGCACCCGTGGTCGTGCAGGACTCCAGTTCCACGTGCGTTGCTCCAGACGGCAAGGCGAGGTCTCCTGCTCAGGCGTTGGTGTGACGCCCACCGCCTGGCAGGCGGCCTCTCGGCGGTTCACCACTACGAACGAACGTTCCGGTCCTGCCTTGGAACCTGTTCAGGCTTCGCGATCAGCTCTGTTCACTTTTCGTGATCGCCTGCCGGGGAGAGGGTACGACCCGCTGGGGTTGTCTCGGTACGCGTACGTGGAGGGGAACCC